>PMYD01000041.1 GCA_003171335.1 Phycisphaerales bacterium
GTGAGGCCCCGGCCTACCCGATGCTATCGACCCGCCATTTCGCGCAACACCCGGTCGGTCTGCCGGCGGGGGGTCTGCCGGCGGGCGCCTCATGCTTCATGTCCCTGCGGAGAATACCGTGACGATGGGAGGAACGGACTCGCGCGGCCAAGTGGTCTTGGAGGCCTGGAGTTGCCAGCGGCGCCAGAGCCCGCCGGCGCGGCGTTTGTGGAAGGGCATGTTGGAGCAACCATAGAATGATTCGGCGGCATCGGGGCCAGCGCAAACGCCAAGTCGAGGACTGAGACTTGTCCATCAACAAGGTCAAACCGGCGAATCTTCGGGAACTCAAGGACAGCGGCTGGGTCTCGCGGCCGGTCAAGGAGGAAGTGCGCCAAAACCTCCTGGACATGCTCCAGGGCGAGCAGGTGCTGTTTCCCGGCATCATCGGCTACGAGAGCACGGTGATTCCGGAGATCATCATCGCGCTTCTGGCCGGGCACGACATGCTCTTCATGGGCGAGAAGGGCCAGGCCAAGAGTCGGCTCATGCGCATGCTGGTGCGGTTCCTCGACGAGGAGATTCCGTACCTCGCCGATGGCGAAATTCCGCTGCACGAGGACCCGTATAATCCCATCACGCGCCGCGGCCGCCAGCTCATCGCCGAGCGGCCCGCCGGCGAGGCGCCCATCGCCTGGTGGGGGCGGGAAGATCGCTACGCCGAGCGGCTGGCGCCCGGCACGAAATTCGCCGACCTCATCGGCGAGATCGACCCGGCGCGGCTGGCCTCAGGCACCTCCATGTCGGCGGAGGAGGCGCTGCATTTCGGGCTCATTCCGCGGATGCACCGCGGCATCTTCGCCGTCAACGAGGTGCCCGAGCTGGATGAGCAGGTGCAGGTGGGCCTGTTCAACATCCTGGAAGAGCGCGATGTGCAGATCCGCGGCTATCCCGTCCGCTTCGACGTGGACACGCTGGTGCTCTTCTCGGCCAACCCCTCCACCTACAACCGCAGCGGCAAGGTGATTCCGCAGATCAAGGACCGCGTCGGCGCCGTCGTGCGCACGCACTACCCGCTGGACCGCGACACGGGCATCGAGATCATGCAGCAGGAGGCCGCCGTGCCGCTGGATGGCGAGTTTCCCCTGCTGGTGCCGCGCTTCATGTCGGAGATCATCGAGCAGATCAGCATCTGCGCCCGCCGCAGCAAGTACGTGGACCAGGAATCGGGCGTCAGCGCCCGCTTCAGCATCGCCAACTATCGCACGCTCCTGGCCTCGGCCCGCCGGAGGGCGGTGGCCTTTGCAGAAAAGCCCGCCGTGCCGCGCGTGAGCGATCTGGCGCACATCCACGCCTCCTCGCGCGGCAAGCTGGAACTGGACCTGATGGGCACCAGCCAGATGAACGAGGACCAGGTGCTCGAGGCGGTGATCGCCGAGGCCATCGCCAACGTCTTCGAGGAATACGTGGAAAAAGCCTCGCTGGAGTCCATTCCCGCCACCTTCGCCAAGGGCGTGCGCATCGAGGTGGGCGACATGCTGCCCTCCTCGGCGTATGCCGAGCGGTTCCGCCTGGTGCCCGCGGCGTGGGAGAAAGCCTTCGAGGTCAACCCGGCCCGGAGCGATGCCGTGCGGGCCTCGTGCGTCGAATTCGTGCTGGCCGGGCTGTACGCGACCGATCGCATCAGCCGGTCGGAGCATCACGGGCGAATTGTGTATGAGATTCCGTGAGTCCCATGGTCAAGCGCAACGCCAAGAAAAATGCCGTGCCCCCGCCCGCCCCCGGCGGGGTCATTCACACGTACCAGAAATACGATCCCGTTCGCCTGCCTGGTCCGGCGGCGGCGATGCCCGATGTGCTGTCGGCGGCGTTCGAGCATCTCATGTTCCACGGCTCCTCGCGGCCGCTGACGCCTGAAGAACTGGCCCGGGCCGTGCACATCGACCCCAGCCAGATCGCCGGTCTTGGCCCCAGTCTCCAGGCGCTCATCGAGCTGCTCCAGGAGCGAAAGGCCAAGATCCTGCGCACCTACGAGACCGACTCGGTGGCGAAACTCGCCCGCAAGCAGTATGGCGACCTGGCCGCGTCGACACGTCCGCCCAAGCGCCTGGCCAACCGCTTCGCCCAGGCCGTCCGCCTCCAGCAGATCCGCGACCTGGAGCTGCTGTGGTATGCCGCGGAAAACGAAGGTGGCCCGTTCGCGCGCCAAGTGCTGCAACTCATCGAGCGGCTGGGCGAGCTGTACCAGGTGGACGAGCTGGCGGCCAAGTACGCCTTCACCGGCTCGGCGCCGTTGTCCGTGCCCCAGGCCCTCGAAATCAAGGAAGAGCTGGAGATGATCGACCGGCTGCTCAAGCAGCTCGAGGAAGCCGCGCAGAACGGCCAGATCGGCGTGATCGACCTGGAAGAACTCGCCCAGTTCGCCGAGCCGGGCGACATCGAGCAGCTCTCGGCCCTCCAGCAGCAGATCCAGGACCTCATCGAGGAGGCCGCCGAGCGGCAGGGGCTCGAGCACGGCCCCGATGGCTACCACCTCACGCCCAAGGCGTACCGGCTGTTCCAGTCCAAAATCATCGAGGAGGTCTTCAGCGAACTGGCGCCCGCCCGCTCCGGCCGGCACGTCGGCATGGTTGTCGGCGAAGGCGCCGTCGAGCTGAGCCAGACCAAGCCCTACGAGTTCGGCGATTCCGTCTCGCACATGGACATTCCCTCCTCCATGATCAACGCCATGATCCGCCGCCCAGGCGGCCTGCCCGTGCGAATGACCGGCGAGGATATCGTCATTCACCGCACGCGCAACACGCCCAAGTGCGCCACGGCGCTGCTGCTCGACATGTCCGGCTCGATGCGGCACGGCCGCCAGTACGTCAACGCCAAGCGCATGGCGTTGGCGCTCCAGGGGCTCATTCGCGGGGCATTTCCGGGCGATTTCCTGCGTTTCGTGGAGGTGTACACCTTCGCCCGCGAGCGCAAGGCCTCCGAAATCGCCTCGCTCATGCCGCGCCCGGTGATGCTGTATGACCCGATCGTGCGGCTGAAGGTGGACATGAGCGACCCGAACATCTCCGAGCAGCAGATCCCGCCGCACTTCACGAACCTTCAGCACGGCCTGTACCTGGCCCGCCGGCTGCTTTCCAACCAGGATACGCCCAACCGGCAGGTGATCCTCATCACCGACGGCCTGCCCACGGCCCATTTCGACGGCGAGATGCTTTACCTGCTGTATCCCGCCGACAGCCGCACGGAGAACGCCACGCTTCGCGAGGCCGCGCTGTGCGCCCGCGCGGGCATCGTCATCAACGTTTTCCTGCTGCCAAGCTGGAGCCAGAGCCGCGAAGACATTCAATTCGCCTATCGCATGGCCGAATCCACCCGCGGCCGCGTTTTCTTCACCAGCGGCAAGGACCTGGACCGTTACGTCCTGTGGGATTACCTCCACAGACGAAAGACGATCATCGCGTGAGAACGAAAACGTGGCATGGGCGTCTCGCCCATGAGTCCCACGGGCGTCTCGCCCGGGGGCGATACTCGGCATGAGGTCAATCGAAGCCACGTCCGGCCCCATCTGTCAACGCCGGTCCGAAAATCCACCCAATCCGCCGGTTTGAAAATGCGCTGAGTTGGCGATGTGGGGCATAGCACCGGTAACGTGTCAAGGCATCCGAACGCCCCGTTTTCAACTTCGCCGGCAGAGCCAACCCTGCGCAGCGAAACGGGCGGCCCGAAGACCGCCCGTCCGAATCGTCAATCGAAAGCCGGTGCTCGTGAATCAGGCAGACTTCCGCCGCCGCAGCATCGCCAAGCCACCCAAGGCCAGCAGCGAGAGCGCGGCGGGTTCGGGGACCGGGGTGAGAGTAAAAGAACCAGAATCCATATGGTAAACGTATTGAGCATCTCCGACTACGTTTCCATTTGGGTCCAACTGCGCTTCCCCAATAAACAAGGTGTATGAACCCGGCGAATTACCCCACACATTAATAAGCGTGTTGTAATTACTCGGACCGTATGGGTCGGAGCCAAAACCCAATCCGTTGCCACTTAGAACGGGATCATTCGCAACGGTGACGACATTGTCATACGTTATGACGTCGCCATCACGATTCCGGGCGTCGGTCGCTCCGCTCGCCGGAAGCAAGGACCCTGCAGCGCTGATCAACGTGCTTGAGTTTGCTTCGAGTGGGACCCCTGTAACATTGATGATTGAGCCGCTCTGAGCGACTCCGTCCAGGACGCTGATCGTCCCCGTGGCATCCATGCCACCACTGGTGAACGTGAAATCGTAGGTGATGGTTGAAGCCGTGGCACGGCTTGCCAATCCAGTCACCAGCAGCAAAAACGCCACAACCGCAATCAGTATTCTCGCTTGCATGACTTGTTCCATTTCTTCTTTTGCCGGCTCTGCCGGTACCTGTCTCGATCCGGAAAGCTCGCGTCGCGCGACCCATCCGCGCGAACCACGAACTAACCTGTTCGGAAACCAGCCCAGGACGGGCTCAGGCAGGAAGAAAGAGTGAGCGATTTCTCGCCCTGCCCTCACGGTAGCACCGGCGGCTCAGCCGGCTTTCCTCTCCGCCGTTTCCACAAGCGGAGGTCGGAACTTCTGTATGTTACCACGCATCGGAAATCCGTCAAGCCTAAAAGTCCTGGAAATGATGGACTTCCTCGATGGGGTTGTCCGAGGGGGGGGATGCTCTGGGCCGAAAGCCCGGCGAGTAACGATGCCCTAGGCAGACGGGAGTTAATGTAACTATTTCTGTCACAAGTACTTGCGATCTGCACCGATTGCGATCAGGCGAGGCGAGCCGTTTCGTCGAGCCAAGGTTTGGCTCCCCAGCCAGTCGGCGATTTAACCAAACCCGAACGCAACGTCCTTCGCAACAGGTCAGCGGGGCTGGAATTCAAGCCCGGGTGCCACGGCGGCGTCGTTTGCAGCCGTGCGCCGCAAGCCAGGACAAAACGCAACGTCACCATGGAAACAGGCAATAGTCGCCACGAGGTCAATCGAAGCCGCAGCCGGTCCCACCGAACCTCTCATCTTCGCCCTGGCCCAGCGCACGGCTGCAAACAACGCAGCCGTGGCACCAACATGTTGGGTCTGTGGCTGGTAAACCGGGGGCCGGTTACTCGGCCCGTTCCCGATCCTTCGAATGGCCGGAGACCCGCGCAAAAGAACGCAGCCGGGTTCCGTGGCTGCATCTTTTTGCAGCCACGCGTCTTCGGAGCGGAATTGCGGATGGAGAATGGGGCAGTCGGGGCCTCCGGTCCCGCGGCAACGGGAACGCGACTTGCAGACTCGTGGCTGCAGAAGAACGCAGCCACGGCACCCAGCAAGGAATTTTTGAAGAAGTCACGAATGCCATCAACTTAGTCT
>PMYD01000146.1 GCA_003171335.1 Phycisphaerales bacterium
GCGCAAAAATGGCACTTACGTCAATTCAGCCGAGCGATTCTCCCCTGGCGGCGGCACCGCCGGTGTGGCACAGCCACCCCCGGCTGTGCCCTTTCCAGAGAGCATGTCCCCTGCCCGGCTGCACAGCCGAGGGCGGCTGTGCCACACGTACCCCAAAGTGCCAATTTTTGTGCGCGGCGGGCCGCCCGGCAGAAAATTCGCAAAAAAAGTGGACAGGGGCGCCGAAACGGATTACAATTTCCAGCATAGAAGGGTCCGAAATGGCGGCATGGGTGTGAGGGCGGGCGGGTCTGGTTTCTCGCCATCCTTCCGCGGTCGCAGGGAGCACGCCGCCGTTGGGCATTCCTCGCACAAGAGAGGAGCACGCGACAAACACGCCACGTTGGTATTTTCCATGGGCAGGAATTTGGGGCCGCTTCCGCGAGCATCGAGGATAAAGGAGAAGACGATGAGAATCCCATTCATCCTTATCACGGTAGTCTTAGTCGGCTGGACGACAGCAGCGCTGGGCGCGGGGACAGGCGCGACTGCCCAAATCGACTATCCCACGCCGACCACCTGGCAACTGCTGCTAACGTCGGAGGATGATTACACGCATGTGCCACCGTATCTCGGACTCGGCATTGCGGCGTTTTCCATCGATGTCTCGGGCGTCTTAACGGCGGAGAACCTCACGCCGTATACCTCCAGCACGGGTTTTGTGATCGGGCCGCGCGTGGCCACGGTAACCAACGGGGTGGCCACCTGCCAGGCCGCTCAGGAGCCCAACAGTGTTTCGTCGGATGTGATCGCCTACGGCCTGTCGCCTTCGTGCCTCTACTATTCCCTTTATTTCCCTCTCTATTACTCTCCTGGCGCGGTGGCGGGCCCGGTGGCGGTTTTTCAAGGCACCCGCGTTTCGGGCGGCACGGTCTCGATTCTTCAGGGCCAGGCGGACGTCTTTTTCCTTAAAGATGACGACGATGACGGCGTTTATGACGGCATTGACTTTCTCATTTGGCAGGCACATTACCCCGGGCCGTATCCGACCGAACATGTGAACGTGGGACCAAATCAGCCTCCGCAGGTCAGTGCCGGCCCCGATGCCAAGGTCATGATTCCCAACGCCCTGACCCTGGCCGGCTCGGTGAGTGATGACGGCCTGCCCATCCCGCCGGGCACCTGCACGGCCGCCTGGAGCATGGTCTTGGGCCCCGGCACGGTCACCTTCGCCAACCCAGCCGCCGCCAGCACAACGGCTACCTTCTCGACGGCCGGCACGTACGTGCTCCAGTTGACGGCCAGCGACTCGGCCCTGATGGCCGCCAGCAATGTGACGGTGACGGCCCTGGCGCCCGGCGACTTCAACGGCGACGGCAAGGTCGATGGCGTGGACTTTTTGATCTGGCAAGCCCACTACCCCACCGCCAGCGGCGCCACGCCGGATATCGGCGACGCCAACGGCGACGGCAAGGTCGATGGCACGGACTTCCTGATCTGGCAGGCGAACTATCACGGATAGGGCACGGGATGTGCCGCCGGGCCGCACACCCGCGGATTCGCGATACGCAATCATCACGCCGGGGCGACGGGTCTTACGGGATCCGCCGCCCCGGTTGTCTTGGGCGCCTCTCAATCGGCCTGTTTTCTCAGCCGGTACACGACGCTGGCGTGCGGCTGGAGCGAGCCGGCGGCGACATCCCGAATGGGGGCCAGGTCTTTTCGCTCCCACAGGTCGCGGCAGGCCCAGCGGCCGGCGCCCACGCGCAGCCAGGAGAGCGGCACGTGGAAGCTCTGCGGTTCATCGGCCAGGTTGAACATGGCCAGGATCATATCGCCATCGGCCATGCGGGCGATCCACGCCCAGATGCCGTGGACGTTGAGCCATGGGCAACGGTTCTGGGTGCTGTTCTGATTCACGTCCAGCAGCTCGGTGTTGGTGAGCATGGCGAGCGTGAAATCGTCCAGGCTCAACAGGTCGGCGCCGATCATCAGCGGGCTGCGGGCCACGCACAGCAGCGTGAAGTGCGTGCGGATTTCCTCGCGTGTCAGGTTGGTCCAGCGGCCGCCGGGGCACTTGGGGTGCTTGAGGTTCAGCTTGCCGTAGGGCAGCATGTCGGCGTCGGGCCAACTGTTGGGGCCGATGGCCCCGGCCCAGATCGAGCAGAACATGAAAAGCTGCCGCACGCTGGGCCAGTTGTCCCACATGTCCCAGGTGATGCGCCACATTTCGCTGCGCTGGCTGACGTGCGGCCAGGCCCGCTGCATCTCGTCGATCCACACGCCCGGGGCCAGGCTCAGCACGATGGGCCTACCGCACCGCTCCACGGCGCTGAAGAGGGCGTCGATGTCCTGGGCGTAGTAGGGAATGCACATGTCGTCGGCCTTGAGGAGATCCAGGCCCCAGGCGGCATAGAGCGCGAGGATGGAGTCGTAATACGCCTGCGCGCCGCGGTGCGCGAAGTTCATGCCGTAGAAGTTGACGTCCCACTCGCTGGTGTTGGCCGGGTCGGCCACATCGGCGGCCGTGGCGGAGGCGCCGAAAATCGGCAGCCGCCGCTGCACCGCCAGGCGCGGAATGCCGCGGATGATCTGGATGCCGAACTTGAGGCCCTGCGCGTGCACCCAGTCGGCCAGCGGCCGCAGCGAGGAGCCCGTGCAGGAGCCGAAGCGATGCGGGCAAGGGATAAACCGCCCGTAGTCGTCCATGTGCGGCGGCGACTTGGGCGGTGAGAGCGAATCGATGGCGTCGGCCTCTTCCATCCACCAGAGCGAATCCACCACGGCGTAGCGATAGCCGTAGGGCAGCAGCTTTTCGGCCAGCACCTCGGCGTTGGCCTTGAACTCCTGCTCGTTGATGGCGCAGCCGTACGCGTCGAACGTGTTCCAGCCCATCGGGGGCGTGGGGGCCAGCGGGCGAAGGCTCATAATGCTCCTCGTGATCCAGTGTGGCGGTGTTGATCGAACCGGGCGGTCATTTCGAGAGATTGCACGGTTTACCGGATCCGCCCGGCGTGGTCAAGAGCGCCCCCGGACCGATGCCGGCTGCCCCCAAAACGGCCGGGGCGGCGGATCGGTTCAGGATCCGTCGCCCCGGCGAGATGATTCGTTATCGAACCTGAGGTGTGCAGCAACGCTGCACAGCTCACGGTTTACCCGTGATAGTGCGACTGCCAGGCCAGGAAGTCCACGCCATCGACCTTGCCGTCACCGTTGGCATCGCCATGATCGCAGGTGGCGCCGCTGGCCGTGGGGTAATGGCTCTGCCAGTTCAGGAAGTCCACGCCATCGACCCGGCCATCGCCGTTGAAATCGCCGGGGGCCAGGGCCGTCACGGTCATATTGCTGGTGGCTGTCAGGGCCGAGTCGCTGGCCGTCAGCATCAGCACGTACGTGCCGGCCGTCGCGAACGTGGCCGTGGTGCCGGCGGCGGCCGGGTTAGCGAACGTCACCGTGCCGGGGCCGGAGACCACGCTCCAGGCGGCCGTGCAGACCGCCGGCGGCGTGGGCTGGCCATCATCGCTGATCGTGCCGGCCAGGGTCAACGCGTTGGGAATCATCACCTTCTGGTTGAGACCCGCACTGGCCGTCGGCATGGCATTGGCCAGATCCAGCTCAATCCAGTTGACGTTGTACTGGCCCGTGTCAAAGTACAGCCGCAGCACATGAATGCCGGCGGTCAGCCAGCAGTTGTTCACCGTGTTCGTCACGCAGGCATCGAAATCGGGCGTCACGGCCAGGTTGATGTGCCCGGTCACGTCGTTGCCATCGCACTCGATGTGCACATAGTTGCCCGAGGTCCCGCCGGTGGCCGCGCGAACGCTGATGTTGTACCTGCCCGTGTAGGCGATGTTCACGGTGTACTTGAGCCACTCGCCGGCCGCGATCTGCTTGACGATGTAGCCGCCGCCCACATCGCTGGTGGCGCGGATGTCGACGTCGTCGGTGCGGTACGCCCCGCCGGCGTTGCCGGGCGTGGTGTCGTAATAGGCCACGTTCTGGCCGCCCACATCGTAGTTCTCCGCCTCGATGCGTCCGGGGACAGGCCACGGCGTGCCGCCGTACGGCAGCTCATTGGAGGTGCTGACGGTAATGGTGCACTGGGCGTAGGCCTGGAGCGCCGTATCGCTGGCCGTCAGCCGCAGCACGTACGTGCCGGTCGTGGAGAAGGTGGCCGTCGTGGCGGCCGCCGCGGCATTGGCAAAGGTCACCGTGCCGGGGCCGGACTGCAGGCTCCAGGCCGCCGTCACCGCCGCACCGGCCGGCAGGCCATCATCGCTGACCGTGCCGGCCAGGCTGACGCTGGTGACCGGCAGGGAGATCATCTGGTCGGCCCCCGCGCTGACCACCGGGGCCAGGTTCGTCTGCGGCGCCGCCGCCGTGATCTGCACCTCGGCGAAAGCGATCAGCGCTGTATCGCTGGCCGTCAGTCGCAGTACGTACGTGCCCAGCGTGGAGAACGTCGCCGTAGTCGCCGCCGCACTGGCATTGCCGAACGTGATGTTGCCGGGGCCGCTGGTGACCGTCCAGGTGGAGGTCACCGCCGCGCCAGCCGGCAGGCCATCATCACTGACCGTGCCGGCCAGGCTCGCGCTCATTACCGGCTGGCGGATAATCTGGTTCGTGCCAGCGCTGACCACCGGGGCCATGTTGCTGGGCACGCCCGTGTTGACCACCGCGAAGAACTGGCCGCGCCACATGTCGGCGGTGAAGTACTGGCCGGGGTTGTTGTCATCCATGCGGACCACGCCGTAGGGAATTTCGTTGGGGTCCAGCGGCACGTTGGGATCCGTGCTGACATTGCCCCAGGCATCGTGCCCCAGCCGCAGCAGGTGCCAGTCGCCGGTGAGGTAGACATTGCCGTTGGCATCGGCCGACATGCCCTCGGTCCGCCACGGCACGCGCCCCACTGGGTCGATGAGCCGTCCCCAATCCTTGATGACGTGGTTGGGGTCGGTCAGGTTGATGCTCTTCAGGTGGTTGTCGCGGGCCTTGGCATCGTGCGAGTAGGTGGTGGCCGCGTGGGTGATGGGGTCGGTGTAGGCCGCGCCCCAGGGCGTGGCGGACTGCGCGAAATACACGGTGCTGCCGCCCAGGCACATGTCCAGGCCGCCGATGCCGATGTGCGCCACCTTGGTCACCGCGTGGCCCATGTCATTGGCATCGGCCTTGGCGGCGTCGAACACGTACAAGGCGCCATCCTGCCGCATGCAGAAGACGAACTTGTCGGCGCCCCACTTGGCGCCCCAGTTCCAGTACCGGCCGCTCTGGTCGTAGTTGGTGCCCAGATCGTTGGGGTCATTGGGATAGCTGATAGGCGGCAGGATGGCGTTATAGGTGGTCAACACGTTGCCGGGCGTCACCTTGAACAGGTTGCCGTTGTAGTTTCCATAGCTGGTGGACCAGAAATTGCCCTGGCTGTCGCAGAACTGGAAGAAATCCTGGCCGCCGATATTGCCCAGGTAGGTGTTCGTCGTGGTGGCGTCGCAATTGTAGCGATACAGCAGGTCGCCGGAGTTGACGTACACCTTGTGGTTGATGGAATCGACGCAGATGCCGGCGTAAATCTCGGCCCCGGAATTGGGAATGCCCTTGTCATCAAAGTGCGGGGCGTTGGCCTCGAAGCTGCCCAGTTGGTAGCGGATCACGTGCCCGCCGGTGTACGGCGCGCCGGTGTAGCCGTAATACGTGCCGAAGTACAGGTAGCCGTTGCCCAGATCTTCCTGGCAATCGCTGTGCAGCTTGCCCTGGGGACGGATTGTACCAGCGGCGACGGCCGCGGCCTCGCCGCAGACCACGTCGATATCCGGGCACAGCACGTGCACCTGCTGCGTGGCCGGGTCGTACTGGCAGAACATGCCGGGCGTCTTCCAGTCGTGGCTGGAGTCGCCGAAGTACACCTTGCCGTCGGAGGCCACATGGCTGCAGCTCCACTGGCCATCGCGATGGGACTCGTTGGCCCCCCCGCCGGGAATGGCGTTCAGCGTATAGGTGCGGGCCTGGATGGTGATCAGGTTGGCCGGATTGGTCATGTCCAGCGGCGGGCTTTCATCCTGCTCCTGGCCGGCCCAGGCGACCGAACCGAGGGCCAGAACAGCGATGAAACAAAATGATGACAAATTTCTCCCGAAGCGTGAGAACGCCATGGCCTGTGCCTCCTTGTGCGGCCCTGCCGGCTGCGGTGAACACAATGGCAGGTGACAACAGATATTCTACTGGAAGTGGCAAAAAATTGAAACCCGCAAAACGCGGGGATAACGCGGGAAATATCACATTTTCGCAAGTTGTTCCGCGCGATGGGCTTGCTCGGCGCAAGAGAAATCGAGGCAGAAACGGAGGCAGAAACTCGATTGGGCTTCAACCCCGGCAGGGGCTGGAATAGCTCCAGCCCCGGGTTGGCGAAGACCGCGAGGCGGCGAGCTACCCGGGGAACCGGATGTACGAAATCCCGCTCTACCCCGGCAGGGGTTGAATAGCGCATCGCGAACCATTCTGCCCGCCATCATGCTATTCAACCCCTGCCGGGGTAGAAACTTGCGTCGGCGTCACCCAGGGTAGCCTCGCTGCGCTCGGCAACCCTGGGCTGGAGCTGTATGACCCCTGCCGGGGTATAGAAAACGCGCCTTCATGCGAAATCCTCCAAGGGGCGGGTCTGCAATGACGGTTAGCCTTCTGGACTGAGATTGCGCCACCAATGCCGGACTTGAGCGCCTAACGTGCGCAGTAAGTTCTCTCGTAAGTGCTCGCGATAAAAAAGTTGTCTCTCCATATATATAGCACGCGAAACTGGCACTCCGTGTGCGCACTTGTGAAGAAAATCTGCTTCTCGCCCGAGATTCTGCCGTTACAGACGGAACAAATCTGAAAAATCCGGGCGCGAAATCGGAAAAATCGGAGTCGTTTCTTGAGCTGCCGCCGCCATGCAGAAATGGCACTTACGTCAATTTGTCGCCGCCAAAGAAAATTCAGAAACAAAAAGTTGACACCATGCCGACAAGTTGCTACTATACCATACGTACGTGAACGATAATACCTCTGTTTGGGGCGATGCACATGGCTGAACCACTGGGCGATTTGCAGCTACAGGTCATGGAGATCATCTGGCGGCGCGGACGGGCCAGCGTGGCGGATGTGCACGCGGAACTGGCCGGCCGACGGAAGATCGCCTACACCACGGTCCTAACGACCCTGCGGGCCCTGGAGCGGCGGGGCATGGTGGTCCACGAGCAGGTGGGCAAGGCCTACGTGTACCAGCCGGCCGTGGACCGCCCCTCGTATGCCGCCGCCACCGTGGAAAAGCTGGTGGATGACCTGTTTGCCGGGCAAAAAGAGCAGCTCCTGTGCCACCTGCTGGGTAAAGAGCGGATCGGACCGGGGGAACTGGAAGAGATTCGCCGGCTGCTGGCCGCCGGCAAGACAAGGGGGGATCAGTGATGATGCTGCACGCCCTGATCAACGCCGCCGCGTGCGTGATGTGCTGGTTAACCCTGGCCATGGCCGCGCTGTGGCTGCTGCGCCGCCAGGTGGCCGCCGCACGGCGGCTGGTCTGTCGGCTGGCGCTGGCGGCGGGACCGCTGGTGCTGGCGGCCGCGCTAATCTGGAGCCTGGCTCATCCCCGCGCTGGCCTGTGGACGGTGAACGTGGCCCGGCCTGCATCGCAGCCGGCCTCGGCTTTGGCGCTCGCCGCTGCCCCCCGACCCGCACCAGCCCGTGTGGCACAGCCGCCCTCGGCTGTGCCGATTGCCGCGGCACCCCCCCTTGAACCAACCGCTGCCGTCCAGCCGCGTTCGGATGAAATCGGTGTGGCACAGCCGCCCTCGGCTGTGCCGGTTGCAACCGACCTTCACTCCAAGGGGGCCCCTGTAGCACAACCGCCGGCTGTGCCGGTCGTAGCGGGCATCATCCTCTTGCTGATGCCCCTGGTGTCGATATCGCTTCTGGCTCTCCTGGCCCGCGACCTGGCTCGTCTCGGGCGCTGGCGGCGGACCTGGCAGCCGGCCACGCCCGCCTGGCAGGCGTTGGCCCAGCGCATGGCGCGGCGGATCGGCCTGGAACGCCCCTTCGGCACCGCGGTGGCCGAAGGGCTTTGGGCCCCGGCGGCGGCGGGCATCTGGCGGCCCACGTTGGTCTTGCCTGCTACGGCCGCTCGGCCGGCCGGGACAGCGCTGCGCGGCATCCTGGCCCACGAGCTGGGCCACCTGGCCGGCCGCGACCCGCTGTGGCAATTTGCGGCTCGCCTGGTCACGGCGCTTTTGTGGTGGTGCCCGCCAGTGTGGTGGCTCAGCCGCCGCCAGCGGATCGAAAGTGAATTCACCGCCGATGATGTGGCCCTCTCCAGCGGCACCGCCGGCCCCAGTCTGGCCAAGTCGCTTTTGGCCTTCGCCCAAGTGGAAGCTCCGTGTGCGGCCGAGGCGTGCCTCAGCCGCATGGCCTGGCACCTGAAAAGGAGAATCACCGTGATGATCAATGACACCCGCCCACACGACCCGCGCCCCTCCCGTCCCCTGTGCTGGCTGCTGCCCCTGGCCGCACTGGTTGCCGCGGCGGCCATCGCCGCCACACCCCTGATCAGCACGGCCCAGGCCCCTGCCTCGCCGCCGGCCTCCACCAAACCGGCTCCGCCACCGCCACCGCCACCACCTGGCCCCGGAATGATGGCTCGCCCCGGAATGGGCGGCGAAGGCGGCCCGGCTGGTCAGATGATGGGCGGCGAGCACGGCGGCGGATTCGCCCCGCCGGCCGGCGGCGGCGAGGGCGGCATGATGATGCGCCCCGGAGGCATGGACCCCATTGCCATGGCCCAGAACAACCTTCAGCGCGCTGAGCAGAATCTGCAGCAGGTCCGCGCTCAGCGCGAGCAAGGCCAGGCTGAGGATGCCGACGTCATCATCGCGGAGAGCCAGGTTCGCCAGGCCCGGCAGGAATTGGAGAACCAGAAGGCCGCCGGCGAATTGCAGCAGCAGGTGGCCGTGATTCAGCAGCGCATGCAGGGGTACCAGAATGCCCTTGGACTCGCGATGCAGGCCCTCGAGAACGTCATCCGCCAGCAATTCTCGCCTGACCAGATCGCCAAGGTGCGGGCCCGGGTGGATCGGCTGAAGGAACGGCTCGCGGCCGCGAAAAAGGAGCTAGACGCCAAGTGTGCGGAACTCCAGGAAAAGGTCCCTCCATTCGGCGGCGTGTTTCTGCGGGGCGCACCGCTGGGGCCAGTGCCGCCACAGCAGGCCTTGGAACAGGCCCAGGCCCATCTGGAGGAAGTCCGCCGGCAAAAGGAGCAGGGCAAGGCCACGCAACAGGACCTCATCCTGGCCGAGGCCCAGGTGCTCAAGGCCAAGAACGATATTGCTCAGGAGCAATCCGCTGGCGAGATCGAAAACCTCAAGCGTGAAGTTGGGATGAGCCGAGTCCAGGTTCAATCGCTGCGCCAGGCCGTGCAGCAACTCCATGACGAAAATGCGTCGCCCGACAAGGTAGCACCATTTGAGGCTCAACTGAAGGAAACGGAGTCGAAGCTGGCGACCCAACAGAAGCAGATGAACGACTTGGAGGATAAGTGGCTGCAATGGCGTGAAGTCGCGCTGCGCCCGGATTCTCGGCCCATGCCCCCGGCGCCCCAGGCCCTGCCGCCGGAACTCCTGGCGCTCGAGATGCAGTTGATCGACCTGCAGGGGCAGAAACAACTGGTCGTATCAAAACTGCAAGATTCAGAGCGGAAAGCAAGAGCCGGCCAGATAACGCAAGCGGAGAAGCGCGAAGTGGAAGTTCAGAACGACGTGTTGGACAAGAAGATCGATCTGCTCAAGCAGGAAATTCAGAAACAACGCCTGGCAGCCGGTATTCCCGAAAGCCAGCCGGCGGGGGCGATGATGGAGCCGTCAATGCCGGGCGGCGAAGGCATGCCCGGCCAGCCACATAAGACCGGCGCGGCGAAATAGCAGTTACGACTCAACCGCCAGCCGCGGGGTATCGCTCTCCTCCTTCGTGAGTTGGGCGATATCCCGCTTTGGCACGCGAGGAGGCTTGCCGGCGTTGAAGGTTCATCGCAGCGGCCCATCAGATATTCCCCTGCCTGTGACTGCGGTTCTTGCGTGCCCTCGAATCGGCCCTGGTCCCCATAGGTCGTCTTCGGGCGGGATTTCTAGACTTCAAGATGGAGCCCCAGAATGTGTTTCTGGGGCGAGACCCATGTCGGAACTGACCGGCGCTGGGTTCAGTGACCCTGGCGCCGAAGTTGTGTGCGGAAAGGAATCATCATGAGCAAGCTAGTCGCCGCGTTGAAGGCCCGGTCGCTGGCCTTCAACAACTTTGACGACCTTCTCAAGGCGGAGCTCTACGACCTGTACGATGCGGAAGCACGCATCATTGCGGCCCTGCCCAAGGTGGCCAAGGCCGTTACCTCATCGCATCTCAAGGCGGGCATCCTGGAGCACCTCCAGCAAACCAAGCAACAGAAGGCTCGCCTGGAGCAGATCTTCCGCCGCCTGGGCTACGACCCCAAGTCGCACACCTGTGCGGCCATGAAGGGGCTGCTCGAGGAAGGCGAGACGATCATTAAGTCCAAGGGCGATCCGCGCGTGAAGGATGCGGCCATCCTGGCCGGGGCGCAGCGCATCGAACACTATGAGATCGCCGCCTACGGCGCGGCCCGCGCGTTTGCCGAGGAGATGGGCTACGCCGATGTGGCCTCGCTGCTCCAGCAGACGCTCGATGAGGAAGGCCAGACGGACAAGAAGCTGACCGAGCTGGCGGTCAACGAGGTGAATCAACAAGCCCGGATGGCTGGGGCACACACATAGACCGCGCACGCCGCGCGCTCCGTGGCCGACACGACAGTAAGCAACCTCCAGGGCCGGGTGGGCTGCATCTTTTCGCGAGGGAGTCCGATAATTCGTCGGGACTCTTCCCTCAGAATAGACACGGGCGCAAGCCCATGGAATTCAAGGCCGGGTGCCACGGCTGCGTCGTTTGCAGCCGTGCGCCCCAAGCCAGGACAAAACGGAACGTCACTATGGAAAGGCAATAGTCGCCACGAGGTCAATCGAAGCCGCAGCCGGTCCCACCGAACCTCTCGTATTCGACCTGGCCCCGGCGCACGGCTGCAAACGACGCAGCCGTGGCACCAACATGTTGGGTCTGTGGCTGGTAAACCGGGCACCGGGGCCGACTGGCTTTTCAAACCCATTCATCACATAATGGCTGCCAACTTGCGGCCGGGCGGAAGGCTAGCGTCGTCGGCCGATAGTCCAAAGGATAGTCACAATGCGAACGATTGGGATGTTGAGCTTAAGCGTTGTGCTGGTGGCCATGACCGTGGCGTGCGGCGGGGCGAAAACGGCCGCCCCCGCCCCGAGCGCCTCACAGCCGGTTGCCCCCGCCCCGCAGGCCAGTTCCGCGCCGGCTATGGCGGCGACATCCGCGCCTGCCGCGGGCGCCAGTTCGGCCCCGACCGTGACAACAGCGCCCGCCGGCGCGATGCCGACCTCCGCGCCGGCGGCGGCCGAGGCGCCGACCGCCGCATCGACCGCCGCGCCGACCTCCCAGGTGGAGCTGTCGCTGGCAGGCACCGTGTTCGATGCCCAAGGCCAGCCGGTGGGCCAGGCGACGGTGGAACTTTACGAGGGACGCTACGACCCCGTGGCGTGGATGCGTTTTCGCCTGGCTGGCTCGGCCATTACGGACATGATGGGCAAGTACGCCATCATTTCGCGCGTGGGCACGCTGCCGCTGGCGCAGTGCGTGGTGATCGCCCGCAAAGACGGCCTGGCCATGGACTGGAACGGCGCAGCGCTGGATGCGCCCCGCCAGATCGAGATGCCCTTCCAGCTTGGCCCCCAGGGCCGGCTGGCCGGCGTGGTGGTGGATGAGAAGGACCAGCCCCTGGCGGGCGTGACGTTGCGGCCGCTGATCCAGGCGCGGTTCGGGCCGGCGGCCAAGCAACTGGTGGGGCTGCCGGCGCTGGATTTCCTGGCGCAGCGGACGGACGCGGAAGGTCACTTCGAATTCACCGGCCTGCCCGCGACGGCCAGCGCGGAATTCCTGCTGGAAGGCCCCGGCCGCGCGCGCATGACCACGCTGCCGTCGAGCCCGGAAGATCAGCACCAGGCGTACAAGGCCGGCACCTCGGATGTGCGCATCGTGTCGCTGCCGGCGGCCAGCGTGAGCGGGCGCATCGTCGATGAGCAGGGCCAGGGCATCGGCGGGCTGACCCTGGCCGGGGCGCCGGCCAGCATGGCCGGGCCGCTGGAGATGGTTTGGACGCTCACGGGCGCCGATGGGCGATACCGCCTGGAGGGCCTGCGGCCGGTGGCGTACAGCATCGGGCTGACCGGGCCGGCGACGGGCATGGGCGAGTGGGCCGTCAAGACGGGTGACCTAAAGCCCGAGACAGGGCAGGCGGTGGAGAATTTCGACTTCACGGCCACCAAGGGCGGCGTTCTTGAGGTGGTTATCCGCCGCGGCGAGACGCCGGCGCCCAAGGTCTACTTCCGCCTGGCAGGAGTCGGCGTGGTGGCGCCGCTGCTGGCGATGACGGATGAGGAGGGGCGCTACCTGCTGCGGGCGGCGCCGGGAATGTGGAAGGTCCTGGGCGTGCTGCTGCCGGATTACGTGCCCATCGAGCAGCCCCCGGCCGTATCGGTGGAAGCCAACTCGACGATTCAGTCGGTGGTTATCCTGGAGCGGCGGCCGCAGATTGCCGGCACCGTGCTCGACGATCACGGCAAACCGGTCGGCGGCGCCGTGGTGCAATTGCTGCACCTGCCTGCGCAGGTTGGGACCGATCCCAACGGCCATTTCGAGTTCGACTTCGTCGCCTCGCGGCTGGATGAGCAATACAAGGACCAGCGGGCCGTGTACGTGCGCGCGGACGACCTGGTGGCCGCGCGGATTCTGAAAGACTCCGACCGCGCCCCGCTCGAGCTCAAACTCTCGCCCGGCCTGATGGCCCAGGGCCGGGTGATGGATCCCAACGGCGCGCCGGTGCACGGGGCCCCCATCGACGTGATGGCCTTCGGCCAGCAGTGGAACCACCCCATGGGCACGCTGGCCACCACGGATGCCCAGGGCCGCTATTCCATCGCCCATCTGGCCGCCGGCCTGCGGTATCGCCTGGCGCCGATCGCCCCGGGATTCGGGCAGATGCCCGCGGGCATCACCACCTCGTCGGAGCAGACCGGCACGGTGGATGTGGCGCCCATCGTCCTGCCGCCGGCCAATTTGACCATCTCCGGCACCGTGGTGGATGTGGACGGCGCCGGCGTGCCGAAGGCCGACGTGGCGGTGTACGGGCAGTACATCGTGCCGGAGCGCAAGAGCCAGGCGGACGAGCAAGGTCATTTCACCGTCGATGGCCTCACGGCGGGTCCGCTGATCGTCTCGGCCAGCGCCCAGATCAACGGGCAGACCTGGCACGGCCGCAGCGAGGCCGCCGGCGGGCAGAAGGATGTGGAGGTCACGCTGCAGAACCCCAGCGGGCTCAATAGGCCCAAGCCCAACCCGCAGATCGGCAAGCCGCTGGGCGATCTGTCCGTTTTTTCTCCCCTGCCCGCCCCCGGGGCGATGGAAGGCAAGCGCGTGCTGGTGTGCTTCTGGTCGCTGCTGCATTCCGGGGCCGTGGACGCGCTGCGCGACCTGAGCAAACGAAGCGAGGAGCTGCGCACGCAGGGCATCGTGATCGTCACCGTGCTCACCTCCGATGAGCGGCGGATGGTGGTGGATCGCTGGCTCTCCCAGAATGGCATCAGCCTGCCGCTGGGCCGCCTGCCGGCCGATCCCCGCCAGAGCCGCGCGCTCTTGCGACAGTGGAACGTTGGCGACATGCCCTGGCTGCTGCTGACGGATGAGAACCACATCGTCCGGGCCGAATCGAACGACCTGGATACTCTGCTGGGGACGCCGAAGAAACCCGCTTCCATGCCGGCCGGATTCGGTTCGGGCCCTGAATTCCCCGGCAGACCCCAGACGGCGCCGACCTCCATGCCCAATCGTTAGGGCACCGAACGATTGAGAAGTTCATTGCCGCATCCCTCAAGGCGCATGAGCATTAGCCCGGGCGCCATGCCGCCGGGTGCCGTGGCTGCATCTCTTGGCAGCCACGCGTCATCAGAAGGTCCTTGCGTAAACACGTGGCTTCAAGAGATGCGAGGGAGTCCGATAATTCGTCGGAACTCCTCCCTCAGAATAGACCCGGGCGCAAGCCCATGGAATTCAAGGCCGGGTGCCACGGCTGCGTCGTTTGCAGCCGTGCGCCCCAAGCCAGGACCAGACGGAGCGTCACCATGGAAACAGGCAATAGTCGCCACCAGGTCAATCGAGGCCGCCGCCGGTCCCACCGAACTTCTTGTCTTCGCCCTGGCCCGGCGCACGGCTGCAAACAACGCAGCCGTGGCACCCACATGTTGGGTCTGTGGCGGTAAACCGGGGGCCGGTTACTCGGCCCGTTCCCGCATCCGCCAAATTGTCGGACACCCTCGCAAGAGATGCAGCCAGGGCACCCAGATTTCACAGAAAATGGCAGGCGCACTGTCGGAAAATCATGCGTTGCGCCAATTCTGGCAGCCAAGCATAGCCTAGGTCAATTCAATGAAATATAAAATTGGTTTTGTAATACAATATACTATAATATGTTATGTTATATTTACAACTTTCATCAAGACTTTGGCACGCCGTTTGCTACATTTCTATGGGCGCTTCAAACTGTGCGCTGGCGGCCGTTGAGGGCTGCGTGATAGCTTGACAAGTGAATAGCGACATATGTGAGCTTGATAAGGCCAGTTTGTGAAACTGGAGAATCTGCGAAAAGCAAGGGATATGCATCTTAAGCATTATGCACTTTTGCATGCGCCATTGCAGCATAAGGACTTGCGCATAAGCATAGGTGCTAAAAGAGCCAAATGCGTATTTTGGCCTGTTTCGGCACCCAGGATTGCTGCTTAACTGCTTATGGGTGCAGGAATAAGCAAGGAATGCGGCAACTGCGGAATTCCGCAGTTCGCAGGCTACGTTTCCATCACGCCGGCCGCACTACTGCTGCCCAGGCCTTTCGCGTGCGAATTGTTCGGCTTGGTCGGCGGCAGAATGCCCGGCCGGCCGATGGAGTAGTACTCCATCCGCTGCCGCTGCATGGTCGCCAACTGGTAGAGGTTGCGGCCGTCAAAGATGACCCGCTGGCGAAGCTGCGATCGCATGCGGTCGAAGCTGGGGGTGCGAAATTCGCTCCATTCCGTCAGGATGAGCAGGCCGTCGGCGCCCTGCACCGCATCGTAAGGGTCGTCCACAAAAGCGATAGCGGCATTCTCGGGGAACATGGCGGCGGCGTTGCGGCAGGCCCGTGGATCGTAGCAGCGAAGCTGCGCCCCGGCGGCCGCCAGCCGCTGGATCACGCGAATGGCCGGCGCCTCGCGGACATCGTCCGTATTCGGTTTGAACGCCAACCCCCACAGGGCGAAGGTCAAACCGGTCAAATCGTTGCCGAAGCGGCGCAGCACCATCTCCGCAAGGGCGAGCTTCTGGTGCTCGTTTCGCTCGTGCACGCTGCGCAGGATATTGGCCTGGCAGCCGGCGTGGCTGGCGACCTGGATGAGCGCCTGCACATCCTTGGGGAAGCAACTGCCGCCGTAGCCCACGCCGGGGTTCAGGAAATCGCGGCCGATGCGGCGGTCGGCGCCGATGCCGTTGCACACCTCGGCGATATCGACGCCGGTGGCGGCACAGATATCGGCGATCTCGTTGATGAAGCTGATGCGCGTGGCCAGGTAGGCGTTGGAGGTGTATTTGACCATCTCGGCCGCCTCGCGACTCATGACCAGAATGGTCTGCGGCGTGCGCACGAAGGGCGCGTACAATTCGGTGAGCATCTGGATGGCGTCGGGGTCATCGCTGCCGATGACAACCCGGTCGGGGCGCAGGAAATCCTCCAGGGCCGCGCCTTCCTTGAGAAACTCGGGATTGGAGACCAGGGAGAAGGGGTGGGCCGTCAAATCCATCAGGAGGTCGGACATCCGCTGGCCAGTGCCCACGGGCACGGTGGACTTGATGACGATCACGCGCGAGGAGTCCATGTACGGGGCAATGCCGCTGATGATGGCCTCCACGTTGGACAGGTCCGCCGAGCCGTCGTTGCGGGGCGGCGTGCCCACGGCGATGAAGATCACGGCCGACTGGCGCACGGCTTGGCCCACATCCGTCGTAAAGGACAGACGCCCGGCGGCAAGTTGTGCCTGCATCAGCTCTTCCAGCCCGGGCTCGAAGATCGGGCACTTGCCCGCCGCCAGGGCGCGGACTTTCTGGGCATCAATGTCCACGCCGATGACGCTGTTGCCCGTGCTGGCCAGGCAAGTCGCCGTCACCAGTCCTACGTATCCACTTCCAACGATTGCGATGTTCATACAGGCCCCAAGAAGCTGGACCCTCCACAGGGTTCCAGATACGTTATCATACTGTTCTTGCCGTTGCCATGCCGTGAAGGGAGAACTGCATGCGAATCGTAATTGCGGGCTCTGCCGGGTTCATCGGGTGCCACCTGGCCAAGCGGTTTTTGGCCGACGGCCACGAGGTCATCGGCGTCGATAACCTCGTGACGGGCCAGCAGGCCAATATTGACTGGCTCGGCGAGCACCGGGCGTTCCGCTTTGTGCGCCACGACGTCATTGAGCCGCTGCAAATTGAAGGCCCGGTGGACCTGGTGTGCGATCTGGCCTGCCCGGCCAGCCCGGTGGATTTCGCCCTGCTGGGTGTGGAGATTCTGCGCGTGTGCAGCGAAGGCGTGCGGCACCTGCTGGATCTGGCCGAGTCCAAGGGGGCTGTTTTTCTGCATACCTCCACCAGCGAAGTCTATGGCGATGCCGAGGTGCATCCCCAGGATGAAAGCTACTGGGGCCACGTCAATCCCATCGGGCCGCGGGCCGTGTACGACGAGGGCAAACGCTTCGCCGAGGCCTTGATCACCACGTATCAGCGCCGTCGCGGCCTGCCCATTCGCCTGGCTCGAATCTTCAATACCTACGGCCCGCGCATGCGCCTCGACGATGGCCGCGTCGTGACCAACTTCATCTGCCAGGCCCTGACCGGCCGGCCGTTGAGCGTGTACGGCCGCGGTCAGCAGACACGGAGCTTCTGTTATATCGACGATCAGGTGGAGGGCCTGGTTCGCCTGGCCCAGAGCCAATACTCCGGGCCGGTCAATATCGGCAACCCGGAGGAGATCACCATCCGGCAGCTTGCCCAGGAGATAATCGAGCTTGCCGGCTCCTCCAGCGTTATCGTCGAACATCCGATGCCGCCGGATGATCCGAAGGTCCGCTGCCCGGATATTACGCTGGCCCGGCGGGAACTGAACTGGCAGCCGAGGATCAGCCGGCAGGTCGGTTTGCAGCGGACCATCGACTTCTGCAAGCAGCTCGATCCGCAGGTGCTTCAGCAGGCGGCCCAGGGCAGATTGTTCGGCTCCACAGCCGCACGGAACGCCAAGCCGGCGACGGATGTCAAGGTTCGACGATAGCCGAAAAGGCCGCCGGGGCGCCAAGGCGGGGAATGAGCAAAGGCAGGGAACGACCGGATGCAGACGGGAAAGCGGTCAGCCGGCTCAGACTTCGACGATCGTCTCTTCAGTAATCGACTCGCAGACGAACTCGCTGATGCTGGCCAGGTAGCCTCGAATGGCCTCGCTCATGATGTGGCGGGCTTCCTCCCGCGTCGGCCCGCGCGTCACGCAGCCGGGCAGCGCGACACACGTCGCGACGTAATCTCCGCGCTCGCTTCGAATAATCCGTACATTCAGTTTCATAAAATGCCCCTTTCATTTGCCGAGCGTCCCCGACGGAACCACTCAGTCAGGTTGCCGCGCCGCCGGCGGCGGGCTCAACGATCCGCCCGCGGCGCATGCCGTAATGTGGCCTACTGCCGGGAAACAACCCCGATTTCGACCCAACTCGTAAAGAACGGGGCTGCATCGGCACTCCGTTGCACAATGCGGGTCTGCCGGCCGCACGACTTGTCAGACGGCAGACAGCCCCTCAACTCAAGAGTGTATCGCAAGCCGAATCTCGCGTCAAGGTTAATGCCTTAGGTCAATCGCTGTAGGTTTTCGCAAGTCATCATTATGGGGTCGCTTGCAAGCCACCACAGGTTTAGACTATGGATTGGTTAGCAAACTGTGAAAGATATGTAGGAATTTGAAGAATTTGCCTGGTGATGACGTAATCCAGATTCGCTCGCTTTATCGAGACTGGGCTCGCCGGCTGGCCATCGGCGTCGATGGCCGGAGTAAATGGTCTTGCGCCCTGGTGAGCGCATCGTCAAACGGGACAGCGCTGCGCGTGACAGCGCTGGCCGGCGAAGATGGCGACCCACCCCCGCAGGCCGGCCAGGTGCTGGTTACCGGCTCGCCCGGAATCCTCGATGCGTGTCTTTCGGCCGATTCGGACGGGCGGCTGCTGGCCATCTGGAATGAACTCGTACCCGGCGCTGGCGCCATTCTCCGCTATAGCTTCCAGCAGCACGATGGCGCCTGGACGACCCCCGCGGCGGTATGTTCCCTGCCCGGCAGTTGCCTTTCCCCCGTCGCCGCGCGCGACTCGGCCGGCCGCCCCTGGGTCGCGTTCCATTCCAATACCGTGGGCAAGCATCACATCTTTGTGAGCTGGTACGAACACCAGCAGTGGTCCGTTCCATTGCGCATCAGCGATGGCGACGGCCATTGCTTTGCCCCGGCCATCTGCCCCTTCGGCGCCGGCGTGCGCGTCGTCTGGGAGGCGTGCCTTGAAGGCCAGTTCGGCATCTACATGCGGCAGGTTGACCGCCAGCCGCGAATCACGCGCCATCATCCCCAGACAACGGTCATCCAGGGCGAGAACCTTGTTGCCAATCCGGCCATCGCCATGATCGACGGCGACAGGAACCTGATCGTCTGGGAGCGCGGGATGCCGCTCTGGGGCCAGCGCAATATCGTGCCGCGCCGGCCCGTGGCCGAGCTGCTGGGCGAAAACTTCCTGCGCGGTCGGCGCGAACTGGCCGGTGCGATGGTCGGCCCCGACGGCCTGGCCCCGCTGGCGCCAGACCTGGAGCAGGCCTTGAAGCCGCCGGCCGCCGGCGGCAGCCGGGCCTGCCCCCGCGTTATTCAAGATGCCTGCGGCACGGTCTGGCTCACCTGGCGGCAACTCGAGGCCAACTACGACGGCCCGGCGCGGCAGGGATTTCGCCTGCTGGCCTCTCGATTCCAGGCCGGCCGCTGGGAGGAGGCGATCGAACTTCCAAATAGCGCCGCTACGGCCGATGCGCCGTCGCGGCTGGCCGCCGGCCCGCAGGCCGGGCCGCTGGCAGGCTATGTCCAGCACGTTGACGGCCGGCCGCGCGTGCAGTTCGTGGCGATGGAAACTGGCGGCCAAGCAACGCTCGCGCCGGAACAAGAGGACCATTCCACCTCAGTTCAGCGGGCGAGTCTGGCCGCGGGCCGATCGGACAAGATGCGCGTGTCCCGATTCCGGCAGGCCAAGCCGCCGGCCCATGCTACCTGGCTGGGCCAGGGCGGCCCGTTTACGCTGCTGTGGGGCGATCTGCATCGTCACAGCGATGTCTCTCCATGCTGGTGGCGAGTTGAAGGCACCGCCGCCGACACGTATCGCTACGCCTTGGCCGTGGCCCAACTGGATTTCCTGGCCCTGACCGACCATCGCAGCGACCTGGAAGAACCCGACGCCGCCGCCGCGGTCGAAGCGATGGCCAATGCGTACAACCTGCCCGGCATTTTCACGGCCTTCATCGCCTGCGAGATTAACACCGATGGCCAGGGCCACATGGTCGTCCTGACCGACGGCGACCGCCTCGATGTGCCGTACCTGCGCGATCGGCAGGCCCTTTACCAGCGGCTGGATGCCCGCCATCACGTGGTCATTCCGCACCATCCCGGCGATCCGGACCACTTGTACCCGTGGATGGGCCACAACGAGACGCTCGCGCCAGTGGCAGAAATATACCAGGCCTACCGCACCAGCTTCGAGGCCATCGGCGCTCCCGCCCCGGCCTCCACCTGGGTGCGCGGCGGCCGCACGCCCCAGCCGGGGCATACGCTGCTGGATGCCTGGAAAAGCGGCCTGCACGTGGGCGCCGTCGCCTCCAGCGATCATCTCTCGACGGCCGGCTCGCTGGCCGGCGTCTGGGCGCGGGGCAACAGCCGCCGGGATATCCTGGAGGCCCTGCGCGCCCGCCGGTGCTTCGGGGCCACCGACCGCATCGCCCTGATGGTCGCCGCGGATGGGCATCTCATGGGCGAGCGATTCGAGATGGCGCAGGACCACGTGCAATTCGAAATCTCCTGCCGCGGTGCGGCGGCGATTGACCAAATCGAGCTTCTCTGCGATGGGCAGGTACTGCATGTTTTTGGCCCGCGGGGCGATGGCAAACGTTCCACGGTGCGCATCCGCCACACGGCGACCATCCCGAAAGGAGAGCATTTCTTCACCCTGCGCATCCATCAGCAGGGCGACCATATGGCGTGGAGTTCCCCCATTTGGATTTCCCGCTGAGAATGGAATGGCCTTGGAAGGGGCGGACCGATGCCCACCGTTTACAGCCCTTTGACAGTGAAAACCCTGTCCATTACGCCTTGCTGGTGCACCACCACCGCCAGCGCGATCCCCATCGCCAGCAGCAGCACCACCAGTGCGGCCAGGACCCAGTGCCGGGGGTGATATTTCTCGACGGTCGTTGCCAGGGAGATCAGCGCCAGGAGCGCGGCGATGACCACGATGGCGTCGAACGTGAGATGGTTGTTGTAGCTGCCGCCCAGGAACAGCCACATGCCGAACTCATCGAACGTGAGGGCCAGGCCCAGGCCGTAGCCGATCGTCGCCAGGTACAACCCCTTGCCGCTGGGGCGGAACATCAGCAGGTTCAGCCCCACCAGGCTCAGCAGACTGATGCCGTAATTCAGGTGATGAACGTGCGTGTCGCCCACGAACAGAAACAGGTTGGGCACCCACCGCTCGGCGATCATGAAAACAATGATGCGCGTGGTCAGGAACGTCACCACGAAGGTCAGCAGCAACAGGCGAGAGACGCGGGCCGTGATGGCCGTGCTGCTGCCGCGGCTGAAGCTTTGAACATGGTCTTTCCATTTCATCTTCAGAACCTCCCTCAAATGAACGGCCACCCGCCGCGCTGTGCGCTTGGCCGGCAATGGCCGCTATGAGCCACAACTCTCTGTCGGTTGTCAAGCAGGTTTGCCGGCGGCCGCGTTGACCGGCCCGACCCAGGCCGGTAAGGTGGCCCATACGGCGGCGTAGTGATCGCCGCCTGTGAACGCGCGTGCCTCTTAGAGCACCGAACGATTGAGATGTCATATTCAGGCGTCGGCGAGACAAGGATGGCAAGGAAGAAAACCGAAGGCATATTCCTTATATGCTGAGGTTTTTCTGACGCCGCCAGCCGCCGTCGCAGCCAGCCTGAATGTGACAGATCAAGAGTGAGTTGCTCTAGCCCAGGACAAGATATGGCATTGGACCTGAACAACTTTCGCGGCCGGATCACGATCACGGATGGCGCCTGCGGCACGGAGCTGGCCAAGCGCGGTTTGCCCGCCGGGGCTATTCCCGAGCTGTGGAACCTGGATAATCCCGCCGCCGTGGGCGATGTGGCCCGGGCGTACGTGGCGGCCGGCAGCGAGGTGGTCCTCACCAACTCCTTCAACGCCAACCCTTTCGCGCTCGCTGGGCACGAACTGGCCGGCCGGCTGGAAGAGATCGCCGAGAAGGCCGCGGCCATTGCCCGTGCGGCGGTCAACAGCGCCGCCCATGTGTTCGGGTCGATCGGCTCGACGGGCAAGGTGCTCATGATGGGCGATGTGGACGAGCAGCAGGTGTACAACGGCTTTGCCGCGGCGGCCAGGGCCCTGGAGCGAGGCGGGGCCGAGGCCATCGTGCTCGAAACGATGACCGAACTGGCCGAGGTGCTGCTGGCCCTGCGGGCGGTGCGCGAAAACACGGCCCTGCCGGTCATCGCGAGCCTCACCTTCGGCAGCGGCCCCGACGGCACGGCCACGGTGATGGGCGTTACGCCCGAACAGGTGGTGCGGGAGGCGGCCCCAGCCGGTGCGGCGGTCTTTGGCGCCAACTGCGGCGTCGGGCCGGAGCCCTATATCCGCGTCGTCCAGCGGTATCGCGCGGCAACCGACGCGTTGATCTGGGTCAAGCCCAATGCGGGTCTGCCCCAACTCAAGAACGGCCGCAACGTTTTCCCCATGGATGCCGAGGCCTTCGCCGCCGCCGTGCCGGCACTCGTGGCGGCCGGAGCCAATTTCGTCGGCGGCTGCTGCGGAACAACGCCGGAACATATCGCGGCGGTGCGGCGACTGGTGAGCAGCATGAAAGCGTGATCCGTAGGCTGGAGCTGCGCCTTCCCCTAATGGGGGAAATTGGCATAGTCTGCTCTTTTGCCCAACTTACCACTTCATGCTTAGCATGAAGTGAATCGGTGAGCAGTTGGGCTGAATCGCAAGTGACTGAGGCTCAAATCCTTGCCTGCGACCGTGTGGTTTGGAATTTGGTGCTTGGGACTTGTTTGAGATATGGAATTTTGAATTTGGAATTTCCTACTCCCATTATTAGGTGACTTCTTCCATCTCCTTCAGCAGCTCCCGCCGGTACATTTCCATCATCCCATCCGCCACCCGCGGGCTCAGCGCCGAGATCAGGGCCAGGAATTTTCCGCCCAGCGTGAACACCAGTTCGGGCTTTCGCCGGCCGGCGGTGCGGGCGATGGCTTGGCCGATGGGCTCGGGCGCCATGGTGCGGCTGAAGCGCGAAAACGCCCGCCCGGCCCGGCGGGCCATGGAGCCCTGGCTGAAGAACTCCGTCCGCGTCATGGCGGGGCAAACCACGGTGACATGCACGCCATACGGCCGCAGCTCCACGCGGGCCGATTCGCTTAAGCCGCAGACGGCGAACTTCGTGGCGCAGTAAGCGCCGTGGAACGGCGTGCCGCGCTTGCCGATGATGGAGGAGACGTTGAAGATGTGTCCGGACCGCTGCGGCACCATCACCCGCGCCGCCGCCACGGTGCCGTACCAGAGGCCGAAGAAGTTCACGTCGAAAACGCGGCGCAGCTCCTGCTCATCCAGCTCCATCACGGACGCGAACACGCCGTAGCCGGCGTTATTGACCATCACGTCCAGCCGGCCGAATCGCTCGATGGTGCGGGCGATGGCCTGCTCGACCTGGTCGCGCCGGACCACATCCGCCGGCAGCACGAAAGGCTCCCCGCCCGCCTGCCGGCACGCCTGGGCGACCTCCTCCAGCCGCTCTGCACGACGGGCCACCAGCGCCACAGCATATCCGCGCTGGGCGAAAGCCTCCGCCGTGGCGCGGCCGATGCCGGAGGAGGCGCCGGTGATAAGAGCAACGGGTTTCGGTCCGGGAGATTCCATGAGGAAAGCATCGGCGGAGCGCACAGGAATTCCAAATTCCAAATTCCAAATCCCAAATTCCAAACAAGCACCAAATCACAAATTCCAAAGGGGAAGAAAGGTCGTACCCAAAAACTGCGAGGTCCCCATTATCAGCGTTTGGAATTTGGTGCTTGGGATTTGTTTGGGATTTGGAATTTGGAATTTGGGATTTGCCGTTCCCTAGAGCGTCCACCACCGCCGGTACGTCAGCGCCGCCACGCCCGCGCCAACCAGCAGCGCCAGCCACAGGATGGCTTTGATTCGCCCGATACTGCGGTCAAAAGCGCTGCGGGAGTAGCCCGCGACGGTCCAGTTCTTCAGGAAGCGCACGCGGCTGGCAATGGAGCCGTGCCGCCAGTTCCACGTCTCGGGCGAAATGCCGTTCAGCAGCCCCACGTTCTCCAAGGCCCGCACGAAGGTCGGCGCCCCCACGGCCAGCGGATTGGCGGCGCGGGCATAGTCCAGCCTGCGCGGCGACTCTGGATCCGAGGCATCCCCAGGCAAGTCGGGTTCACCACCGGCGTCAAGCCCGGCGCACCAGGCGCCATAGACATCGGCCTGCCGCTCGAACCGGCGGCTCAGCCAGCCGAACCCGACGCCCCAGATCAGCGCCAGCGTGACGAGGGAAACGCCCGTCTGCACCAGATCCGCCTGGCGCGCGGAAATGTGCGGCAGCAGCGACAGGATCGCCCCCACCATTACCACCGAGAGCGCCATGGCGCACATCGTGAAGACCAGGAAGTACACCAGGTGATGGTGCTTGATGTGTCCGGCCTCGTGGCCGAACACGGCCACGATCTGGGCATCATCCATGTTCTCCAGCAGCGCATCGGTGACCAGCACGTATCGCAGCCGGCGGTGCAGGCCCATAACGCCCGCGTTGGCGATGACGCCGGCCGTGTCCCAGATGCGCAACTGCCGGTATTGCAGGTTCAGCCGGGTGCACAAGGCTTCGATCCGGCGCCGCAGCTCGCCATCGCCCATCGGCCGCGTCCGCCACACGTGCACCAGCAGCGTGGGGGAAAACAGGAATACCGCCGCCACCGCCGCCGCCGTCATCGCCTGCGGCACCCAGATCCATTGCGGCGAAAAAGGCAGCAGGCCTACCGCATCGCGGGCCACCATGATCAGCAACACCGGCACGGCCACGAACAGGAATTGGTGGCGAAGCTGGAAGTCGAGGTACTGCCGCAGCGTCCAGCCCGGCCGCACGGGCCGACCGGCCAGCATCAGTTGTTGTTCTACCTGCACGCGTATGGCGTGCTCAAACCGATACGTCGCCAGCCAGTGCAGCAGCAAGCCCACCGCGAACATCCCCAGCACCATCAGTTCGGGTGGAATTCGCAGCACGCCCTGGCGAACCAGGGGCACGAGATTCAGCGGCCAGGCCCCGGCGAGCTGGTTGAGAATGCCCATTCCCAGCAACAGCGCCAGCCCTCCCAGAAGCCACACCTGCACCAGCAGTTGCAGCTTGTGGTGCCGCCGGCTGGTAGCCGTCAGGGAGTCCTGGCCCCGGGACAGTCGCCGCACCCCAACCGCGGAGATCGCCGCCGACAGCCCCGCCGCGACGATCCAATAGGCGGCCGCGCCAAAGGCCAGCACGTTTGGGCTGGCGCGCATCAGCAGCGGGTCGGGGGATTCTCCCAGAACCAGGACCAGGGCAAAAACCATTAACACCGTCATCTGCATTGCTAATGTCATTCTAGGAAGAAAGGTCGCCGTGGAGCAAGGCAAGCGTGGGGACGATTCCGACGGGGGCAAGTGGGCAAGGTTGATTATCCACCAGTTGACTGCCGCAGCGATCTGGAGTCGTTAGATAGCCTGCTGCGTCCTCTTGTGGTGGACATATTCGCCGCGGCTTGCCCCTTCCATCGCAAACTTTACGGCTGCGTCCACCCCTGCGGCGGATCTTCGCTTTCGGGCTCCTCGCCCTCGGCGTCCTCCTGTTTCCACCGCTCCGACTCATCCGCGTCGTCCAGTTCCCGCTCCATCATTTTGAACATTTTTTCCTGCAGGGGGGCGAACCGGCGGGTGAACTCGACGGAGGCGCCGTAGGCCTGGACCAGTTGGTCCAGTTTGATGAGCTGCCACTTGTTGAGGCACTCGGGCTCTTTGATGGTGGAAAAGGGATCGCACGAAAAGCTGATGCGGCCGGCCGCATCGCGGTGGAAGAACTCGCAATCCTGGCAGCGAATCATGTGTGGCTCCACGCTGAAAACAACTCTATCTTACTGTCTGGCAAGCACCAATGCCAGAACTTCAAGAAGCATTGAATCGCCTGGCATCGTATAGATACAATGATGCCCCTTAGTGGCGTCTGCGACGGGGTCACCGGCGCGGGCGAGTGTGCCGGTTACGATTACTACCCACGGAGTTCTCAGCATGAAGCCTCGCTTGTGGACGAGCCTGTTTGTACTTATTTTCACAGCCTCCCTCGCGCTTGGACAGACCGATTCGGCCAGCCCCGTGGCTGCCGTGGACAACCCCACCACCCAGCCCGCCGCCGCGGCGGTAGAGAAGCCCACAGCCGTCAAGCCGGCCGCGGACGCTCAGGACGAGCAGCCAGCCGATAGCGAAGAGTCCGTCGCCCAGCCTGCGGCCCAGGCCCCCAAGCCCGCCGAGAACCCTGAGCCCGCCGCCGCACAGGATGATCCCCAGCAGATTCGCCGCCAGGCGGTGACGGACCTGCTGGCCGGGCATTTCGAAAAAGGCTCGGCGGCCCTGAAGCGCGTGCTGAGACTGGCGCCCAAGGATGGGTTTTCAGTTCAGGCCGAAGATTGGGTCAGCAACTACCTGCTTCGCCAGGATCAGGCCCGCAAGCAGCAGCAGCAGGAATACGCGGCGGCCGTCGAAAAGGCCCGCCGGCTGCTGGAGCTGGCGCAGACGGCCGGCTCCCAGAAGGACCTGAGCGACGATGTGCTGCACAAGCTGCGGGCGGAGCTCAAGCCCGTGCGGCAGACGATCTCGGCGGCGCTGACGGCGCCCGAGGATGAAGAGAATTATGTCAAGGCCGTGTGGTACACGGACCGGCTGGAGAAAGACTGGACGACCGTCCGCACGCACCTGGCCAAGATGAAGGAGCTCCTGGGCGAAAGCACCGGCGTGCGCGCTGAGCGGATCGGCCAGGCCGTCACCCTGGCCACCGGCGCGCTGGACGCCTACCAGAAGGCCGCCGGCGAGCAGGATTGGTCCACCGCCGTGGCCGGCGGGCAAAGCTACGCCGCCATCGAGGACCGCGCCGACGACCTGGTCGAGGCCGTGGCCTACGACCTGGCCGACAACATCAGTTCCAACCTGTGGCAGCAGGTGCTGGACCGCGCGTGCGTGGCCAAGTACATCCTGCCCGATGCCTCCACGCTGCTGCATGAGGAGTGGCTGGGGCCGGTCACGAAGGGCGCCGAGGCCGAGGCCCGCGCCGATGCCCAGAGCAACCAGTGGTACAAGGCCATGATGCTCTACAGCGGCCTGGCCAACCTGTACGAGGAGACCGGCCGGTACAAGGATGAGCTGAGCGATGCGACGCGGCATGCCCGGGTGCTTTCGATGTACGCGCCCGCCGCCGCGGCCGCCGCGGCCGCCGCCTCCGTGGAAGAGGACCCGGAATCGGACGTCGATCAGAAGGCGCCGCTGGGCCCGCAGTGGAAGGAAAGCATTCACGGCGTGGACGCCAAGACCGTCCGCCAGGCGCTGGGGCTCATCGAGCAGTACTACGTGGAAAACGTGGACTACCGCCGGGTGCTGCACGGCGCGATCCAGGCCGTGCGCGTTCTGGTCCAGACGCCCGAGGTGGCCAAGACCTTTGAAGGCCTGGCCGATGCGGACGCCAAGAGCAAGTTCCTGGCGTATCTCGACGGGCTGGAAGAATCCGCCCGCAACCAATCGACCATCGACCACAACGAGGTGGCCCGCGAGCTGTATAGCATCCTGACCGCCAACAGCCGCACGGTGAAAATTCCACAGGAAGTGATCGACGTGGAATTCACCGACGGCCTGACCGAGCAGCTCGACCGCTACACGCAGGTCATCTGGCCCGAGAAGATGGACGAGTTCCGCAAGCAGACGATGGGCAGCTTTGAAGGCATCGGCGTGCAGATCCAGATGGAAAACGGCCTGCTGAAGGTCGTCAGCCCGCTGGAGGACACGCCGGCGTATCGCGCGGGCCTCCAGGCCGGCGATTACATCCTGAAGATCGACGGGCACGACGCCAAGAACATCGATATCAACGAGGCCGTCCGCCAGATCACCGGCCCCGACGGCACCAAGGTGGTGCTGACGATCGGCCGGCCGGGACAGCCGAATTTCGAGAAGGCCATCGCCCGCGCCAAGATCCAGGTCCAGACCGTCAAGGGCTGGAAGCGCGCCAACGGCAGCGGCTGGGACTGGATGATCGACCCGGACAGCAAGATCGGCTACGTGCGGATCACCAACTTCAACGAGGACACCGCCGAGCATCTCCAGAAGGCCCTGATCGATCTGAACAAGCAGGGCGCCCGGGGGCTGATCCTCGACCTGCGCGACAATCCCGGCGGGCTCCTGAATATCGCCGTGGACGTGTGCGAGGAGTTCATCAAGCGCGGCGCGATCATCTCCACCCGCGGCCGCGACGGCCAGCCGCATCCGCCGGTGGAGGCCAGCCACCGCGGGCGCTACCAGACCGGGCCGCTGGTGGTGCTGATCAACTCGTACAGCGCCTCGGCCTCCGAGATCGTCTCGGGCGCGCTGAAAGACCACGGGCGGGCGCTCATGATCGGCCGGCGGACCTTCGGCAAGGGCGTGGTGCAGAACCTCGTCCGCATCGACGAGAAGGGCGATCGGCCCAACCCGGCGGTGCTGAAGGTGACGGCGGCGCGGTACTACCTGCCCAGCGGGCGCTGCCTGCATCGCACCGAAGGGGCCACCGACTGGGGCGTGGATCCGGATGTCGACGTGCCCATGACGCCGCGGCAGACGCGCAAGTGGCTGAACTTCCGCCGCCAGACGGAGATCATCCGCGACCGCTCCAGCGATGTGCTGGACCGGGAGATGAACCGCCAGCTCGGCGCGGACCTCCAGTTGGATGCGGCGTTGCTGGTCTGCCGCTTCCAGGCCCTGCAGGGCGACTTGAACCTCAAGCTGGCCGCCGCCAGCGACAGCCGGCCCCCGGCCGGCGACGAGAAGCCCACCGAGGCGGTGGCGAAGTAGGATCGTTAGACAATGGTTGATTTCCACAGCGGCGTGGTGGAGTTCGCTCCGCCACGCCGCTTTTTGTTTGGGTAAACGGGAACAACCCCTCTCCCTGGAAGGGAGAGGTGGGCCTTCAGGCCCGGTGAGGGTGTCCCCGAATTATGGACCTCCCTCTGCGCTGACCCTCACCCGGCCCTTCGGGCCACCCTCTCCCGTGAGAGGGAGAGGGGTAAAGGGCTTCCCTTCAAATCTAGGCGGGCGCCGGCACCAGCCGATTCGCGTTTTCCCAGCAGATCTTCCGCCGCACATCTTCAGGCAGCCCAAGCGTGGCCAGAAATTCCTGGAGCGCGCCGCCGTAGTCATCGCGGGCGAAGAGCAGCCGGTCCGCATAGCGTGCGCAGAAGCGCTGGGCATGCTCGACATCGCGGGCCAGCGCGTTGCGGCCGGAATCGGCGGAAAAATCGGCCATCAGGTTGGGGTATCGGTCAAAGAGGGCGTACAGCCTGCCGCCGGCCACCACGCGGCCTGCGGGGTAGCCGCCTTCCGCGGTTGCGGCATCGTCGCTGATCTCGCGCCAGAAGCCCGGGGCATGGCCGATGAACGTGGTTCGCGGGCAGGCCTCCAGCACGCGCGCCAGGTTCTCCACCGTGCCGGCGTACCAATCGGGATGAAACTCGCGGCGGCCGTCTTTCCATAAATAAGGGACATCGATATGGAGCACCACCGGGCAGCCCCGCTCCCCCGCCGCATCAAACAGCTCCAGGCAGTGCGGGTCATCGAGCAGCATGCGGAACTTCCACTCCCCGCACACGCGCACGCCGTGCATGCGGCAGGCCGCCTCGAACTGCCGCGGCGCGATATCCAGCGCCGGGTCGGGGCAGTAGCCCAGGATGAACCGGTCGGGGAACCGATCGCGGGCTTTGAGCGCATCGGACAATATCAGGCCCGGATGCGTGCCGTCCGGCCGGAAGTGTTGCGGATTAAGCGCCGGGTGCGACGGACGATTGTCCTGCCCCGGCGGAATCTCCCACGTCAGCAGCCAGGCCTTCTCGATGCCCTGCTCATCCATGTGTCGGCCACCAGGCCGGCATCATCACGCTGGCGCCAGAAGGCGTGTTGGTGGCATCAAGAATTCGCATAATGCTCGCACACCTTGCGTATCGCCTGGGCGTATTGCTTGATCTGCCGCGGGCGGTGGTGCTTGAACCAGGGAGTCCAGAGGACACGGCCTTTCAAACCCTCGGCCACAGGCAGGCTGCCGGGGCCTTGGCGCACATCGCGGTGGGCGTTGGCCACGACGGTGGGCTTGCCATCGCCGTAAATGTCGGCGGTTTGCAGCAGCGGGTGCAGGTGCAGCGGAAATTCGCCCCAAATGCCCGCGCGGCCGCCCTCGGCGCGCACGGCTTGGACGAATTTCTCAATGGCCAGGCCGCCCAGTTCCTCGGCCACGTAATGCCCCACGGGACTGTACCACCCGCCCATCGTGCTGCCCGAGTTCTTCGCCGTGCGATGGGCGCGAATGCCCGGCACGCCTTCCAGGAAATCCCAGAAGCAGTTCATGGCTTTCTGAATCTCCGCCATTCGCCGCGGATACTGGGCCAGTTGGGTCAGCCCCATGGCCGAGCAAAGCTGGTTGATGCGATGCTTAGAGCCGCCCTGGGGCAAGCCGGCGAATTCGATCAGCGCTGGGTCCGTCAGCACCGAGGCGCCTTTGGCGAAATTGCTTTTTCCGGTCCGCTCGTAGTGGCCAAAGGCGGTCGCCCGCTCCCACAGCCGCCGATCGTTCGTCACCAGCATGCCCGCCTCGCCCGTGGGGAACGCCTTGCCGGACATCATGCTCATGCAGCCCACATCGCCGATGGAGCCCAGCAACTGGCCGCGGTAGAGGCCGCCGTGGGCGTGGCTGACATCCTCGATGACCTTGATTTTGTGCCGCCGGGCGATGGCCATGATCGGCCGCATATCGCACGGGTAGCCGTGATTGTGCACCACGACGATGGCCCGCGTGTAACGGCCGATGCGGTGCTCGATGTCGGCCGGGTCGATGCACAGCGTGTCCGGGAGCACGTCGGCGAAGTTGATCGTCGCCCCCAGCGACAGGGCCGGCAGCGAGCTGGCCCAGTACGTCAAGGTCGGGGCGATGATCTCCGTGCCTCTGCCCACGCCGCAGGCCCACATCGCCGCCTGGAGCGAACTCGTACCATTGCAGAAGGACAGGACGTACTTGCGGTGCTGGTAGCGGGCGTAGGCGGCCTCGAATTTAAGCGACACATCATTGTCGCTCATCGCCCCGCGCCGCAGCACGTCCAGCACCGCCCGCTCATCGGCGGCGGTGACGATGGGCCAGGTGAACAGGTCCCCCGCCGCCAGCGTGACGGCCGGCGAACCGCCATGGATGGCCAGTTTCGCTCCGCGGGCTCCAGGTTTGGATGGCTTCATACGCACTTCAGCCTTACGTAAGAGAATCCTTCGATCACCCGGGTTATTTTCTCAGGTTTTGGCGCGCGTGCAAGGGCTCGCCTGCTGGGTGCCGAATCCTTGGTGCCACGGGTGTCCGCACCCGTGCGCTGTGCTCGCCGCGGTGGATGAGGGTCCGCTGGGATTCCACCGGACCTCCCCTCCGCCCGGCCGGCGCGAGCGCACGGCTGCGGACAGCCGTGGCACCGGGGACTACTTACTTCCCTCCGATGCCCGTATCGATGCGGCTCTGCTCGGCCGCGGCGACGGCTTGCAGCGAGCCCTTGGGGGCCCCGGCCAGGCGGCTCTCGGCGGGCGACCACAGGCGGGTCGAGACCAGCAGCGTGCCGATGCAAATCAACGTGATGGCCGCGAAGAGCCGCTCCAGGCCGCACCAGGGCTGATCGGCCAGCCAGCCGGCCAGGCCCGGCAGGAGCGTCATCGGGAGCGTCACCAGGCTCAAAAAGGCCTGGTAGCTGCAGCTCCGGTCCGCCGGGGCGTGGTCCAGCAGGAACGAACTATCCGCGATGAAATCCGCCCGCTGCCCCAGTCCAAAAACCACCAGCGCCAGCAGGAACATCGACAGCGGCAGCGTGAGCGTGACGTGGCCCCACGGCAGCGGCACACCGTACGCCCGCGGCAGGTGCACGGCCAGCAGCGCCAGGATGGGCGCCAGCATGTAGCCGGCCGAGGCGCCGGTCAGGCAGTATCGGCTCCCGAAGCGATCGCACACATAGCCCCACACCGGCGCCGAGACCAGCCGGCTGGCGCCCAGCAGCCCGACGAACACGCCGCCCATCCCCACCGCGCCCAGGCGGTCGGTGCCGAAGGGCACGTAAAACGCCAGCGTCAGCGTGGCCACGCGCACCAGGATGCGGTACACCAGCAGCCGACGATACATCCGATCGCGGCGGAGCAAGTCCATTCCATCCGCCAGCACTTCCTTGAACGTGCGCTCCGGGATGGGGTTTTCGTTGGGCCGCTCATGGATGAAGCAGTACACCGTCCAGCCGAACATCAAAATGCCCGCCCCGATGCCCGACAGCATCAGGTAATTCGTGGGCGCGCCGTAATGCTTCAGGATGGGCTGCACCAGCAGCGGGCCGGCGACCATGGCCAGCGCATCGCCAAAAAAGCCGCGGGCCGCGAACAGTTTCCCCCGCTGGCGCTCATCGATCGATCCGCCCACCATGTCCAGGAACACCAGCAGCGCCCCGCCATCGCCGCTGCGGTGCATCAGCCGGCCCAGGAAAAACAGCCCCAGCGTCCAGGAGGGCAGAACCTGCCGCGCATCCATGTAACGGCCCATGAGCACCATGGAGACCATCAGCGTGATGAGCCCGACGATGCGCAGACACGTGGCGGCAATGTAGAACGGCCGCTTGCGCGGCCAGTGCTCGATATAACGGCTGACGAAAAGCTGCGGCCACATCTGGCCGGCGCTCTCGACGATCATCAGCAGCCCGACCAGGGCCTTGGAGCCAGTCAGCAGGTACAGAAAGCCGGCCAGGATAAGCTGGGGGTTCAAAAAGCAGTCGGACAGATTGCCCGTGGCCCCATTGATCACCGCCAGGACGAAGTTGGTTTTGGCGTGCGGCGGGAGCGCTGATGTGCCAACCTCGCTTGTCGAACCGCGCGACATCCTCGTGTTCCAAGAAAGAAGAAAACAGAGAGTAACCTTTGAGAGAGTAGAAAAACAGAGAGGAGAGAGTAGACAGTTCATGAATCAGCCCGCAAGGTTTGCAGAGTTGATGCGCCTGTCGTGCTCTCTTCTCTCTGTTATTTCACAGATCGACTATGCAAAGCGGAAAGCAGCATGCAGAGGTTCAAAGCAGCCATCGGCTTCTCTGCCTCTTGCTCTACTCTCTCCTTTCTTCTTCTCTACTCTCTAGTCGTAGGCTTGGCCTACGACTTGCGGCGCTTGTTCACGTCCATTTCCAGCTCGCCGAACTGCTCTTCGTGCCGGCGGATGATCTGGCTGAGCGTGATGGCCAGCCGCTTGGCCGAGTAATAATTCATGACCACGCGGTTGTTGACCTTAAAGAGGATCTCCGGCTGGCCGCCCTGGGCGGGCTGGCCGACCAGGTTGAGGCCGAAGTCCAGCATCACTTCCTCAGCGGTGCCGTTGGCGCGAAACGCGTTGGCGTAGCTGGTGGTCAACTCGCGCTCATCCACGCGCAGGCGAATCTGCTGCTGGCCGGTCTGCTGCTGGGCCTGATCCTCGATGGGTAATTCCGACGGATTCCCGGGCTGATTCACTGCCATGATCGCTCCCTTCGCTAGTATCTGTCTGCAGTTTCAATGTCTCATACGACGCCCCGGTGCGGCTGAGGGGTCAAACAGATATATAAGTTTCGCCGATGGGGACGCTTCTGGCAACCCCCCCATGCAAGATTGTCACGGCCCGCGCGGCGGGTTCTGGAGGGGAAAGCTGCTCCCCAGCAGATCGCTTGCCTCCAGGCGGCTGCTCGTCAAGCGCCAGCCGACCGGCCGCCGCACCCACCACAACTGCCAATGCATGGTCAGCGGCACATCGCTGCCCAGCGATGACCGAACCTGCGCAATGGCTTTCAAATCCGTCATCTCGGCTTTGCCATCCTGCAACTGCGCCTTCACCTGGTCAATATTGACGGCCGTGATCATTCCGGCCGCCACGCGGATGGCTGCCAGGGCGGACCGCTTGTCGTGCTGCCGGTCTTCGTAGGTGTCGTCGATCCAAGTGGAGGCCGCATCGGTATCCCCGGCCACGACGGCATCGCGCAGCGAATCCAGCGCCATCATCAGCCGCTTGTGCTCGGTCACCACCACCGAAGAAAGGATATACACCACGGCCCCCAGCACCAGCGGCGCCAGCGCCGCCGCCAGCGCCCGTCGGCTGCGCAGGCGCCACAGAACCATCAGGCAGATCGCCTCGGCGAAGAATAAGGCCACGTAGATCGCCAGCGGGCGCTCGAACAGCAGTTCTTTGACCGTTTCCATTCCCTTGCCCCATCCCGCAACGGCTAAAGCCCCAATCGGTCAAGCGGCGATAAACTCTCTATAAGATGGCCCACCCGCAGCCAAAACGCCAGGGTCAATCGCTGAGAATCTCCGACGTCGCCCAGCAGGCGGCCGTCAGCAAGCAGACCATCGAGTATTACATCCTGATCGGCCTCTTGGCCCCCCGCCGCTCGCCCACCGGCAGGCGGCTCTTCGATGCCGCCGACATCCGCCGCGTCAAACTCATCCGCAAGCTCAACCAAAGCGGCTATACGCTGGCGGAGATCAGACAGACCTTCTTGAAAGCGTGAGGCCGCCCTAGCTCCGCTGCAGGCGTGGCGGAAAAATTCTTCTTGGGTTTTCATTTCCCACTTGACACGCCTGTACTTTCGGATATAATACTTATCCATACACTTCGATTCAGGCTTTAGGAGAAACATCTCGTGTTCGGCGACTACGGATCATTCGATCATCCTGTATCTTGCAAATTTGGCCACATAAGGTCTGGCCTTTTTCATACAATATATAAAGATCAAATAACTTACATCATATTGTTAAAATGGGTAATATGCATCTCACGTGCTT
>PMYD01000084.1 GCA_003171335.1 Phycisphaerales bacterium
GGCGAGTGAGAAAGTAAACCGTACCCAGAATCCCATGCGATAGAGCAGGCGGACCCTGGGGGATTGCAAATTGCCAATTGTGCTTCGACTTCGCTCAGCACCCTGAGCCTGTCGAAGGGCAAATTGCGAATTGAAGAAACGGCGGGAAGGTGGCACAGGCTTTTAGCCTGTGTGTTTCCAGCAAAGGCCACAGCCTAGAAAGGCTGTGCCACCATCTTCCGGCCGTTCAATTTGCAATTTGCAATTCTGCAATTTGCAATTCCCCCTGACCCCGGAACCGGAGCTGCGTCCGGCCGGCGAGCGTACTCTTGAAAACCGAATAGCGACCTTTGTGCGGCGGCCTCACGCCCCGCAGGCGAGCAGCCGGTTGATCAGGCCCTCCAGCGGCACGACGGCGAAGGATGTGCGGCTGTCGGACATGGCGTAGGGAATGACCAGGTTGCCGGCGTGCACCATCGAGCCGCAGGTGTACACCACGTTGGGCACGTAGCCCTCGCGCTCGTCGGAGGTGGGCACCAGTAAGGGCTCGGTCAGGCGGCCGATGACGCGGCTGGGCTTTTTCAGATCCAGCAGCACGGCGCCGATGGAATACTCGCGCACCGGCCCCACGCCGTGCGTGAGCACCAGCCAGCCGGCGGGCGTCTCGATGGGCGAGCCGCAGTTACCGACCTGCACCATTTCCCACTCCTCGCGCGGCTCCAAAAGCACCTGCGAGTGGTTCCACACGTGCAGGTCGGCCGAGCGCAAGAGGAACAGCCGCTCGCCGTCGTGGCGGGCCAGCATGACGTACTCGCCATCCACCTTGCGCGGGAACAGGGCCATGCCCTTGTTGCGGGCGTAGCGGCCTGAGAGCGACATGATGCGGAAGCGGCGGAAGTCGGCCGTCTCCAGCAGCATCGGGTAGGTCTGCCAGCCGTCGTAGGCGGTGTACGTGCCGTAGTAGCGGGCCGAACCGTCGTCATCGGTGAACTGGACCAGGCGAACATCCTCCATGCCGCGGGCTTCGTACGGCGTGGCGGGGAAGATGACGGCTTCGGTGGGCTGGCAATCCTCCGGAAAGTGCAGCTCGTAGTTGGCCTGGGCCATCCAGATCATGGTGGCGCTGAGCCGCTTGTAGCCGCCGTTGAGCTTGCCCTCGCTGTGCAGGCGGGCCAGGGCCACGCGAAGCTGCGTCAGCGTGAAGGCCTCTTCCAGGTGCTCCAGGACGGCGGCGAGGGACTCGTCGTTGAGCCCGTGGTCTCGCATGCGGCGGCCGTAGTCGGCCTTGTCGATCCGCCGATCGCTCACGGCCGCCGCGGTGCAGGCGTAGCGCGAGGGGGCATCGAAAATGGGCCGGCCGGCGCGGTCGATCACGCCGCGGCGAAAGACGATGGATGACACGTGACCCTCGCCCGTGGCCCGCAGGCTCATGAGAAAGCGGGTGGACCCTTCCTCCACGCCCGTCTGGTCCGGGTGCGGCACGATGGAGGGGTTAAAGAGCGCCGCCGCCTCGATGGAGTACTCCATGGTGAAGTACGCCCCGATGAGCAGCTCCTGCTCGTTGGAGAGCATCTGCTCGGGCGGCACGTGGATGGCCACGCGGTGGTAATGCTCGCGGAAAATCTGCTCCATGTGGCGGTGGCGGGAGTTAAATCGCTTCTCCAGGTCCGCCAGCCGCTGGCGGGCCCGCTCGCTGGAGATGCCCGCGATGCGGGCACAGATGGAGCGGATTCGGCGCGGGTCCCCGAAGTTCAGGTACCGCGGAATGACCCGCCGGTCATCGGACGTCAACTGGTCCGGTAGCCGCAACACGTGCAACGATGCCGCCTGCGTGTGGTCCATAACCCTTCCTGTGGTCCACAGCCCTACGCCTCAACAAGAGGCGATCCCGCGAAGTAAAACCGGGATTCTAGGAACAATCTTAACAATCCGGACTGGCGGGATTTTTCGGAAATCTGCTGGCCGGCGGAAAGTTTCCTGGGCGGGCGCGCTCTTCATGTGTTTGCAGGCAGTTGCGAACAAACTTTTTTGGCGGGGTGGAAAAAGATCAGAAATTAACGAGGGACAACTCACTTCCTGACCGCCGCGGCCGGGCGGACCGATCGCCAAAAAGGCAGGTCTCTCCGCAGTTGAAAAACACCGGTCGTCCGCCGCGTCGGCAAGGCGAATCTTCAGTTTCTGCCGGATGGCCAGCAACATTAATCATTGCGTCGAAGGCACTTACAGAAATAGCATCGCAGGTCCTGCCAGAATAACTATTGTCAAGAATCCACTTTGGCCTTATACTCGTGGTTGCTTAGATGAATCGCTCATGAAGAATCGCTATCGCTCAAGTTTGCTGTCGAGGGAATTGCTCTAGCCGGGTTGCCGCCTGCCGGAAGCGTTTTTTGCCGGCGTGCGACGGCTCGACGAATGGTCGGTTGAAGCTTTGGGAGGTCCGCTCATGAATGCCAGGCCGCTCACGTGCGCAATCGGTGTCGTTCTATCGGGACTCGTACTCGCCCTGTCCGCCCCAGCCCAGGCCACCATGACCGTCTTTGATTACGGCGTGGTTTCCGCCGGCCCGATCAGCCTGTCGGGCAATGCCCAGATCACCGGCGGCACGAAGGCCCACCGGCCCGCCATTTTTTCGGAGCTCTCGGGCGACCCGAACGCCATCGAACTGAGCGGCAACGCCCGCCTGGCCGGCGATGTGTACAGCGTCAGCCCGACCGACGATGTGACGCTCTCGGGCAACACGTCCATCGGCGGCCTGCGGCCCAAGCAGATGTCCTCCCTGGCCGACCAGCACATTCACCTGAACCAGGCTGTGCTGGCGCTGCCCTCGCTGAACGTGGCGGCGTTTGAGGCCCTGGCGACCAATGTCATTGACGCCAATTCGGCGACCCACGGCAACATGACCCTGCAGAATATCCGCATCGCCGCCGGCACCAACCCGGTGTTTTCGGGCAACGTGAACCTGCGCGGGCTGGTGCTGATCGAGTCGCCCAACGTGGTGCGCTTCGAAGGCAACGTGAACCTGGTGGGCATGATCGTCGGCGAGAACGCCGCGGACGACCCATCCGGCGCCGACTCGATCAGCTTCGCCGGCAACGTTCGCAGCCGCGGCGTGCAGGCGCTGCCCAACAAGGCGCCGTTCAAGCAGATCCGGAAGATGGGCGGCTCGATGCTGATCGCTCCGGACTTCGATGTGAGTTTCCAGGGCAACACGAAGATCAATAACGGCACGATCGCCGTCGACTCGTTGAGCTTCACCGGCAACACCCGGGCAAAGGTGGATGGATCAGTGCTGATCTACGGGAACACGCAGTTTGATCTGCACGGCAACACGCGGCTGCTGATCGAGCATGGGCCCAACCAAGGCATGCCGCCGGGACTGGGCGCCTCCGTGCCCGAGCCGGCCAGCCTGCTCGTCACAGCGCTGGGGGCCCTGGCCGCCCTGCGGGCGCGGCGCAGGCGTAACGGATAAGAAAAATAGCAGGGATGCAGGGGATGCAGGGGATAAATGCCGGAGAAAGTAACGACGGAGGAAGAGCCGAATTGAGGCATGAGCAGTGGTTTTCGTCGTCTGGCATTACTTGGCGCATGGACTTGCGGCTATTTCAAAGCCATTTCCGTTTGAAACAGAAATAGAAGGGTTGCCTTCTTTCTCTTGTCTTTATCCCCTGCATCCCCTGCATCCCTGCTAATTTCTTGTCGTTCCTTAATCGGTTAATCGGCCAGAATGGCGCGATGGCAGTTCCTCGCCTTTTCGGAGTAACCGATGAACGGATTACCGATTAACGTCTTTTCCTTCTCACACCACCTCGATCATGAAATCGCCGCTGGCCGCCGGTCCTCGATAGCTGGTGATGGCCTGCCAGGTGGCAAAGCCGAAGGGCGTGGGGTTGTTGCCGCCCGCGTCGTCCTGGTCGGCGATGGCGCCCAGCAAGGTCACCGCCGTGATCTTGCCGGCGGCGATGGAGGAATTGACCAGGCTGGGGGCCGCCGTCACGCCGCGCACGGGCACGGGGCCGAGAATCTGCACGCTGGCGATCGTGGGCAACTGGCTGATGCTCGAGGCGTCAAACTGCCCCGCCGCCGTGGGCAGGCCGGCGGGCACGGCGGAGGCATTGACGCCGGCGAAGATGCGGCTGCTCGTCATCGTGCGCAGCGAGATCACGCCGATATTGCCGCTGGAGTTGACCTGGCTGTTGTCGAAAGCCCCGCCCACGCGGAGCAATCCCAGCGCCTGCTTGCGCGGATCCACGCCCTGACTGAGCGTGATGTCGGCGTTTGACAGGCTGCCCAGCACGCTGGCCGTGCGGATGGCCGTCGCCGAAATCGTCGGGCTGCTCGTGGCGGTGCGATCGGTCAGCAGCAGCGCCGCCAGCGTGCCGGAACTGCCCAGCAACTGGGCCGACCAGGCCGCGGCGGATTTCGCCGAAATCTTGCCCGCCGGCCCGGTGATCGACCAGGCGCCGCCGGTCAGCCGGCCGCCGAGGATGGCCGCACCGAGGGAGTTGACGGTTACCCCGGCCGGCAGGCCCGAAGCGCCCGCCAGCATCACGTCAGCGCCGAAATCGCCGCGCGTGGTGAGCGTGCCCAGCGTGTTGGCCGAGATGGACCCGGAGGTCACGTTCGCCGCCGACAGGCGACTCAGCGTGCCGTTGACCGTGAGGTCTGAATTGCTCATGCTGGCGGCGGAGATGTACGCCACGCCTGCCAGTTGGTCGCTGGCGCTGTGCAACGTCCAGCCGTTGGTATTCCCCATCACCATTACCGTGCCGATGCGGCCGTCGATGTCCCAGTTCGAGTCGGCCACGTTGCCGGCGATAACGGCTTTGCCGATCGTGGGCAGCGCCGAAGGAATGGCGTCGGAGAGCACCAAGTCGGCCTGGAAATCGCCCGCGATGGCCGCCGTGCTCGTGGCCGCCACGGCCGGGTGGCCGGTGACCACAAGCGTGGTGAGCGCTGGGGCGGTGATGCTGTCGGCCGCCGCACCGGTGGAGTCCAGCCAGTCGATGCAACGCAGCGACAGGATGGGCGAAGCGGAATCGAGCGTCAAATCCTGCACCTGGCCGAATGTGAGCACCGGCTTGGTCGAATCGATCAGGGCCGCCGGCGTGCTGCCGGGCGTCAGGCCGATGGAAATCGTGCTGCCGGAGACCACATCGCGCAGGGTCATCCGCCCCAGGGCCGCGTTGATTGTGGCCGAGCCGGTCAGGTCGGTGGTGGCGGCGACCAGGCCGCCGAGTGAGCCCGTGACATCCAGGGAGCCCAGGGTCGTGCCGGCCGTGGCGCCGCCTGCGGTCGTGATGATAATGCTGCTGGCGGCGGTCGTCTGGCCGGCAATCACCTCCAGCAGGTTGCCCGCCGCGGCGGCATCGACGCCGCGAACCAGGTCGATGTTGCCGGGCCCCGCCAAGGTCACGGTGACGGCCGTGCCGTCGGCATCGTGGAATGTCCATCGCGGCGCGCTGCGCGTCAGCGTGTGGTCGAACCGCTGCAAAGTCACCGTGGCCTGGGCCGCGGAGGGGGCCGCCTCGATGTTGCCGGCCACATCGTGGGCCCGGCTGTAGAAGTCGAACGTGCCGCTGGGGGCGCTGGGCGTGTACGTGCCGGAGGTTTGCGTCGTGCCCATCAGCCAGGCCGTGTACGGCCCGCCGTTGACGGAGACGTAGATGTCGTAGCTGGCGATTCCCGAGCCGCCGGCGTTGTCGCTGCCGGTCCAGGAGATGGAGACCTGGGCATCCAGCAAGTTGGCGGTAATGGGCAGCACGTGGCTGGTGGGTGCAACGGCATCCACCAGCGTGGTGGCCTGGGCGCTGGCCGGGGCGCTTTCCAGGTTGCCGGCCACATCGCGGGCCACGCTGTAGAAGGCGTACGTGTGGCCGTCCTGGCCGCTGTAGGCGGCGATGGTGGCGGTGGCATGGTCCTGCCACAGCGTGTAAGCGCCGCCGTTGTCGCTCACGTACACGTCGTAATTGGCCAGGCCCGAGCCGCCGGGGTTGTCGTTGCCCGTCCAGTGGACGGTGAAGCTGGCGGTAGAATACGCCGGCAGGGCATCCACACTGGAGGTGGGCGGCGTCGTGTCATTCTGGGAGCCGCCCGCAGCGCTGATCAAGAGCGTGTAGGCGCCCGTGCTGCCGGCGGCCGCGCCGGCGCCGGTCAGCGGGTTGTAATCGCGGGCGTGGGCGCTGGCGCCGTTGACGCCGATGTAGTACGTCTGCCCCGCCTGCAAGGCATACGTGATCTGGCTGGAGGAGGAGCTGGCGCTCATGTTGTCGTTGTAGGCCAGCTCGTTGCCCGAGCCATCAAAGAGCCGCACGAACGTGTCGGCGCTGCCCGAGCGGCTGGCGTCGGCCAGGATGGTCACCGTCTGATCCAGGGCGGGCGTGTAGGAATACATGTCCACATCGGTTGGCCCGACGATGAGCGGACCATCCATGCCGATATTGCCCAGCACCGGCTGATCCAACGTCAAGGGCGTGGGCGTGCCGTTCTGGATCGAGTTGTTGTTTATCGCCTGGGCGTCGGAGGCGGGCCCATCGACAATGCGGAGCTGGTAATTGCCCGTCTGGCCGCCCGAGCCGGAGGCGACGGCGAACCAGTTGAAGCCCTGGTTGCCCGCCCCGGTGACCGAGACGTAATACGTCTGGCCGGCCGTGACGGGGTAATCCAGGGCGGCCGTGGCGCTGGTGGCATCGCCCACCTTGTTCACCGTCTGGGCGGTGGCGTCATACTGCCAGAGCGTCACGGAGGGCATCATGGAATGGTCCGGGCTGGTGGCGGCGATCTCCAGCAGGCCGTCCTGCGTGGGCGAATAGGAATAGAAGTCCACATCCTTGTTGCCGCCGTTGGTGGCGTAGCTCAGCAGCCGGTGGCCGCTGTCCGAACCGATAACGCCGCTGACCGCGTTGTTCACCGCCTGCTGCTGGAAGTCCACAGCGCTGAAGACCGTGCCATTGGTGTCCCCGTTATTAAAGGACAAATACAGGTCGTAATTGCCCGTCTCGCCTGTGGTGGAGTGCCGGCCGTACGGGGTGGTCGGGTCCAAAGCCACGCTGCCCTGGGCGTTGACGGCCGTGCCGTACGTGCACACGGCCACGTAATACGTCTGGCCGGCCGTCACGTTGACCTGGAGGTAGCTGTCGGTGTTGTACTGGCTCTTGTCGTCGTTGTAGCTGATCCGGTGGTAACTCTGATCGTACACCAGCAGGAAGCTGTCGATGCCGGAAGCGCCGTACGTGTCCTGCGAGTGGATGTTCGCCGTCAGAACGCCGGTATCGGGGGCGACCACCTTGAACATGTCCACATCGGTGGCGCCGATCTGGATGCGCGGCAGCGTGGGGTCGACCGGGTTGGGATCCGAGCCGATGGCGCCGAGGAAATAGTTGGCCGGCACGTTCAGGTCCGGGTCCAGGATGTCCGGCTGCGTCAGGTCGACCGGCACGGCCCCGGTGACTATGCCGTTGGGGTCGGGGTTGGAGAGGCTGGCCGTCAACTGGTAGTCGCCGGTCGAGCCGCCGGCGGCGGCGCCGCTGCCATCGACGATGTTGTACAGCGTGTTGGCCTGGCTGGAGATTCCGATGTAGTACGTGCCCGCGGCCAGCGTGGAGGCCGAGGTGAGCGTGGGGTAGGCCGAGGGGCTGCCCGTCTGGACGGCCAGCTCCACCCCGGTGCTGTCGAACAGCCGGATCACCGGGCTAAACGTCGTGCCGCCCGAGATCGGCGCCAGGGCGAGGGTGATCTGCCCGGGCGAAGTGAGCGCCACTTTGTACAGGTCCACGTCGTTGGCGCCCACGGCGACGGCGCCATCGGTGCCGATAGTGCCCTGGGCGGTGTCGCTGGTGGTGGCGTTCAGGTCGGCTAAGCTGGTGGCCGAGGCCTCCGTGTTGTTCGTGTCGTTGCTGGAGCCCGACGGCAGCGAACTTTGCGTCACCAGGGCGCGCACGGCCTGCACGGCGCGGTAGATGTTCACGCGGTCATACGTCAGGCCCGACTCGGTCAAATCCTGCACGGGCCCGGTCTGCACAAGCTGGCCCGAGCCATTGGTGGCCACGGGGAAACGCTCCGTGTTGGGGTTCTGGCTGTCCACGATGTGGTCGGCCGTGGAGCGGGCGATCTGCTGAATCTCCGTTGGCGAGAGGTAGCGGCCGCCGAAGCTGTAGGCCGCATCCTGCATCAACGCCACCATGCCCGCCACCAGCGGGGAGGCCTGGCTGGTGCCCATGATGGTGTTGTACATGAGCCCGTTGGCGCCGTTCCAGGTGCTGTAAATCTCGCTGCCGGGGGCGGCCACCATGTTGGACAGCGTGGAGCGCTGGCTGCCGGCCTCGATGTTGTCGGGGGCCGGGGCCGTCTCCACGGACACCCAGTTGCCGTTGGGGTCGATGCACTCGATGGGGAGTTGCGCCCCCGGGTCGCTGTTCTGCCACACGTTGGCCGCGGCCAGCGTGGACCAGATGGCCGGGCTGGACTCGCCCAGCGTTTCATAGCCCGTGTAGCCGTTGCCGGCGGCCGAGACGACCGTCACGCCGGCCGCCTCCAGGCTGTGGATGACCGTGCTGTAGTCATCGCTGGCCGGCAGCGTGTTATCGTTCACCGAGGGGTCGCCCAGGGACATGTTGATGACGCGGATGTTGTACAGCGTGTGGTTCTGCAGCACCCACTCCAGGCCGGTCAACAGCGGGTCCCAGCTCGGCTGGGCCTCGTTGGACGCCGGCAGCACCCGCACATCGACGATCTTCGCGCCGGTGGCCACGCCGATGGCCGGATTGCTCGATGCCACCGTGCCGGCCACGTGGCTGCCGTGGCCCTCGGGGTCGAAGGAGTCGGCGATGTTCGTGTCGCCCTTGTTGGTGGCCCACTGGTTGCCGTACTTGACGGCGTCAAACCACACTTCCACGTTGTTCACCAGGTCGGGGTGCTCGCCGTAGATGCCGGTATCCAGCACCGCCACGGCCACACCGCTGCCGTTGATGCCCGAATACGTCGGGTCGGCCCGCAGGGCGGTCAGGCCGGTCATGTCGAAGGCCGCGCTTAAGAGCGTGCGCACTTCGAGGAACTCCAGCGCCGTATCGGCGGCGAGGGAGTGAATCACGGCCTCCACATCGACAAATGGGACCTGGAAGCGTGCGCCAGCGGCCCGGCGGGCATCGGTGCGGTTGGCTTTTCGGCGTACCCTCGGCATGCGTCTTCTCCTGTTGACTCGCAATGGCGTGAGACTAGAGCAACTCACTCTTGATCTGTCACATTCAGGCTGGCTGCGACGGCGGCTGGCGGCGTCAGAAAAACCTCAGCATATTAGGAATATGCCTTCGGTTTTCTTCCTGGCTATCCTTGTCTCGCCGACGCCTGAATATGACATCTCAATCGTTCGGTGCTCTAAGGCTCTCCTGCGCGGGCTTGGCTGGGTCTGCCGCCGATCATCGGCTGGGGCATCCGCCTGGGCCTCCTACCTCCATCTCTTACGGCCCGGCTCTCGGGCAAGTTCGCCGGGCCAGGCTCTTCGGCGGGCCTGCCGGCGGATGGTCTGAAGCTCCTGCCGCACGGCGGCAAGCGCCCGCAATGTAGAGACGTTACGGATGGCTATTTTACAACTTGCGTTGCCAAACGCGCAGATGGCTGCGGCCGTGGGGCAGGTGGCACAGACTTTCCAGCCTGTGGCCAATGCCGAAAAGACACAGGCTAAAAGCCTGTGCCACCTCACTCCTCCCCGCGGATCAGATCGTCGTACGTCTCGCGGCGGCGGATGATGCGGTAGGCGCTGTCCTCGACGAGCACCTCGGCCGCACGCGGGCGGGCGTTGTACTGGCTGGACATGACGTGGCCGTAGGCCCCAGCGCTGAACACGGCCAGGAGGTCGCCGCGCTTGAGCGGCGGCAGCGGCCGGTCCTTGCCCAGAAAATCGCTGCCCTCGCACACGCCGCCGACGACGTCGACGGTGATGGCCCCGGGCGGGGTGAAGTCGCGGCGGCGGTGCGGCTCCGGCTGACCGGCGCCCAGGCGGACCGGGTAGATGAAATGCCAGGCGTCGTACAGGGCCGGGCGGATCAGATCGCACATGGTGGCATCGACGATGGCGAAATTCTTCTCCCCGCCGGTCTTCAAGTACTGCACGCTGGTCAGCAGGATGCCGGCGTTGCAGCCGATCTGGCGGCCGGGTTCCAGCAGCACTTTGAGACCGCGGCCCGCCAGCAGCGGCACGATCTGGCGGGCGTACTCCTGGGCCGTCGGAGATTCGCCTTCCTCGTAATCGGCCCCGTAGCCGCCTCCGAAGTTGATGGCCTCGATGGTCAGGCCCTTTTTCGCCAGGCGATCGATGAACGCCAGGCACTTGGTCAGGGCCTCGCCGTACGGCTCGGCCGTGTGGCCCGCCGAGCCCAGGTGCACGTGAATGCCGGTGAGCCGCACGTTGGCGTCGCGGCCGTAGCGGGCGAAGAACTCCTCCGCCCGGTCGAGGTCAACGCCGAACTTTGTACCCTTCTTGCCCGTGGTGGTGTGGTGGTGCGTGTGGGGGTCCACATCGGGGTTGATGCGCAACGCGGCCGAGGCGGTCTTGCCCACCTGCCGGGCCAGACGAGTGAGGTTCTCGAACTCCTGCTCGCTCTCGACGTTGAACCAGCCCACGCCGGCCGCCAGGGCCTGGAGAATTTCCGCATCGGTCTTGCCCACGCCGGCGTAGGCCACCTTGCTCATGTCGGCGCCGGCCTTCTGGGCGCGAAAAATCTCACCGCCGCTGACGACGTCAAAGCCGGCCCCCAGCCCCGCCAGCAGCCGCAGGATGCTCAGGTTGGCCAGGCTCTTGATGGCGAAACAGATGGTGGGGTTGAGCGGGGCAAAAGCCTCCGCCATGGCCAGGTAATGGCGCCGCAGCGTGGCCGCACTGTACACGTACAGCGGCGTGCCGCAGGCGGCGGCCAGGGCGGTCAGGTCGACGTCTTCGCAATGCAAAACGCCCGATTTGTAGGCGAAATAATCCATGGAGTTCTCGTTATGGATCGCGGGCTAAACAGCAAGGCGGGATTGTAACAATGCCCGGCCGCGGAGCAAAAGAATTGCGCCAAGGCGTTGTCACACCTGGACTGAGGGATCGGGTGCCGTGGCTTGCGAAGCGCCGCGTAGCAACCACGCGTCATCAAACTACAGCCATCGTGGTTGCTTCGGTCGCGGTAGCGACCTGCGCAAACCACAGCACCCAGCAAACTAGCTCACCAGTTCCAGCAGCCGCTCGGTGAGCTCGACGTGCCGCTGGGCATGGCTGCACAGCTCGGCCAGCCGGTCGCGCCGCTCGCCGTCGGTCTGGGCAGCCGCGAGCCGATCAAGCTGCTCGGCGGCCAGCCGCTTGGCCTGGAGGATCTGGTCGAATTCCTCGCGGAGCGCCTCGGTTTCAAACATGGGCCACCCCCTGCTGGCTCTCATCCAGCAGCGCATCGTAGGCCGCCACGTTGAACTGGCACTCGTGCTTCAAGGCCTGGAGGATGGTGTACATCTCCGACAGCCGCTCCTCATCCAGTTCCACCCGGTGCAGCCGGGCGCACAGGCCATCGACCCGGTCGGCCACCTGCCGCTCGGCCTTGACCAGGAGCTTCAAATCGCTTTGGTACGTGCCTTCCATCGCCCTATCGAACCACCAAGAAGGGTAGACAAAGTAGACAGTCCATTATCGCCGAAAAAGCCCGGGATGCCAAGCGGAAAACCCCGGAGAAGGTTAATTGGTCAATTGGTCAATTGGTCAATTGGTAAAGGCAAGAGCGGCATGGGCAATCCGGCCAATTAACCAAGAGCGAGCGCAGCGAGCGGACCAATTAACCGCGAAAAGTCAGTCCTCCGTTTTCATGGAAACCCCAGGAAATTCCCCTTGGCATGTCTGCAGTTGCCAGAGTAGCGTTTGACCTTCTTTCAAGATGAGGTCCGCCAATGCGCAGTACCGACGGCATCACGGTTCGCCTGGCCACCGGCTCGGCGCCGCAGGCCCGCTGGTGGGTCCAACTGGCCGGTTCGGATGAACTGTTGACCAACCCGGGCATCGGGCTGAACACCTCCAGCCGGTTCAACGGCGACCGCTCCTGGCACCCGTTGGCCCTGCGACACCGGATGATGGTGGAGACGCCGCCGGTCATTCCGGAAAACGAGTTCTGGCGGCCGGCCACCAGCGTGACGTACTGGCGGTGGTACTGGTCGACCATCGAGCCCGAACGGGGCCGCTACCGCTGGGACATCATCGACGAGGTAATCGAGCTGGCCCGCCAGCACGGCCAGCAGCTCCATTTCCGCGTGATGAGCCACGACCACCTGCGAAACATCCCCCCCTGGTATCTCCAGGCCGGCCGCGTGCACAAGACCACCCGCGAGGGCAAGGAGTGCTGGTACCCCGATTACGACGACCCGCTGTTCCGCAGCGCCGCCGAGCGGCTGATCGGCGAGCTGGGCCGGCGGTACGACGGCCACGCCGATGTCGTGGCGGTCGATATCGGCACGCTGGGCTTCTGGGGCGAATGGCACCTGCAATACACGCCGCACGAACAGCGGCTGTGGACGCAGGAATGCAATTACCCCTGGGCGATTGATGCCTATACGCAGGCGTTTGGCAAGACGCGGCTCTTGGGTTTGATCGGCTCGGTGGGCTCGCTGGCGCGGGCTTTGGCCGCCGGGGCCGGCTGGCGGGCCGACTGCTGGGGCGACCTGGGCGACCAATGGCGGCACATGCACACGGTGTATCCGCGGCACCTCCACCTGGCCGGGGCCGGCGACGCGTGGAAGCACGCCCTGGTGTGCCTGGAAACCTGCTGGACCATGCCGCGCTGGCACCGCCAGGGCTGGGATATCGATTACATCCTGGCCGAGGGTCTGCGGTATCACGTCTCGCTCATCAACGACAAGAGCGCCCAGACGCCCGAGCCGTGGCGCGGCAAGATCGAGGCGTTTCTCAAGAAAGTCGGCTACCGGCTGTCGCTCCGCACGGCGGAGTTTCCGCAGCGGCTCTCGCCGGGCTCGCCCTGGACGTTGATGCACTGGTGGGTGAACCGGGGCGTGGCGCCCTGCTACGGCGATTATCGCCTGGCCGTGCGGCTGCAATCGCCGCAGCACACGCGGGTGCTCGAGCTGCCCCATCGGCTGGTCGCGTGGCTGCCGGATGATGACCAGTACATCGAAGATCGGCTGGTGCTGCCGGCCGATGTGCCGCCGGGCCAGTACACGCTGGCGATGGGAATCGTGCGGGCCGGCGGCGAGGTGCCGGCCGTCAAAATGGCCAACGCCGGCCGCGATGAGAATGGCTGGCTGACGCTCGGCCCGATGGAGGTTTTAGCGGCCAATGGCTGAGTTGTCTGTCGGCGTATGGACGATGCCCTCGGCGGTGCTGGGGCCGGATAACCCGCTGCCACCGCTTCAGCCCCCGCGGCCGGCGCCGTCGCCCCAGGAGCTGGCGCGGAATGTCGCCACGCCGGGGGCGATCAACACCCTGGCCCTGCGGACGGGCGTGCTGCCTTACGCCATGCAGGATAATTACGACCGCCGCCGCCGGCCGCACGACTGGCAGGCGATCCTCCTGGAGAACGAAACGCTGCGGGCGATGGTTCTGCCCAAGCTGAACGGCCGGCTGTGGTCGTTGGTGCACAAGCCGACCGGCCGCGAGCTGCTGTACGTCAACCCGGTCTTCCAGCCGTGCAACCTGGCGGTGCGCAACGCGTGGATTTCCGGCGGCGTCGAGTGGAACTGCGGCATCCGCGGCCACACGCCGTTCACCTGTTCGCCCGTTTTCGCGGCGAAGGTTCTTGACCGGCGCGGCCAGCCGGTGCTGCGGCTGTACGAGTACGAGCGAATCCGCGGCCTGGTGTGGCAACTGGATATCTCGCTGCCGGATGGCTCACCCTGCCTGCTGGTGCACGTGACCTTGGTCAATCCGCACGACCACGAGATTCCGATGTACTGGTGGTCGAATATCGCCGTGCCGCAAACCCCGGCAACTCGCGTGCTGGCTCCCGCCCGGCGGGCCTGGCGGCACAATTACGAAGGGCAGCTTGCGCTGGTTAACATCCCCTATTTGAATGGCTCGGACGTGAGCTATCCGATGCGCCAAACCGGCTCGACGGACTATTTTTACCACATCTTCGATCGCCGCCGGCCGTGGATCGCGGCTGTGGGGGCCGATGGGTTGGGCCTGGGCCAGAGTTCCACGGCGCTGCTGCGCGGGCGCAAGTGCTTCCTCTGGGGTCAGGGCACGGGCGGCCGGAATTGGCAACGATTCCTGAGCGGCCTGTCCGAAGGTCACATGCCCCCCACCACCGGCGCAGCGCGCGCCGCCGGCTGCGAGGCCGCCGAGGGCTATATCGAGATTCAGGCCGGCCTGGGCCGCACCCAGAACGAGTATCTGCGCATGCCCGCCCACGCCCGCTGGAGCTGGACGGAGACCTATGGCCTCTTCCAGGCGAATGCGGCCAACGTGCACGGGGCCGATTGGTCGGCCGCACGGCGCGAGGGCGCGCGGCAGATCGAAAACCTTGCCCCGGCGGTGTGGCTCGATCAAGAGCACCAGAAGCTGGAGGCGGTATCCCAGCGGCCGTCGACTGAATTGCTTTGCCGCGGCGCCGGCTGGGGCGCGCTGGAACGCCGCCGCCGCCAGCGGGCCGGCCAGCCGCCGTTTTGCGGATCGCACCTTGATTTTCCGGATGACACGCTGGGTTCTGCCCAGGCGCCCTGGCTGGCGCTGCTGGAGAGCGGCCGCCTGCCGGCCGGCAATGCAGATGAGCCGCCCGCCGGCTTCATGATCGATGAGCCCTGGCGGATCCTGCTGGAACACTCGCTCACTCAGCCCGCCCACGACAACTGGCTGGCGCGGCTACACCTGGGCGTGATGCACTACCACGCCGGCCGCATCGAGCCGGCGGCGCAGGCCTGGCGGCGGTCGCTGGAACTTGTACCCTCCGCCTGGGCGATGCGGAATCTGGCCGTCGTGGCCGAGCACGAGGGCCGCATGGCCGAGGCCGCCGACCTGTACCTCCAAGCCCGCGCCCTGCGCCCGGATGTTCGTCCCCTGGCCGTTGAGTGCGGCCGCGCGCTGATAGCCGCCGGACGGGCCGAACAATGGCTCGCGCTGCTCGACGAGTTGCCCCGCTCGATCCGCCAGGCCGGGCGGATTGTCGCCCTGGAGGCCCGGGCGGCGATGGAGACGGGCGACCTGGACCGCGCGGAGCGAATCCTAGCCGATGGTTTGGTAGTCGTGCCGGACATGCGGGAAGGCGAGGTGAGCTTGAGCGAGCTGTGGTTCAGCCTCCACGAGCGCAAGTGTGCCCGCCGCGAGAACCGACCCATCGACGATGCCCTGCGCGCCCGCGTCCGGCGCGAATTTCCCGTGCCGCCGGCGATGGACTTCAGGATGCGCGGCACGTGAAAAGCCCGCGGCAAGAATTCGTCATCCGCCGGCGGCCGTGTGGCGGCTTGCCGCACCGCGGATAATTGCTATAGTGTCCTGTTCGCTGGAGAGGTGCCGGAGTGGCCGATCGGGCCGGTTTCGAAAACCGGTGAGCAACCTTGTTGCTCCGTGGGTTCGAATCCCACCCTCTCCGCTTATTGCGATCATGGTGAGTTTCACCAACCAACGCCGCGTCGGAATCCGACGCGGCGTTGTGCTGTTGTGTGCCGAGCATGTTCGATGGTTTGGAGGTGCAAGTCCTCCGCCCAACCGGATGGAGGTGAAGGGCAAGCGACTGGCAAGGGCGGCATCGCGAGGTGTCGTCTGAAAGAAGCCATAGCGAAGATGCGGCCCGATGAACAAAAACCGGATATGAGGCAGGCGCGGCGGGACGAGTGGGCAACAGACCACGAAGTCCATCTCCATCAAGCGACGCGTCTGTAAATCCGGCGGGCGTGCATTGAAGATCATCGAGCTTACCTCGGGAGATCTGCCAGGCGTCGCCGATGTGTGACTGAGGGTGCCGTAAGGCACCTGATCGCGTGGCAGAAGTCAGCAGAGGGCATAGTAGGTTCCGGCAGTCGGCCGGCTCGATCGGGACACTGACCCGAAAGGGCAGAAACAGCCTGGGATCGCATGGCCGGAAACGCGGGACTGAAGGCCTGAACGGAAGGAGTGGCCTAGTAGAGGGCCGCGTCTCGATCGGATGGACAGTTGACCCTGCTGGGGTGCTGCGTCAGCGGAGATAGAGATGAAGTCTCGACGGCCCTGACGAACGTCCTGAGTCCTGTCGGCGACACGGCGGCTCGAAAGGCGCGGCCTCTTACAGAGGCATAACCTTCCGAACCGCCGTATACGGACCCGTACGTACGGTGGTGTGGCAGGGAAAGCCCGTGAGGGTCTACCTATGCCGATGGGCAAAAGAGCCTTGATTGACAACGAGTTGCCACGCATCATTCACGGTTGCGGCAAGTATCGGCTTGTCTTTGCCAGCCGGTATCGATTTTGCGTGTCACGAACTGTACTGGCGATACAAAAGCACAAACATACGCCGTTCTGCCACCGGACTGTTGTTCGGTCTGGCAGTCGGTGTCATTGTCTTCTGGCATCGGATCGTCCCGTCGGTCAGCCTTCTTGCTTTCCTCTTGGTCATGCAGCTAGTCATCGTCTTGGCGTTCCGCCTTACCGGACGACTGGATGCATATGTCGAGCGTTACGAAAAGGGCGCAATGGTGCAGAACGGCAATGCCATTACACCGTGAGGAGCGGCAATTACACCTCTGAAGGGGAAGTGTTATGGCTACACGCCCCAGAACTTCGGAACTCCTGGTCTCGCCGGAATTCCTGGAACTCTTGTCTCCGGAACTCTGCTAGGTGGCTACCGTACAACACGCGCATATCTCACAAGATATAGCCATATCACAACTGCTGATATCCAATACAGACAAATGACCCCTATCGCAAAGAACCTTACAGTTCTTCTAAACGTCAAAACAGGCTGTGGGTACCTCCGTAGAAGCGATCTGCCCGGAAGCATGAAGAACCATGCAATTGCATTTACTAAGCATCCTATCCAATATAATCTCCAACACAAAGCTCTTGATATTGAACCCCTTGCTGCTATGTATCTGTTTAGCGGGTTGACCAGCCCACGCAGCCGGTTCGTTCGGTTGAGATTGTCTTCCCCGCCCGCCATTGTCAATCGTTTCCGATAGTTTT
>PMYD01000068.1 GCA_003171335.1 Phycisphaerales bacterium
GCCGGTTTTCATACACGTTCTGAGAGAACTTCGGTGCCGAGGACTGTCTGCGCGTGGTCAACTCAGCCAATTTCGCGCAACTCTTGTGATATGCATCTCTTAGCTCATCCTGCTATTCTGGCGTCCGCTTCGATTGTTGACAAAAATGCGAGATTCCAGCCGGTGCGGGAATAAAGTGGCAGGGTTTGGCAACTATATGAGCAACGAGAGCCCGGAACTTATGCGAAACGGTCAGCCGGTGAAAAGCGACGAGCAGCTCGTCCAAAGCGCTCGGCGCGGCGACACCGACGCGTTTCACGCCCTGGTGGATCGTTATGCCGGGCCGTTGTACGGTCTGGCGTATTCGCTGCTGAGCAATGCGGCCGACGCCGAGGATGTGCTTCAGGAGTCTTTGGCGGGAGCGTACCGGGCCCTGGGCGGCTTTCGCCAGCAGTCCTCGGTGAAGACGTGGCTGACGCGGATCCTGGTGCGGCAGGTGGCCGGGCATTTTCGCCGGCGGGCCGGCCGCGTGCCGCAGCAAGCGGCGGGCGAGGAGCCCAGTACGCCATCGGCGGTGGCCGAGGCGGATGCCCGGATGGATGTGAATGCCGCAATCGCCACGTTGCGGCCGGAATTTCGAGAGGTCATGGTGCTGCGGGCAATGGAAGGCATGTCGTATGACGAGATCGCCGAGACACTGGGCATCCCGCGTGGAACCGTGGAAAGCCGGCTGTTTCGCGCCCGCCAGCAGTTGCAGGAGCTGCTTCACGACTATTTGCCGGCGGGCCAGCCGCCGAGCGTTGAAGAACACCCAAGCGAGGCACAGCAACCATGAGCCAATGCCAACATAATGCAGGGCTCCAGGCGTACCTGGATGGTGAGCTGTCGGTCGAGGCCACCGAGGTGATGGCCCAGCACCTTCGCCAGTGCCCCTCGTGCGCCGTGCAGCTTGACCGGCTGCGGGCGCTGGATACGCTGCTGGCCTCCGCGCCGCGGCCCCATATCCCCGATGTGACGCTGTACCGGCTGCACATGCGGGTGGACCGCCTGCCGGCAGGCGTCATCCGCCGCACGGCCGAGGCCCTGGCGGCGATGGCGGCGATGGTGCTGATCGGCTGCACGATCGCCGTGGCCACGATGTCCAGGCCCGCCGGAGCATCCCAGGCGGTCGTGCCCGTGTGGGAAGTGAACGCCATCACCCAGACGCCCGAGCAGCCATCCGGGACGCCCGAAGAGCAGTTGGCCATGTGGATGGCCCAGGATCTCTCGCGGGAGAGGAATCAATGACGCGAACCCGGCTCATTCTGATCGCCAGTTGCATCATTGTCTTTGCGGCAGGAGCCGCGGCCGGCCTGCTATTCAGCGAACTGAACGCACCGCGGCGGACCCACGGCGGCGGCGCCGCCGAAGGGCCCCGCCCGCGTTCCTGGCTGGTGCAGGAACTGAAGCTCACCCCCCAACAGGCCGAGCAGATGCAGAAGATCTGGGAGCCGCCGGCCGGCGCCCACCAGGGCCGGCGCGATGAACACATGGCAGCCTTGGCGCGCGAGCGGGACCAGGCGGTCGTGGCCCTGCTGACCGAAGAACAGAAGGCCAAGTACGATGCGATTCTCCAGGACCACGCGCAAAAAGTGGATGAACTGTCGAAGGAACGTCGCAAGGCCTTCGAGGACCGCGTGGCCCAGACCAAGTTGATTCTGACTCCCGAGCAGGCCGCCCGTTACGAGGAACTCCTCAAGGAGCCCCGCGGGCACGGGCACGGCCGTGGGCGCGGTCCGCAGAGCGGCCCGGGCGGGCCGGGTGAACCGCCCGATGGCGCCGCGGGTGCTCCGCCTCCGCCACCTCCGCCGCCTGGGCCCGATGGGCAGGCCGGTGTGGTGCCGGCGGCGGCGACTTCTCCAGCAAATTGACTCCCGGCGTGACGGGAGCGTCGGGTCCATACGTTAGCTTCGCAACCTAAAAGGAAAGGGCAAAAACATGTCACGAGGGAAACTGGTGCTGATGTTGAGCGTCGTGGGGCTCGGTATCGTGCTGGCGGTGGGGCAGGCCATGTCGCAGGATGCCACGCAGAACAATGGCGGCGGTGGCCGGCGCGGCGGCGGCCCCAATGCGGGCGGCCCGGGCGGACCGGGTGGGCCGGGCGCGTTCCGCCAGCAGATGGCGGATCGGATCAAGACGGCGCTGGGCGCGACGGATGATGAGTGGAAGGTCCTTCAGCCCAAGGTCGAGAAAATCACGACCCTGAACATGGACCTGCGCCGCGGGGCGATGCAGGGGATGGGCGGCCGTGGCGGCCGTAATCGTGGCCAGGGCGGCGCCGATCAAGCCCAAACGACCGGTACGGCCGACCAGCAGCCCCAGCCGACGGCCCTGCAGAAAGCGCAGACGGCCCTGCAGACCGTGCTGGATAACAAGGATTCCAAGCCGGCGGATATCAAAACGGCCCTGTCCAGCTACCGCGATGCCCGCGCCAAGGTGCGGGCCGACCTGGAGAAGGCCCAGAAGGACCTGCGCGATGCCCTGACCGCCCGCCAGGAAGCGCAGATGGTGATGATGAACATTCTGGAGTAGTGCATCTGCCCGGCGCTGTGGCCCGTCCCGGCCAAACAGGGACGGGCCCCAGCGCGGGCTTGCTTCGGTGTGCCGTAAGGCGTTTTTCAAGATTCGCTCCGTCAGGGCGTGCTGTCCAACCGCTTACAGGTAGCTCAAGGCAATGCTCAGCGAAATCCTCAACCGGATGCATCGTGAAGGCCTGATCGATGATGCCGCGCGCCAGAAAGTGCAGGCGCTCGTGGCGCAGGGCCACCCGGTGGATGAGGCGCTGCTGACGGGCAGCGGCGCCCCGGAGGACCAGGTGCTGCGCCTGCTGGCCGAGGAATTTGGCCTGCCGTACATTGACCTCGAACAGCAGCAGCCCAGCCGCGATTTCCTGGCCGGTTTTCCCGCCCGCATCCTGCTGGAACGCCGCCTGCTGCCGGTGTGCCAGGAGGATTCCGTCGTGCTCGTGGCGGCCAGCCGGCTGCTGGACACCTCGGGGCTGGATGAGCTGCGCCTGGCCTGCGGCCGCGAGGTACGCCTGGCGCTGGCGCCGGCCAGTGAGATCGATCGGGCGATGAAAGCGCTGCTGGGCGTGGGCGCCGATACCCTCCAGTCGCTGGTGAGCGAGGCCTCCGACCAGGGCGTCATGGTCGTCGACCAGGACTCCGATGAGGATGTGGACCTGGCGCTGGCGGCCGAAGATGCCTCGATCATCACCTTCGTGAACCAGATCCTGGCCGAGGCGATCGAACGCCGGGCCACGGATGTTCACTTCGAGCCGTTCGAGGATGCGCTGCGCGTCCGCTACCGCGTGGACGGCGTGCTCCAGGAGGCGAACATTCCGGCGGAGGTGCGGCAGTTCCAGCCGGCCATCGTGTCGCGCCTGAAGATTCTCAGCCACCTGGATATTGCCGAAAAGCGGCTGCCCCAGGATGGCCGCATCAAGTTGCGCGTCTCCGCCCGCGAAATTGACGTGCGCGTTTCGGTCATTCCCATGCTGCACGGGGAGGCCGTCGTGCTGCGTCTGCTGGACCGTTCAACCACGCTGCGCGGCCTGGAGCATCTGGGCATGGCGCCGCGCGACCGCAAGTCCTTCGAGCGTGTGCTTGAGCTGCCGCACGGCATCGTGCTGGTGACCGGGCCGACCGGCAGCGGCAAGACCACCACGCTGTATGCGGGCTTGGCACGCATCAACGATATTGAACGCAAGATCATCACGATAGAAGACCCCATCGAGTATCACCTGCACGGGATCAACCAGATTCAGGTCGCCTCCAAGGCGGGGCTGACCTTCGCCCGCGGCTTGCGGTCGATCCTGCGGCACGACCCCGACGTGATTCTCATCGGCGAAATCCGCGACCGCGAAACGGCCGACATCGCCGTGCAGGCCTCGCTGACGGGCCACCTGGTCTTCTCGACGCTGCACACGAACGATGCCCCCGGCGCGCTGACGCGGCTGGTCGATATGGGCATCGAGCCCTACCTGGTCGCCTCCTCGCTGGAAACGGTGCTGGCCCAGCGGCTGGTGCGGCTGATCTGCCCCGAGTGCCGCGAAGAGCTTACGCCCAGCGAGGCCGATGTGGCCGCCTGGGGCCTGGGCGATGAGACGCCGTGCACCATCTACCGCGGCAAAGGCTGCCGGCAGTGCCAGTCCACCGGGTACCACGGCCGCATGGGCATCTTCGAGGTCATGCCGATCACCGACGCCATTCGCGAAATGATCCTGGCGAGCGCCTCCGCGGGCGAGGTCCGAAAGATTGCCGCCGCGCAGGGCATGCGCAGCCTGCGCGAGGATGGCTGGCGGCTGGTCCAGGAAGGGCGGACCACCGTGGAAGAAGTGCTGCGCGTGACCAAGGATGAGCGGTTTGGCGGTAACGGCCATTCCAGCGAAGGCGCCGAGGGTAACGGCGAGACTGGGGCCAGTGAGGCCCGGGCCGCCAGCGTCGCCAATGGCGGAGGGGCCGCATGAGCACCTTCACCTACACGGCGATCGATGCGACTGGCCGGCAGGTCTCCGGCAACATCAGTGCGGCCACGCGGCCGGCGGCGTTGGAGCAGGTTGTCCAGAAGGGTCTAACGCCCGTGTCGGTCGATGAGCAGACCGCCGCGGAGAAGCCGGTCGTTCGAACCAAGGCGATGCAAGGGCGAGTCTCGCAGGCGGCGGTGGAGGCGTTCATTCGCGGCCTGTCGAATCTGCTTACCTCCGGTGTACCCCTGAGCAAGGCGCTGAGCATTCTCTCCCGCGAGGCCGTCGGGTCGGCCGCCAAGCGGCAGTGGACGAGCGTGCATGATGATGTCGTCGGCGGCATGCCTCTGGCCGAGGCCATGGCCCGCTGGCCTCGCTCGTTCACCAGCGTGCACATCGCCATGATTCACGCCGGCGAGACGGGCGGCTTTCTCGACACCGTGCTGGCGCAGATCGCCGACCTGCGGGCCCGCGAACGCGACCTGAAGGGCCGCATCAAGAGCGCGCTGGTGTACCCGGCGGTCCTGGCGGTCCTGGCGACCGGGGTGCTGATCTTCCTGTTGACGTTCTTCATTCCCAAGTTCAAAGGCATGTTCGACGAATTCGGCGGCTCGCTGCCGCCGCTGACCCGCCTGGTGATCGGCATGAGCACCGCCGTGACGCATTACGGGCTGGTGCTGCTGGTGCTGGCGGCGATTGCCGGCATGCTCAGCCGGCGGGTGCTCAGTTCTTCGGCGGGCCGGCGCGGCGTGGAACGCGCCACGTTGCGCGTGCCCGGCGTGGGCCAGGTGATGGGGCGTTTCGCCCTGGTGCGCTTCTGCCGCATGCTGGGCACATTGCTGGGCGCGGGCGTGCCGCTGGTGACATCGCTGCGCGTGGCCCGCGAGGCCATCGGCAACCAGACCCTGGCCGACACGGTGGCCGGCTCGATCGAGCAGGTGCAGCGCGGCAGTGCCCTGGCCGCCAGCCTGGCCACCTGCGGAAAGCTCTTCCCGCCCTCGGCGGTGGAGATGATCGCGGTGGCCGAGCAGAGCGGCCGCCTCGATAAGGAACTGGTCCGCCTGGCGGCGGCGTACGAGGACGACCTGGACCGGCGGCTGCGGATGCTGGTCTCGCTGGCCGAGCCGGCGCTGCTGTTCATCATGGCGGCCATTGTGGGAACTGTTGTCATCGGCATGTTGCTGCCAATATTCACTCTACAGGACTACATCAAGTGATGGGAAAGACTATGAACGCGCGCGTAAGCAAATGTCGTATGGAGCTTCCTTCTCGCCGACGCGGCGGCGGCTTTACGCTGATTGAGCTGCTGCTGGTGCTGGTGATCCTGGCGACGCTGGCGGCGATCGTGGTGCCGCGTTTCACCAAGCGTTCCGAGCAGGCCAAGATCACGGCCGCCAAGACGCAGATTTCCTACCTGGGAACTGCGCTGAGCAACTTCGAGGTGGACTGCGGACGGTTCCCCTCGACCGAAGAGGGGCTGGAGGCCTTGGTGACCCAGCCGGCATCGCTGGATGGGTGGCACGGTGCGTATATCGAGAAGGGCGTGCCGGATGATCCCTGGGGCCATCCGTACATCTACCGCTGCCCTGGGCAGCATACGGGCGTGGATTACGACCTGTTCTCCGCCGGCCCCGATGGCCAGGAGAACACCGCCGACGACATCTTCAACTGGAAGGAAAGCAAGTGATATGAGCGGATCAGCGCGCAATAGGTTGACTGGCTTCACGGCCGATGCTCGGCCACGGGGCCAGCGCGCGCAGAACACTCTTGTGTGCCGGCGGGGAAGCTTCCGGCCCGCGTTCACCTTGCTCGAATTGATCCTGGTTCTTATTCTCATCAGCGTCGCCTTGTTGGTGGCGGCGCCGTCGCTGCGCGGCTTTGTCCACGGGCGCGATGCGGCCAACGCCGCTACGCACGTGCTGGCCATGACGCAGTACGCCCGGGCCCAGGCGATCGCCCAGGGCCGCCCGTTCCGCTTGTATGTCGATAGCCGGGAGAACGCGTGCTGGCTCACCGCGCAGCGCGCTGGCGTTTTCACCGAAGTCGCGGCCGAAGTGGCCAACCGCTGGACGGTGCCGGAAGGAACGAGCGTTCAACTGGTGTTGATGAGTGAGCAGACTCCCACCGGCAGCCAGGGCAATGGGCTCCAGAGCACCCAACTGAGTAGCGCCATGTCCGGCATGTTCGGTCATACCAGCCTCGGCGTGCGCGCGGGCGCAATGACGGATGCCAACACCAACCAGGATTACGTCGAGTTTCTGCCCGACGGACGCACGCACGCCGCCACGATCACGCTGTCGAGCGCCCGAGACCGGATACGCGTGATGTGCGAATCGGCGACGCAGCGATTTCGCATCGTTACCGGGACGGAAGGTGCGTCATGAGCACGCGTTGCCCGCCCATGACATCTCGCCGGTGGCGGCGTGCCTTCACGCTGATCGAGATCCTGGCCACGCTGGCGGTGCTGGGACTGGTGCTGCCGACCGTGATGCAGGGGCTGTCGCTATGCCTGGCGACGGCCAGCCACGCCCGCTCCCAGGCGCAGGCCACCGCGCTGATGCAGGCCAAGTTGGGCGAGCTGGTGGCCGCCAACCAGTGGAACCAGAACAGTTGGGCCGGCGACTGGAAGCCCGACTGGCCTGACTATCACTGGTCGGCCCAGATGGCGGACTGGGATGGCTCCTACGTGCGTCAACTGACCGTGAACGTGGGCTGGCAGGAGCGCGGCACGCCCCGCGATATTTCGCTGACAACGCTGGTGTACACGGATCCCAATGAGTAAGTCCAGGTCCAACCCGAAGGCCTTTACCATGCTGGAGCTGATGCTGGCGACAACGCTGATTGCGCTGTTGGCCGCCTCGCTCTACGCCAGCCTGCGCATCGGCATGAAGGCCGGACAGGGGGCCTTGGCGGCCGTGGATCCGACCCGCCGGCTGACCTTGGCGATGGACCTGATTGCGCAAGACTTCCAGGCCGCGGCTGTGCCCAATGGCACCCTGGCGGGCTCCTTCGAGGGGCAGGACAACGGCGATGGCACCGGGCTGAACAGCGATTCGGTGAGCTTCTACACCATCGCTCCGGCCGGTACGGTTGTCGCCGGCACGGGCGATATTCGCCTGGTGGCGCTCTACGGCCAGCCGTCGCCCGATGGGCGGGACATTGAGCTGGTCCGCGATTTGACCACCAATTTGCTGGCGCCGCAGCCGGCCGTGCCCACCGAAGAGGTGCTCTGCCGCGGTCTGCGGATGTTCAACCTGAGGTACTACGACGGGGCGAATTGGTTCGATTCGTGGGACTCCAACTCGCTGGGCAAGGTGCTGCCGACGGCGGTCGAGGTGACTCTCCAGATCAACCGCGGCCGCGCGGATTCGGACGGCACGATCGGCATGGTCCGAATCGTTCCGATCCCCTGTGGCCAGCCGTCCGATGCGAACTCAACTGCAAGTGCGGGAAGTGCCGGATGAGAATGGCGAGAATACATCGCGATCGGCGCGAAACCGCGGGGAACTTTCCCGGCCGCATCATCCGCCCGCGCGCAGAGGGCACGATTCTCATCGTGACGCTGTGGATTATCCTGGCGCTGACGGCGCTGCTGCTGACGTTGTCCCGGTCGATGCGTATCGAGGCGCAGTGCTCGGCCAATGCGCTGTCGGCGGCGCAGGCGGCGGCGGTGGAGCAGGGGGCCATGCAGTACGTGCTGTCGCGGGTGGATGGACTGGCAGGCGATATCCCCGATGAGGCCAACACGCCCTGCCAGGCGGTGCGCGTGGGCAATGGAGCGTTCTGGATCCTGCGCTGCGACGGCGATGGGACGCAATACACCTATGGCATCACCGATGAGGCCTCCAAGCTGAACCTCAACACAGCTTCCCTGTACATGTTGACCCTGCTGCCCGGCATGGACACCGACCTGGCGCCGGCGCTGGTGGACTGGCGCAGCCCGGCCGCCACGAATACCCCGGGCGGGGCCGAGAGCGATTATTACTTGCTTCTGGATGACCCGTACTACTGCAAGAACGCGCCCTTGGAGACGATCGAGGAGTTGATGCTGGTGAAGGATTTCACGCCGGATGTCGTCTTCGGAGAAGATTACAACCGCAACGGCTACCTGGACGACAACGAGAACGACGGCTCCGCCTCCGAACCCAACGACAACGCCGACGGGCATCTCGACCGCGGGCCGTACGCGTACGGCACGGTGTACAGCGCCGAGCCGCGAACCAGCGCCTCGGGGGCAAGGCAGGTGGATCTCAATACCGCCTCCACCACGGCGTTGGAGACTGCTTTGTCCACGGTTCTTTCCAGCAGCCGGGCAATGGAAATTGCCCAGGCGACTGTGTCGCTGCGGCTGAATACCAGTCCGGGCGCCAGGCAAAGCGGCTTCCTCAACTTGATCGACTTCTACTTCCGGGCCAGTTCATCGCCGGCCGCCCGACTGACCATGGATGAATTCCTCCAGATTGCGGATCTTGTAACGGTAAGTACTTCTACGGCCAGTGCCGCCAGCCGCCCTTCCAGCAGCGCTTCGAGCGCAGCGGCCGCTACCGCTCTGGTGCAGGGCAAGATAAACGTCAACACGGCGCCGGCGGCGGTGCTGTCGTGCCTGCCTGGATTGACCGACTCTGATGTGCAGACGTTGATCGATTACCGAGCCAACTCGGGCAACGATCTGACGACCATCGCCTGGGTCGCCGATGCGCTCAAGTCGCAACGGGCCAAAGCCGTCGGCATCGGCGGGCTCATCACGACCCGCGCCTACCAGTTCTCGGCCGATATCGTGGCCGTTTCCGGCGATGGCCGGGCGTTTCGACGCTGCCGCATCGTGGTGGATACGGCTCAGTCGGCCGTACCGCGCATTGTGTATCGGCAGGACATGACCGGATTGGGTTGGCCGCTGGACCAGGCAATTCTCGACCGCCTGCGGGCAGGCGACGGGATGGACAAGGTACTCCAGGAAACGGGGCAATTGGTACAGCAGTTGGTGCAATAGATGAGAATGACGCGAACCATGTTGGGTATTGCCGTGTCGCCGCGACGCTGTGTGCTGGCCGAGGTCACCGCGGGGCGAGCCGGTGCGGTCGTGCTGCGGCGGTCCTGGGAAGTGAAGATCGAATCGCGGGACGGCGCGCTGGACTGGGCGGCCCTGGGCAGCCAGATCCGCCACACGCTGCGGGAGCAGCGATTCTCCGTTTCGCGGTGCATCGTTGGCCTGGATGCGGCCTGGGTGGTGGCCAAGCCCAAGACTCTGGGCCCCACTCCGCCGGCGGCGCTGGCCGGCGTGATGAGATTAGCCATCGAGCGTGAGTTCGCTTCTGGCAGCGAGGGCTACATCTTCGACTACGTCCCCCCGCCGGACACGAAGGGTGAATCGATCGCCCTGCTCCTGGCCGGCTCGCGTGCGGTGGTCGAGGGCGTGGCGGCGATGACCCAGGCGGCCGGGCTGACGATGCTGGGAGTCACCTGTTCCAGCTTGGTTTTGGCCGCGGCCGCGGGGGCTGACGGCGGCGACCAGGCGGTGCTGCATCTTTCAGAAGATGGCGCTGAGCTCGCGGTGCGCGCTGTGAATGGCTGGCCGGCGCTCTGTCGGCTGACTGGGCCGGCCAAAGGGTCGATCGCGCCATCCATCGAGGATGCCCGGCGTGTGCTGGCCCTGTTGCCGGCGCGGGCCCAAGCGGGACCGCGCCAGTTGCTCCTGTGCGATGAACTGGGGCTGGATAGTTCGGCCCAGGCGCAGCTTGCCGGGCGGCTGGGTCTGCCGCTGAAGCTGTGCCGGCTGCCCGAGGACCTGGGATTGGTCAAGGGCGAAGCCCTGGCGGCCGTGCCCGTTGCCCAGGCGGCGGCGCTGGCGGCCGAGGCGATCTCCGGCCGGGCCTTGAGAGTGGATTTTACGCATTCCCGCCTGGCGCCGGCCAAGCCGTTGGGGCGGCGCCGCAAGATCCTCATGGCGTGCGGCGGGGCGGCGGTGCTCGTGGCCGGCGCCATCTGGTTTGCCGCCGACTGGTGGTGCTGCACCCGCGCTGCGGACGACCTGACGCTTCAGATTGCGCAACTGAAGCCAGCCGTCTCCTCGGCCCGGGTCATGGCCGACAACGTCAATTTCGCCCGCGGCTGGTACGACCATCGGCCTTCCGTGCTGGAATGTCTGCGCCTGGTGACCAACGCATTCCCCGAGCGGGCGCAGGCCTGGGCGACGAATATTTCCATCCGCGAGGAGAAGGCGGAGAAGAAAGCGGTGAAGCTCAGCGGCAAGTGCGAGAGTGAGGCGGTGGGCTTGCAGATCCTGGACAACCTCATGGCCTGCCCGCGTTTCACGAGCGTTACCGGCGCCGTCTCCAGCCGCCGCGTGGCCGCCAACACGCCGGAATGGAGTTTCGAAATCGGTTTTGAATACGTTCCCGAGCGATAACCATGGTTCTAAACAAACGAGAGCGATACGTTTTTCTGGGCACGGCCTGCCTGGTGGTGCTGCTGGGCGCTGACCGGCTGCTCGTGAAGCCGCTGCTGAAGGGGCGCACTGCAAGCCAGCAGGTATTGGAGGATCGCCAGAAACAACTGGCCGATGACCAGGCCCTGCTGGCGGGGCGCACCGGGCAACTGGCCCGCTGGAAGGCAATGCAGCCCAGCTTTCTGGCCAACCGCGCCGAGGCCGAAAACCAGATCCTCCACACCGTCAGCAATGCCGCGAAGGAGTCGGGGCTGACGATGACGTCCGTGCACCCCGGAGGCACCGAGACCGGCCGCATGCCGCAGTACTCCTTCCAGGCCGTCGGCACGGGCTCCATGGCCCACATCTCGCGTTTCCTGTGGAATCTTCAGATGGTTCAGGTGCCCTTGCGGATCACGGAGCTTCAGCTTTCCAGCCGCAAGGATGGCACGGACGATCTCGCGGTCGAGGTGCGATTCTCGACGCTGTGCCGCTCGGGGACCGCGCGGGGCTCCCAGGCGGCCAACGCCCAAGCCGCCCCCGCGCGGGCCGCGGAGGATGTGGAATGATGCGGCTGGCTGTCATCGCGATGATCCTTGTGTCGCTTGCAATTCTGTCGGCGGCCGCAGCGCCGTCGTCTTCATCGCCGCAAAGCCGCTTGGCAACCTCTTCGGCTCCGCAAGGCGCGGCGGCTTCTTCGCCAGCCATTGGGAATCGGCCTTCGCCGACGGCGGTGAGCCAACACGATGGTCCAGGAATCGCCGCCTCGCGTCCGTCCACCCGCTCGGCGGCGAGCCAGCCGGGCAGTACACCCACGGGCGCAGCCCCACGGGCCGGGCGATTCGCTTCGCGCGGCGCACGAGGCGGCGCCGGCGGCGGGGCCAGTCCGCAATCGCAACCGTATCTGACCCCCGCGGCATCGTGGGATAGTTACCGCATCCTGGCCGACAAGAACATGTTCCTGAAAGACCGCACTCGCGCGGGGCGGGGACGCGGGCGGCCGGGCCGGCCCGATACGCGCACGGACGAGGAATGCCTGACCCTGACGGGCGTCGTCTGGCAGGGGCGGCAGTGGGTGGCCTTCTTTGAAGATGCCCGCGACGGCCATGTGCAGCGAGCCGCGACGGGCGATGCCGTATGCCATGGCACCGTGGCGGGGATGACCCTGGACTCGGTGCAGTATTCGACGGACCAGACCACGACCGCCGTGCCGGTGGGCAATACGCTGGCAGGCACAGCGGCGGCCTCCTCGCCGGCGGCCACGGCCAGCGGGCCCGCCGAGGCGGCGGCATCGCAGCCGGCCAGCGGTGAGGCCGTCAGTTCCCCGGCCGCCAATGATGTCCTTGAACGCATGCGACAGCGACGTGCACAGGAAGAAAGCCAATGAGTCTAAACAGTACAATTTCGGCGATTCTGGGCGGCTCTCGACCCCATGGGCGCAAGCTACTCTGGGCGCTGGCCCTGGTGACGGTGAGCCTGCTGGTCATTCTGCTCTTCGTGTACGCCGCCAACGCGCAGGCGCCGGCGCCGGCCGATCAGGCCCCGCCGCCACCGCCGCCAGGGGCGGCGCCGCCGCCGGGCGCGGAAGGGCCAGGCGCGCAGCTTCCGCCGCAAGGCGACAATGCGGATTCGACTTCGGTGGCTGCCGCGCAGAGTCAGCCCGCAGACACGCAGCCGGCCCAGACCCAGCCGGCCGCACAAACCCGCCCGGCGAGTCGCCCGGCCTCGCGCCCCACGACCAGCTCAGCGCCCGTGCTGCCCGATCCGGTCCAGGGTCCGTTGCTGCTGAATTTCCAGGATGCCAGCGTGGACACGGTGCTGCAATATCTCTCCGAGGCCGCCGGCATGGTGATCGTGAAGGTGACGCGCATCGAGGGCCGCATCACCCTGGTCAGCCGCCAGCCGGTCAGCGTGGACGAGGCCGTCGACCTGCTCGACAGCGTGCTGGCCACGCGCGGCGGCGCCATCGTGCGCAACGGCCGCACGCTCAAGATCGTGGCGTCCGACCAGGCCCGGCGCGAGCTGATTCCTGTCCGCTCCGGCAATGATCCCAAACTGATTCCGGTTTCCGACCGCGTGATCACGCAGATCATTCCCATCCGTTACGCCGATGCCGTCAAGCTCAAGACGGATTTGAATACGCTGATGCCCGAGGGCGCGGATGTGGCGGCCAACGCCGCTTCCAACACGCTCATCCTCACCAGTACGGAGGCGAACGTCCATCGAATCGTCGAGATCATCAGCTCCATCGACGTGCACCTGTCGGAGGTGCAGCAGGTGCGGGTGTTCCAGCTCAAATACGCCAATGCGGCCAGCGCCGCGCGGCTGATCACGGACATCTTCCGCACCGACAACGCCAGCAATGCGGCGGGGGGGGCGGCCCTGGCCAATCTGCGCCGCTTCGTGCGCGGCGGCGGCGGCCCCGGCGGCATGGGGCCGTTCGGCGGCGGCGGCGCCGGTGCGACCCCGAACCCGCAGGACGACCAAGGCTCGCGCGCCGTCAAGGTGACCGCCTCGGCCGACGACCGCACCAACACGCTGGTCGTCTCGGCCCCGCCAGATTTGCTGAAGGTCATCGGCGAGGTCGTCGCGGAACTGGATGCCAACCCGACCGAACTCCAGGTGGTCAACGTCTACCTCGTTCGCAATGGCCAGGCCGTCAATATCGCCGCGGTGCTGAACAACGTGTTCGGCTGGTCGACGTCCACCTCCGGCACGCGCACCACCGGTTCAAACTCGAACAACAATGGCAATCGCAATACCTCGTCATTCGGTTCGAGCAGCGGGTTCGGCTCGAGCAGCGGGTTCGGCTCGGGCAACCGAACCGGGTCCAGCGGCGGCGGTTTTGGCGGTAGCGGCAGCTTTGGCAACAACGCTGCGATTAACCGCACTGCCTCCGGCACCACGAGCGGCAGCGGCACCCGTGCGCCTTCAGCCGGCTCCATCGCCACCGCTTCTGACCTCCAGGGTCAGGTGTATGTCGTGGCCGATTCGGACACCAACTCGCTGCTGGTGACTTCCTCCTCGACCAACTATCCGCGCGTCAAGACCATCCTTGAAGACCTGGATCGGCCGGTGCCGCAGGTGCTGATCAAGGTGCTCCTGGCCGAGGTGACCCATACCGACGGCGTGGATCTGGGCACTGAATTTGCCGCCTTCAATCTGCGGGCCAGCGGCAACGGCTCGGCGGGCGGCACGGGCTTCCTCGACATCTCCGCCAACCCGCCGGTGAGTCCCGCGAATTCGATGGTCGGGGCGGGGCAGGGATTCAGCGTGAACATTCTGGAACAAAATGCCGGCGCCGCCTTGCGGGCGCTGGCCCAGACGACCAAGCTGGACATCCTCTCGCGGCCGTATATCCTCACCAGCGACAACCAGCCGGCGCAGATCGTCGTGGGCCAGGAAGTGCCCGTGCCCACCAATTCGATCATCAGCGACAGCGGGCAGGTGTCCAACAGTTATGTGTACAACCAGGTGGGCATCATCGTGAACGTCACGCCGCACATCAACCCGCAGGGGCTGGTGACGTTGGATGTGTACCCGGAAATCTCGACCGCGACGGGCGCGACGGTCGCCATCAGCAATACGGTGCAGGCCCCGCTCTTCGCCATCCGCTCGGCGCAGAGCCGCGTGGCCATCCGCGATGGGCAGACCATCGTCATCGGCGGCCTGATGGAAGACCGCGTCACCGAGAGCGTCGACAAGGTGCCGCTGCTGGGGGACATTCCCTTGGTGGGCAGCCTGTTCCGTCACACGGTCAAGAACAAAAGCAAGACCGAGTTGCTGATTTTCCTCACCCCGCACGTGGCCGAGGCGCCCGATCTGTTGCCGGGCATGTCCAAGGATGAGATCTCCGGTCTGAAGCTGACGCCCAAGGCCGTGGCCCCAGGCGTGTATGAGGAGCATATGCGCGGCCTGGAGCGCGGTGCCGCCAGCCGACCGGCGGATGCCAACGCGCCTGACAACACCTGGCAGCCGATGGGGCAGGACCTGCCGTCAAATCGCGCGCCGTCGCTTCCGCAGATCCAGCCGCCGCAAGATCAGCCGCCGCAGGATCAGCCGCCGGCCGATGGGACGCCGCCCGCCGCTACGCAGCAGGCCGCCCCGCCGGATGGCACGGTCCTGCAAAGCCAGGCGCCCGGAGCGCATGGGCAGCGCGTGGCGAGGGTCATCCCCTCGGAGGCGATGCATGAGAAGAACTGATCGCGAGAATACCGCCGGTGACGCCAGTTCGCCTGTGGCTGGCCGCGTCGTGGGCCTCCTCTGTGCGGCGGCGCTGGCCCTGTGCTTCGCACTGGCATCCTGCGCCCAGCCGTCCGCGGCGACCCGGCCCGCGGCAACGGGCGCAACGGCCCTGGATGAATGCGCCGACCGGCTGCACGACGTGAGCGGCATGCTGCTTCTATTTTACCAGTCCCACCATCGGCTGCCCCAGAGCCTCGAGGAATTCAAGGCGGCCCAGTCGGGCCTGCCGCCCTTAACCTGCCCTGGCAGCGGGGCGCCGTTCATCTGGCGGCCGGAAGGGCCCCCCGTGCCGGGCCAGAAATACGATGTGTTGCTCGCCGAGCCGGTTCACAACGGCAAGCGCTGGGCCATCGTGGCCCAGGTTGTCGAGCCGGGCAGTCCGCTGACGTTGCGCGTCAGCCTGCTGCCGGTCAAGCCGGCAAAATGACGGCGGGCCGTTTCTCGCGGCCCCATGCCCACCCGCCTTGGCCGCCGAGGCGGCCCAGGCGTGAGGGCATGCCACCGGAGCCCAGTTCTACAGCCCGGGTCGATTTCGAATCTGGGCCAGCAGTTGGGCGGGGTCGCCGCTCTTGGTGAGATATGCGGCCGCCCCGGCGGCGAGCATGGCGGCGGCGCGGTCGGCCTCCTCGTACATGGACAGGCCGATGATGCGAATCTCCGGCCAGTCGGCGTGGATGCGCCGCGTGGCCTCCAGCCCATCCAGCACGGGCATGCTGTAGTCCATCAGGATGATGTCGGGCCGCAAATGGCCGGCCAGATCGACGGCCTCCTGGCCGTTGGCGGCCTGGCCGACGACGACGATGTCATCCTGTTCGCCCAGCAGCGCCGCCAGACCCTGCCGCATCACGGCGTGGTCATCCGCCAGCATGACGCGGATCTGTCCCGGCGCGGCGGCGGGGGTGGCGGCGAAAGGTCTGCCGGGACTGACGGCCGGCGCCGCGGCCCCAATGGCTGTGGCCGGCGCGGCGGCGCGGGCCGGGGCGGTGAGGATGAAGCGCGCGCCGGCCTGGGGGCTGCTCACAATCTCCAGCGTGCCGCCCAGCATGCCCAGCCGCTCGCGAATCGAGATCAGCCCAAACCCGCCGGCCATGTGGCTGGAGCGCTCCCACATCTCCTGCGGCTCAAAGCCCACGCCCGCATCGCTCACTTCCACGCGCAGCGTGTCGGGGCCGGAGGGCCGCATTTCCACGGTCGCCCGCGTTACGTGGGCGTGCTTGACGACGTTAAAGAGCAGCTCGCGGACGGACTGGAACAGCAGCACCTTGACGTCCTCGCGATCGGTGGCGACCTGCGGGTCGAGCTTCAATTCCACGTCCAGGCCGTGTTTTTCCTTCATCCAGCGCGCCAGCCACTCCAGGCCCGCCGCCAGACCGGCCTCGTGCAGGATGGGCGGGGAGAGTTCCACCGTCAGCGAGCGTGAGGCGATGATCGATTCATCCAGCAGGTCCCGGATCTGGTCGACGTTGGGCCGCTGCTCCTCCTCGACGCGCCTCGCCAGCACCTCCAGGCCGAACTTGGCCCCGACCAGGAGTTGCTGGAGGTGGTCGTGCAGCACCTGGGCCAGCCGGCGGCGCTCGCGCTGCTCGGCGAGCGTCAGTTCCGAGGTGAGCATGGCAAGCTGCTCGGCCCGGCGCTGCAGCTCCGCCGTGCGCTCGGCGACGCGCACTTCCAGCTCGTCATGGGCGCGGCGCAGGGCATCCTCGGTATTCTTGCGCTCGGTCACATCCGCGAACACCACGCCGAAGCGGCCCGGCTCGGTCTGGAACGCGTGGACCTCGAACCACTTGCCCAGCGCCCCGAACCACTCCTCAAAGTGGGCCGGCTCGCCGGTCAGGGCCACTTTCCCGTACCGCTCGATCCACACCGGCTCGACGTGTCGGAACAGCTCCAACATAGTGTGCCCGACGACATCGGCCGCCTTGAGGCCGGTCTGGCGCTCGAAGGCCGGGTTCATGGCCAGATAGCGCAGGTCGCAGGGCGTGCCGTTTTCGTTGCAGATCATTTCATTGGCGGAGAAGCCCTCCGTCATCGTCTGGAACAACGTGCGATAGCGCTGCTCGCTTTGGACCAGAGCCGCCTCGGCTCTCTTGCGCTCGGTGATGTCCTGCACCATGCCCAGGGAGCGGATGATCTTGCCCTGGGTGTCGCGCACGTGCCGGCAGCGCTCGTGCACGACGCGAATCTCGCCGGTGTCAGCGCGCACCACGCGGTGCTCCACCTCGTAGCTGTCGCGGTTCTCGCGCAGCGAGCCGGAGTACGCCTCATCCACCGCCGCACGATCCTCGGGATGCACGCGCTCCAGGAAGGCCTCGTACGTGGCGCTGAACTGCTGGGGCGTTAGGCCGAAGATGCGGTACACCTCGTCGGACCAGGTCAGTCGGTTGGTCGTGAGGTCCAGTTCCCAGCTTCCCAGGTGGGCGATTTCCTGCGAGCGTTGCAGGCTGTCGTTGCTTGCGTGCAAAGCCTGTTCGACCCGCTTGCGGGTCAGGGCATCCCAGATGGCCGGCGTCAGCGTCTCCAGGGCGGACTGGTCTTCCGGCCGAAAACCGCCGGGGCGGTTGGCCATGGCCACCATGCCGACGGTCTTGCCCTCGCGGATGAACGGTACGCCCAGGAAGCTCGTCAATTGCGGATGGCCCGGGGGCACGCCGATGCTGTCGGGGTGGTTAGCCGGCTCGTTCACCAGCAGGCTCTTGCTGTCCACCACCACCCGGCCGTACAGCCCGTGAATGGGGAAGTTGCCCGGCGGGCGGCGGTGGCCGGTTTTGTCGTACATGGTGCAGACATCCCAGCCCGTTTCGCTGATGGCCAGGTCATGCAGGAAGCCGTCGGCGCCAACCTCGCCGATAAAGCCGAACTGGCTGCCGGTGAGCGTGGCGGCAATGTTCAGGCACAGTTGACCAAGTCTTTCCACGGAGGGCGCCGACAGCGTCTCGTGCTGTAGGCGGCTGATGGCCACCAGCAGGGCCGTCCAGCGGCGGACCCGCTCCTCAGCATCCTTTCTGGCGGTGATGTCGAGGGCGTAGACATTGACGAAGCTGCCCAAGGGCTGGGGGGCGAAGGCGATGTAATAGGTGCGGTCGCCGCACACCTGTTCCACCTCGATTGACCGGTTCTCGCGGAGGGACGCCAGCGCTGGGGCTACCAAGCTCTCCTCGGTCGGTTGGCCGATATCGAGTTTCCAGCAGGCGCAGCGGTGGGCCGCCGGGTTGGCGTACAGCAAAACCCCATTGGCGTCCAGGCGCAGAACGGGGTCGGGGTTCTCCTCCGGGAATCGCGCCAGCCAGTGGGCCCGCTGGGCGGATTTCTCCGCCAGCTCGCGGGCCTCGATGTGCTGGAGCGCCAGCGAGGCCACCGCCGCCAGTTGCCGCAGCAGGTTCTCATCCTCGCCGGTGAAGTCGCCGCCGTCGGCCTTGTCGCTGACCATGATGATGCCATTGGGCTTGCCCTCGACATCGACCAGGCGAGCGCCCATCAGCCCGCGCAGCGGCACGTGGCCCTCCGGCAGGCCCCACCAGTCCGAACGGGCGCGCAACTGGGCATCGCTCAGCCGGAGCGAATCGGCCTTCTGCATCAGGTCCAGGTATGCCCCGCCCTTGGCGATGCAGAACTCCTGGCCCGGCGGGCAGGCCGGCTGGCCGGCAGCACGCGAGGCGGCGCCCACGCGGAACTGCCCGCTGATATAGCCGTGGCCGCAAGTGCTCAGATTGGCGCCGGTCAGTTCGCGGGCCGTGTCGGCGATGCGGGAAAGCACGCCCTCCACATCGCGAGCCGCCAGGACGCCCTGCGTGCCCCGCAGCAGCACGCGCATGCGGTCCAGGTGCCACTCGCGGACCCGCTCGGCGGCCTTGCGGTCGGAGAAATCCGTAAAGGTGATGACCACGCCTTCGATGCGGTCATCCTGGGTGCGATACGGGGTGATGCGGCGGAGATACCAACTTCCATCCTCGGCCTGGACCTCCGCGCCGGAGGGTCGCAGATCGGCCAGCACCTTGCCGGCATCGCCCAGCAGGTGGGGGTCCTCGAAGAGCCGGCGCACATCGGCAATGGGCCTGTCCAGGTCCGTGCCGATCAGGCTGAACAACTGCGTCAGGGCCGGCGTGAAGCGGCGGATCTTCAAATCCCGGTCCAAAAACAGCGTGGCGATGTTGGTGCTGGAGAGCAGGTTGAGAATATCGTTGCTGGTGCTCTCCAGTTCCTCCACCTTCTCCTGCAGGCGAAGGTTGACGGCGTTGAGTTCCTCGTTGAGCGACTGAAGTTCCTCTTTGGAGGTCTCCATTTCCTCGTTGGCGGCTTGGAGTTCCTCGTTGGCGGCGGTGACCTCCTCGTTGGAGGCTTTCAGATGCTCGTTGGACTGCTCCAGTTGAGAGATGGCGCTGTTCAACTCATCCTTGGTGGTCTTGAGTTCCTCTTCCAGGCGCTCGACCTCGCCCGGCGCGCCCTCTTCCACGGGCGCGGCCGCCGGGCGGCTAGGGCGTTGCTCCTCGAAGCTGACCAGCGCCAGCCCCTCGGCCTCGCGCGGGTAGCGCAGGGGCCAGAGGGTGATCTTGACGGCGACAGACCGCTTGCCGCGCTTCAGGCGCGCCACCGCCGAGACCTGGCGGAGGCTGCGGGCCAGGCCGGCGCTGAGCCGGCGCAGGTGGGCGCGCAGGCCCTCGCGGGCCATGTCGACGATGCTGCCGCGCTGCTCGCCCGGGTGAATGCGCAGGAAATCCTCGACCGCGCCATGTGTGTACAGGAGCTGGCCCTTACGGTCGATGATCACCGCCGCCGGGGCGAAATGGTCCAGCATGGCCTGCTGGGCGATGGTGGTCAGCGTCGGCCGCGGGGGCGGCAGCGGCACGCCGGCGAAGGGGGCTTTAGTAGGCTCAGTGGGCCGCAGCGGCATTTCCAGCTTGCGAGGGGAGATTCCGACGCGGCGGTAGATCCGCCACTTCTTGGACACCGTTTCGAACAGCTCGTCCTTTCCGTTGACCGTCTCGGCCGAGCCCAGGAAGAGGAAGCCGCCCTCGCGCAGGGCGAAGTGGAACATGGCCACGATCTTGCGCTGAAGGTCGTGGTCCAGATAAATCAGCAGGTTGCGGCAACTCACCAGGTCCAGCCGCGAGAAGGGCGGATCGGCCGTGAGGTCCTGCGGCGCGAAGACCAGCAGTTCGCGGAGCGGCTTGACCACCCGGTATTGCCCATCCTTGGGGGTGAAGAACCGCTGCCGGCGGGCGGGCGAAATCGGGGCCAGTTCCTCCCGCGAGAAGATGCCCGCGCGGGCCACTTCCAGGGCTTTCTCATCGGCGTCGGTGGCGAAGACCTGGATGGCCAGGGTCTTGCCGCTGCGCTGCACGGCCTCGGCCAGCAGGATGGCCAGGCTGTAGGCCTCCTTGCCCGTGGCGCAGGCCGGCGCCCAGACCCGCAGGGTCGAGCCGGGCAGCGCGTGGTCCACCAGCGGGGTAATCACTTTGTTTTCCAGCACCGTCCAGGCTTCCGCCTGGCGGAAGAATTCCGTCACGCCGATCAGGAGATCCCGCCGCAACAGCCTGGCCTCATTGGCGTCGGCGCGAAGATGGCGGGCGTAATCGGCGTAGGTGTTCACCTGGAGCAGCCCCATCCGTCGGGCGATCCGCCGCACCAGTGTGGCCCGCTTGTACCCGCCAAAGTCGTGCCCGGTGACAGCGCGCACCGCGCGCAGCACGGCGGCGAGTTCCTGCTCCGAGCGGCGCTCTTCGCTTAACGCCAGGTGGCCCTGGGCCAGCTCGGCCAGCTTGGCGGGAATCTGCCCGGGCGGCAGAACAGCATCGACGGTCACGGCCGACATGGCCGAGCGCGGCATCTCGGGGAACTCGGCGGTGTCAGGATCCTGCACGATGACCGTGCCGCCGGCGGCCTTGATTTCGGTCAGGCCCTGGGTGCCATCCAGCCCCGCCCCTGACAGCAGCACGCCCACGGCCCGCGCGCCCTGGTCGACGGCCAGGCAGCACATGAAGTGGTCGATCGGCTGGCGCAGCGGCCGGCAGTGGTCCCCCGGCGGGGCGGTCAGCACGCCGCCGGCCACCACCAGCATGGCGCCGGGAGGCATGATGTGTATGCGGTCGCTCAGCACCGGCATGCCTTTGACGGCCTTGACGACCTCCAGGCTGGTGGATTGCTTAAGCAGCGAGCCCAGCAACTCGTGCCCCTCGGCCCCCGCGTGCTGGATCAGCACGAACGCCAGCCCCTTGCCCTGCGGTGCGTGGTTCAGGATTTCCTGGATCGGCGCCAGGCCGCCCGCGGAGGCCCCGATGCAGACAATCAACGCCGGCGGCGGCGCCGCCGCCGATGGTGCGGCCTTGCCTGCGCTGCGCCGGCGGCGGCTGGATTTCTTCTTCTTATCTGTTGAGGAGACGCCGGACGAATTGCGTTTCCTGGCCATGCCCGACTCCACAATCGCGCCACGACTGACGGCGCGCCAATAACTTAGCTTCTGACTCGCGTCGAAGGGAAGACCATCTCGTTACCCCGGCCACGCCCGAAGGCACAGGCCGGGCACCGCTAGGATACCATAATCCCGTTACGGCGACGGATGGGGGCTGAACATCAGGTGTGCGCCGCGCACACCTGGAACATCTCGATTCTCATCAACTGTGCGGTGCGCACAGTTGGAGTTTCTCGTATCAACTGTCCATAATGGACAGTTGAGGGTTGCTTGTATCAACTGTCCGTAACGGACAGTTGGAGTTCTCCTATTTTAAGTGTTACGGTCGTCGGCAAATGCTGAAGACTGTAACGCTTAACCCGCTCTGATTCCCCGGCCCGATTGATGGCAACCACCTTGCGGCCGCACGCCGATTGGAGGATGATTCCCGCATGCCGGGTTTACTGGAAGATCTCAAGCTGCTGATCCGCACGCGGCACGTGATTGTTACGCTGCAGACGCTGGAGGAGGCGTTCGCCATCCGGCTGATCCGCGAGGCGGCCCGCGACCTGGGTCGCGAGGCGATGGAGTGGTCCATCAGTGATGGGCTGCGGCGGGTCATCCCCACGCAGGCCGACGCGGTGGACAAGAGCACCTCGCTGGCCGAGGCCCTGCGCTTCATCCGCCAGGAGGAGGGGGCCAACATCTACGTGCTGAAGGATGCCCTGCGGTACGTCGGCGAGCCGGCCAACGAGCGGCTGCTGCGTGACCTGGGGGCCAGCCCCATCTACCAGACCAAGACCGTTTTCATGATTGATGCGGCCGGCGAATTGCCCACTTCGCTCCAGACCCTGGCCGTGCCGTATGACCTGGCGCTGCCGGATGAGCAGGAGATCCTCGACCTGGTCCGCGAGACGGCTCGGCAGATTGCCCGCTTCGAGCCGGTGGCCGGCGACCTGACCGGCCAGGACAAGGCGAAATTCCTGGCCAACCTCCGCGGCCTGACGCGCATGGAAATCGCCCAGGTGGTGGCCGATGCCATCTTGAAGGATGGCCGCCTGGACAAGGATGCCGTCGGGCTGCCGATCGAGGTCAAGCAGCAGCGGCTGCGGCAGACGGGCGTGCTGGATTTCATTCCGCCGCCGGAGGTCACCCCGGCTATCGGCGGCATGGAGAACCTGCGCTCTTGGATGGCCAAGCGCGAAAACGCCTGGAGCCCAGAGGCCCGCCAATTCGGCCTGGAGCCGCCCAAGGGCATTCTCATGCTGGGCGTGCAGGGCTGCGGCAAAAGCCTCATGGCCCGCTTCGTGGCCGCCCAGTGGAAGATGCCGCTGCTGCGCATGGATGTCGGCTCGCTGTATGACAAGTACGTCGGCGAGACCGAGCGGCATTTGCGGATGGCCTTCAAATACGCCGCCGCCATGACGCCGTGCGTGCTGTGGATCGACGAGATCGAGAAGGCCTTCGCCTCGGCCGGCGCCGGCCTGGATGGCGCGCGCAGCGATGGCGGCCTGAGCCAGCGGATGTTCGGCATGCTGCTGACGTGGATGCAGGACCACAAGGAGCAGGTGTTCATCGTGGCCACGGCCAACGATGTGACCGCCATGCCGCCCGAGCTGATGCGCAAGGGCCGCTTCGACGAGGTCTTCTTCGTGGATCTGCCCGATGCCGGCTCGCGGCGGGATATCCTCACCATCCACCTGAAGAAGCGGCAGCGCGACCCGGCCCGCTTCGACCTGGACGGCCTGGTGGCCGCCTCGGACGGCTTTTCCGGCGCGGAGCTCGAGCAGGCGGTCGTCTCGGGCATGTATTCCGCGTTCGCGGAGAAGCGCGATCTCTCCAGCGCGGACCTGCTGGCGGAACTTCGCGCCACGCGGCCGCTCTCGGTGCTCATGGCCGAAAAAGTCCAGGAACTTCGCGACTGGGCCAAGGACCGTTGCGTGCCGGCGGATTAAGCGGCAGGATGTGAATAAGTGGCATGGGCGTCTCGCCCATGAGTTCCACGGGCGTCTCGCCCGTGGTCAATAGGAGAAGAACTGCCGGAAGCACGGCCAAGATGGCCGTGCGACTCACGGGCGAGACGCCCGTGCCACGGGTTCCCAAATCAGAAAGGACATGTCATGCCCGCCAAAAAGGCCGTAGCCAAAAAAGCCGTAGCTAAAAAAGTCTCCACGCCGGAAGTATTGGTGATCGGTCCGGCCGATCCGAAGGATATGAGCTTCCGCCTGTACGTCGACATGATGGTCGAGTACGGCATCTACCTTGAGGCGGATGACCAGGATCGTTTCCCGACCAGGCTGCCGCGCAAGCTTACCGGCTACAAGGCCATCATTATTGATAAGGCGCTGCCCGCGGCGCAGGAGATCGAAAAACACCCCGACTGGCCCAAAGTCAAGGATCGCTACCGCCCGTACGTCAAGCCCAAGGAATTTGCCTGGAGCGACCAGCGTCCCTACTGGGTAGGGGTGCACCATCTGCTCATGGTCAGTGAGGTCACGCCCCAGCACCCTGCGGTGCTGGCCCGGCTGGGCGGCCGGCGCGACCGCGATGTGGTCATGGGCCAGGTGAAGAACTGCTGGACCGACAAAGACCACGCCATGTGGCTGCGCTGGGGGAACGATGTTTCGTTCGTCTGGCTGGATGGCATGTACCGCGCGGGCGAAGTCTTTGGCGATGCGCAGGTGAAGAAGAATGTGGTGTCGGCGGCGCATGATATCCTGGACCTTTTTGAGCAGGACCGCCTGCCCAGTTCCAAAGGTCCCAATCGGCGGCTGCATTGCTGGGAATTCCTGCTGACGTTGTGGGAAAAGACCGGCCGGCGCGATCGCCGGCTGTATCAAGCGGCGATCACACAGGTGCCGACTCTGGCGGCCGCACGAAAGCGGGCGGCGGAAGCGTACAAGGGCGCGCCGTATTTTCGGGCCGAGCACGTGGGGCATGCCTGGACGTACGCCGTGGTGGCCGATGTGCTTAAGCAGCCGGCATTCTTCGAGGCCGGCGTGGATTACCTCAAGGGCGCCTTCGATGCCCTTTTCGATCGCCACAAGAGCCTCTGGGCGCATTACGGCCGCAAGGGCGTCAGCCTGGGCCTGCCCTGGGGACGTGGCCAGGCGTGGTGCCTGTACGGGCTGGTGGAACTGCTGTGCCGGCTGCCCAAGTCGCACCCGGACTATGAGCTGCTCGCCTCGTGGGTGGATATGACCTGCGAAGGCATGCGCCGCACGCAGGACCCTGTCACCGGCCTGTGGCACACGGTCATGGGCGAGCCGGCCACGCGCATCGAGGTCTCCAGCGCGGGCATGCTGCTGCGGCTGCTATCGCGCGCCTGGCGACACGGCTGCTGCCGGGCGGAGTTTGTGCCCGAGATGCTGGCGGCCGCCTGGCGCGGGCTCAAGGCCCACACCTTCCAGAACCGCACCTGCACCTTCTGCTGGGGCACCGGCGAAGGCTATGACGCCGCCTTCTACGCCAACGTGCCCTGCGGCGGCAGCCCGTCGATGTCCTTTGTGGGCGGAGCGTCGTATGTGAAAGCGTTTGGGCCGCTGGCGTAGGAGACAGGCGCGATTTCGAAATTGTCGGAGTCAACTGCGGAATTTCCGCAGTTGGCTCCGTGAGAGCCCAAAGGGCGATTGACCATTAGCCACGGGCGCGAGCCCGTGGAAGAAGATGGCCCCATTTTCTCTGGAGCCCTTCAGGGCGATTGATTCTTCGAAGCCTGGGTGGCGCCAGCACTTGTGGAATCCGCTACGAGGCATGCGCGATGCCGGAGCCTTCAATCGCCCTTCCGGGCTCTTGCATAGGGGGCCGCTCGCCTCCACGGGCTTGCGCCCGTGGCTAATGGTCATACGCCCTTCGGGCTTCGGAGCAAGGCGCGACTTCGGCATTGTCGGAGCCGAGGGGGGCAAGGCGCGATTTCGGCCATTGTCGGAGTCGGGGGATGGAAGGCGAGACTCCGAAATTTTCGGAGTCGACCTTCCAATCAGTTCATCTCCGAGATGAACTGGATGAAGCGCGTAGTAGGTGGGGCGTGGCGAACCTACTACATGTAGTGTAGGTTTGGAGTCAACTGCGGAAATCCGCAGTTGCACCGGGGCGCGACTTCATAATTTATGGTGTCACCTCCGGAATTTCCGGACGTGAAATACCTCGGCGGCGGGGGCAGTAAGGCGCGACTCCGACGATGTCGGAGTCAACTGGAGAAAGTCTCCAGTTGGCGCAAGGCGCAACTCCGACACGGTCGGGCTCAACTGCGGAAAGCCGCAGTTACTTGCGGCGCGACTCCATAAATTATGGAGTCGCCGCCGAAGGTGCGTCGGGCGCTCAAATTGGAGTTGACAACGTTTGGGCGGTAGACTCAAATAAATGGCTCGCCGGTTGGCCGGCAAGTGCGGGAGCGTGCCCGAGTGGACAAAGGGAGCAGACTGTAAATCTGCCGGCGTAAGCCTACGATGGTTCGAATCCACCCGCTCCCAGGCATGCGGTATGACGGCCGGGCGACTTGGCGAATACGGCCTTCGAGCAGCGAGGCTGCGGGCGTAACTCAATTGGTAGAGTTCCAGCCTTCCAAGCTGGCTGTTGCCGGTTCGAATCCGGTCGCCCGCTGTGAGTCGGTGTAAAATGAGGCTGCCGGCGATTCGGCCGGCGGGTGAAATTTGTCGGCTTGGGCCGCCGATTTTTCCTTTGACAGGGCATTGTGGTCCGTCATAATGGCCAATTCGTCCTCGGCTGAGGGTGCGGAAGCACCGCGGGCGAATGCGTGCGGCTAGCGCCCGTTGGCAGTCGCGCTGGCCGGTTTGGCGCTGGGTTGCCCGAACCCTCGTCCTGTGTGGACACGCTGCTGTAGCTCAGTTGGTAGAGCGCGTCCTTGGTAAGGACGAGGTCACGGGTTCAAATCCCATCAGCAGCTTTTCGGGTTGGACCGGGACGAAAAGACGACAGTTGAACGGTGAATAGATAGGAGTTAACGGCATGGCCAAAGAGGTCTTTGCAAGAACGAAGCCTCACGTAAACGTCGGCACCATCGGCCACGTGGACCACGGCAAGACCACGCTGACCGCGGCAATCACCATGGTTCAGTCCAGAAAGGGACTGGCCAAGTCCGTCAGCTACGACGAGGTCGCCAAGGCCTCCGAGAGCCAGGGCCGGCGCGACCCGACCAAGATTCTGACGATCGCCACCAGCCACCAGGAATACCAGACGGAAAAGCGCCACTACGCGCACGTGGACTGCCCCGGCCACGCCGACTACGTCAAGAACATGATCACCGGTGCCGCCCAGATGGACGGGGCCATCCTGGTCGTGTCCGCCGCCGACGGCCCGATGCCGCAGACCCGCGAGCACGTGCTCTTGAGCCGCCAGGTGAACGTGCCGGCGCTGGTGGTGTTCCTGAACAAGGTCGACCTGGTCGATGACCCCGAGCTGCTGGAGCTGGTCGAGCTGGAAGTGCGCGAGCTCTTAAGCAAGTACGAGTTCGACGGCGACAAGGCGCCGGTCATTCGCGGCTCGGCCTCCGCGGCCATGAACCATCCCGATGATCCCGCCGCCACCAAGTGCATCCAGGAGCTCATGGAAGCCCTGGACAGCTTCATTCCCGAGCCGGTGCGCGAGATCGACAAGCCCTTCCTGATGCCCGTCGAGGACGTGTTCTCGATCAAGGGCCGCGGCACGGTGGGCACCGGCCGCATCGAGCGCGGCAAGGTGAAGATCGGCGACGCGGTGGAGATCGTGGGCCTGGGCGAGACGCGCAAGACCACCATCACCGGCGTGGAGATGTTCAACAAGACCATGGACTACGGCCAGGCCGGCGACAACGTGGGCTGTCTGGTGCGTGGCATTGAGAAGACCGACCTGGAGCGCGGGCAGGTGTTCGCGCAGCCCGGGTCCATCACCCCGCACCACAAGTTTGAGGGCGAGGTGTACGTGCTGACCAAGGAAGAAGGCGGCCGGCACAGCCCGTTCTTCAGCGGCTATCGTCCCCAGTTCTACTTCCGCACGACCGACGTCACCGGCACCATCAAGCTGCTGGGCGGGGCCGAGATGTGCATGCCCGGCGATAACATCACGATGGATGTGGAACTGCTGAATACCTCCATCGCCATGGAAGCCGGTTTGCGTTTCGCGATTCGCGAAGGCGGCCGCACCGTGGGCGCCGGCGTGGTCACCAAGATCCTGGAGTAAGAAACCCATGGCCAAAGCCCCGGCACGAGAATATGTGTTCCTGCAGTGCGAGGAGTGCGGCGATCTGAACTACCGCACCATGATCCGCACGGCCGGCGGCGGCCAAAAGCTGACGCTGAAGAAGTTCTGTGCGCGCGAGCGCAAGCACACGGAACACAAGACCAAGAAGAAATAACGTTAATCGGTTAATCCGTTAATCGGGAAAGGCCAAAGAGGCGCATGTGGCTTGAGGCCTTTCCCGATTAACCAATTAACGGATTAACCAAGAGCGAGCGAAGCGAGCGGACGCTTTACGGCAGTAGCTCAATTGGCAGAGCAGCGGTTTCCAAAACCGCAGGTTGCGGGTTCAAGTCCTGCCTGCCGTGGTGGTGTGAGCGGATGCCGTGACCGGGGCGGTGGCCCGTGTTCGACGGATTGTGACAGGAGTAGTGACGTGGCAGCAGCGTTTGAGATGTACAAACCGGCGCAGGGCAAGCGCATCCGGTGGACCACGTTCGCCGTCGGCTGCGGCCTGGCGGCGATCACCGGGTACTGGCTGAGCGACACGCTCCAGGCATACAGCGTGTACCTCCAGTACGTGCTGCCGCTGGTGATTGTCATCGGCATCAGTTACCTGATGTTCTACGTGATCAACCGGCCGCAGATGGCCGACTTCCTCATCGCCACCGAGGGCGAGATGAAGAAGGTCTCCTGGTCCAGCCGGCGCGAGGTGATCGGCTCGACCAAGGTGGTCATCATTACCACGTTCACGCTGGCGACCATGCTGTTCGTCGTGGATCTTCTGTTCCAGCGGTTCTTCATGACGATTCGCGTCATTTTAGTTCCGGGAATGTGATGCAAGCGGCACGGCAGTGAATCAAGCAAGCGGACAAGACATGGCCAAACAATGGTACGTGCTGCGGGTGGCCTCCAACCGGGAGCAGACGGTGAGCGATGCGCTGAAGCGCAAGGTCGCCATCGAGGGCCTGGAGGCCAAGATCGGGCGCATCCTGGTGCCGACCGAGCGGCGGCCCAAGCCGCAGCGCAAGCCCGGCGACAAGAAGTTCGTCGAACGCAAGATGTACCCGGGCTACGTGTTCATCGAGATGGAGCTGGAAGAGGATGGCTCCATCGGCGAAGAGGCCTGGTTCCTGATCAAGGAAACGATGGGCGTGGGCGATTTCATCGGCTCGGCCGGCAAGCCCACGGCGATGGGCGTGGATGATGTGCAGAAGATGCTGCTCCAGGTGGACCGGCCCGAGGAGGCCGCCGCCCTGGCCATGGAGTTCGCCAAGGGCGACAGCGTCAAGATCAAGGAAGGGCCCTTCGAGAACTTCGAAGGGACCGTCGACGAAGTGCTGCCGGAAAAGGGCGAGGTGCGCGTCATCGTCACCATTTTCGGACGGGCCACGCCGCTCGAGCTGGAATACTGGCAGGTTGAGAAGGCGTGAGGACGTTAATCGGTTAGTGCCTTAGCGCAGCGAACGAGAAGCGCAGGAATAAACGTTTATGGCCAAGCAAGTGACAGCGGTGATCAAGCTCCAGGCCCCCGGCGGCCAGGCCACTCCGGCCCCGCCCATCGGTCCGGCCCTGGGCCAGCACAACGTGAATATCGGGCAGTTCGTCGCCCAGTTCAACGAGCGGACGCGCGAAGCCAACGGCATGATCATTCCGGTGGAAATCACCGTGTATGCCGACCGCACGTTCACGTTCGTGACCAAGAGCCCGCCGGCCTCGGTGCTGCTGAAGGAAGCGGCCTCGGTGGCCAAGGGTTCCGGCGTCCCGAACCGCGACAAGGTGGGCAAGGTGACGATGGACCAGGTCAAGCAGATTGCCCAGCGCAAGATAAACGACCTGAATTCGTTTGACCTGGATGCCGGCTGCCGCCAGGTCATGGGCACCGCCCGCAGCATGGGAATCGAAATCGAGAAGTAACCCCCGGCCCAAGGGCGGCGGGTTAAATAGCGATACAACGGGCCTCGACCACGGGCCCCCCAAACAGCAGTGGGAGCCGCCGCGGCGGCGAAAGGAGCATTCGATGCCGGTAAAACGCAGCAAGCGTTGGCGCCAGGACGCCGAGAAGATCCCCGCCCAGCCTGTCACCGTGGAGGAAGCCGTCGCCGTGGTGCTGGGTTTCACCAAGGGCAAGTTCGACCAGTCCGTCGAGCTGGTGTGCAACATGGGCATTGACCCCAAGCAGGCCGAGCAGGGGCTGCGCGGCGCGATTTCGCTGCCGCACGGCGTGGGGTCCAGCAAGAAGGTGATCGTCTTTTGCGATGAGAGCGATGCCGAGAAGGCCCGCGCCGCCGGCGCCACCGAGGCGGGGCTGGATGAGTTGATTAAGAAAATCCAGGATGGCTGGCTTGATTTTGACGTGGCCATCGCCACCCCCGGCTCGATGCGGCAGGTGAGCAAGCTGGGCCGCGTGCTGGGACCCCAGGGCAAGATGCCCAGCCCCAAGAGCGGCACGGTGACCGAGGATGTGGCCACCGCGGTGAAAGAATATGCGGCCGGCAAGCTGGAGTACCGCAACGACGCCGGCGGCAACGTGGCCGTGGCGGTCGGCAAGATGAGTTTCCCGCCCCCGCAGTTGGCCGAGAACATCAATGCCTTTCTCGACCACATGCGGCGGCGCAAGCCCTCGACGTCGAAGGGCACGTATTTCAAGAAGGTCTGCCTGAAAGCCACCATGACGCCCGCGGTAGAGATCGCGGTCGTCCTGTAGGAACATGGGTGCACGATGAGCAAGCCGGTAAAAGAAATGCTGCGGCGTGAGATCATCCGCCGCCTCAAGGAAGTCCAGGACCTGGCCGTGGTGTGCGTGACGGGCATCGGCGGCGTGGCCAACAACAAGCTGCGCGGCGACCTGCGGGGCAAGGGCATTCGCGTGATGATCGTGCGCAATGCCATGGCCCGCCAGGCGTTCGACGAATTGGGAATCGCCAAGGCGGCCAGCCTGCTGGAAGGCCCCTGCGCGGTGGCCTTCGGCGGCGAGAGCGTCATCGACCTGGTCCGCCTGATGATGGACAAGGCCAGGACGATGCCCCAGCTCAAGGTCAAAGGGGCCATGATGGATGGCGAGGTCTTTGGCCCCGAGCGCGTCGAGGAACTCAGCAAGTTCCCCACACGCCCTGAGGCGTTGAGCAACCTGAGCCGGTCCTTGCTGTCGCCCGGCGGGAAGATCGTCTCGGCGGCGCTGGGACCGGGGCGAATCATCGGCAGCATTCTAAAAACGATCGAAGAGAAGGCCCCCAAGGCGCCTGAGGGTCCGGCTGAGGGTCCCGCCGGGGGCCAGGCTGAGGGGCCAGCCGGGGGACAGACGGAAGGTCCGGCCGAGGGCAAGACTGAGTAGCGGTGACGGATAACGGTCCGGGTTGCATGTGTATCGTTGACAACGTGGCTGCGGATTGGCCCTTCGGGGTTAAATGAAGCCGGTGTGGCTTCACCTATCAGGCCGGTGTGATAAAGAGCTGTGGAGCAAGACAATGGCAGAAGCGGCACCAGAGATCAAGGAATTGGGCGACAAGCTGTCGCAGTTGACCCTCAAGCAGGCGGTCGACTTGGCCAACTATCTGAAAGAAGCGCATGGCATCGAGCCTGCCGCCGCCGGCGCGATGATGATGGCCGGCCCGGCCGCGGCGGCCGCCGCCCCGGTGGAAGAGAAGACCACCTTCGACGTCATCCTCAAGGATGCCGGCGAAAAGAAGATTCAGGTCATCAAGGCCGTGCGCGCCCTGACCAACCTGGGTCTCAAAGAGGCCAAGGACCTGGTGGAAGGAGCGCCCAAGGCGGTCAAGACGGGTGTCTCCAAGGAAGATGCCGCCGAAGCCAAGAAGCAGTTGGAAGAGTCCGGCGCCCAGGTTGAGGTGAAGTAGTCGTCGTTGGACCGTCCGGGAGCTCAGCATAAACAACTTGCCGCAAGCGATTTGCACAGGTGTCTTGTCCCGCCGCGCGGGAATGGAATGGACGCGCGTCGGGGAGGGGGCGTTTGTGCGCGCCTCTGATATGGAATTCGGGTGCGTCCTCTGCTATAATACCGTGCTTTTAAGGTCCAGGCCGTGGGGACCGTCGTCCTCGTGGCCCAATGCCATTTGAGGGGCACACATGCTGCGAATGGAAAAGGTCCGGGACTTCTCCAAAATCGGAGACGCCCTGCCTGTTGCGGATTTGATCGACATTCAGACGGCCAGCTACAAGCGTTTCCTCCAGGCGGATGCCGCGCCGGAGAAGCGCAAGAACGAAGGCCTCCAAGGGCTGCTCAAGGAGGTTTTCCCGATCGTCAGCTATGACGAGACGATGTCGCTGGAATTCGTCAGCTACGACCTGGGCGAGCCGCGCTACACGCCGGATGAGTGCCGCCAGTTGCGCCTCAGCTACGGCATGCCGCTGCGCATCACCTGCCGGCTGCGCATCAAGGACCGCGAGGACGTGGCCGAAGAATCGATCTTCGTCGGCGAGCTGCCGATCATGATCGGCGGCGGCGAGTTCATCATCAACGGCGCGGAACGCGTCATCGTCAGCCAGCTTCACCGCTCGCCGGGCGTCGACTTCACCGTCGAAATGCAGGAATCGGACCGCCCGCTGCACGGGGCGCGCATCATTCCCGAGCGCGGAAGCTGGATTGAGCTTTCCGTCACCAAGAAGGACTCCATCAGCGTCCGCATCGACCAGTCGGGCAAGATTCCCGCCACGACCTTCCTGCGGGCGATGAGCGAGAAATACGGCACCGCCGAGGGGATCATCCGCGAGTTCTACCCCGTCAAGAACATGGCGGTAGGGAAGATCAAGCCGCAGATGTACGCGGCGGCGCCGATCGTCGACTCCGAAAGCGGCGAGGTGCTGGTCGAGGCCGGCAACCAGATCGGCGAAGCCGTGACGCGCGTGCAGGCGTCCACCATCAAGACCGTGGACGTGGTCGAGAAGGTGGCGGACTCCTTGATCTTCAATACGATCGGCGAGGATGCGGCCGACAGCTACGAGTCGGCCGTGCTGCGGATCTACGCCCGCCTGCGCCCGGGCAACCCGCCGCAGATCGAAAAGGCCAAGACGCTCTTCCAGGAGAAGTTCTACGACGAGAATCGCTACCGCCTGGGCAAGGTGGGGCGCTTCCGCATCAACCGCAAGTTCAACCAGAACGTGCCGGAGCACGAGATGGTTTTGCGGGTGGAAGACTTCGTGAACTGCCTCAAGTACATCTTTGCCCTCCGCAGCGGCGAGGGCGTGGTGGACGATATCGACCACCTGGGCAACCGCCGCCTGCGCACGATCGACGAGCTGGCCACCGATGAGCTGCGCAAGGGATTCCTCAAGCTTCGCCGCACCGTGCAGGAGCGGATGAGCATGAAGGATCAGGACAATGTGGCCAAGATCGCCGAGCTGATCAACTCCAAGAGCGTCTCGTCGAGCATCGATTTCTTCTTCGGCCGCAGCGAACTGAGCCAGGTGGTGGACCAGACCAACCCCTTGAGCCAGCTCACGCACGAGCGGCGGCTGTCGGCCCTGGGACCCGGCGGCCTCAACCGCAAGCGGGCCGGGTTTGAGGTGCGCGATGTGCACATCAGCCACTACGGGCGCATCTGCCCCATCGAGACGCCCGAAGGCAATAACATCGGCCTGATCAGCTCGCTGAGCATCTACGGCACCGTGGATGAGTACGGTTTCCTGGTGACCCCGTATCGCGTGGTCGAGAAGGGCAAGGTCACCGAGAGCGTCAAGTGGCTGCGGGCCGATGAGGAGATGATCGCCACGCTGGCCCCGCCGGAGGTGATCCGCGGCGAGGGCGGCAAGCTGCGCACCACGCTGAAGCGCGAGAGCCAGTTGGCCCGCAAGAACGGCGAGGTGATGCTCGTCGAGGGCGCTGATATTCAGTATGTCGATATTTCGCCCAAGCAGACCGTCGGCGTGTCGGCGGCGATGATTCCTTTCCTGGAGCACGACGACGCCAACCGCGCGCTGATGGGTTCCAACATGCAGCGGCAGGCCGTGCCGCTGGTGCGCACCGAGCCGCCGGTGGTGGCCACCGGCATGGAACGCAACGTGGCCGCCAACAGCGGCATGGTCATCCGCGCGGTCAAGGGCGGCACGGTGACGTACGTGGATGCGGAGCGCATCATCATTGACAACACCGAAGAGTACGTGCTGCGCAAGTTCGCCCGGCTCAACGAGCGGACCTGCCTGAACCAGCGGCCCATCGTGCACGAGGGCCAGCGCGTCAAGACCAGCCAGATCGTGGCCGATGGCCCTGGCTGCTCCAACGGCGAGCTGGCGCTGGGACGCAACTTGCTGGTGGCCTTCATGACGTTTGACGGCTACAACTTCGAGGACGCTATCCTTATCTCCGAGCGCCTGGTCCGCGAAGACACCTTCACCTCGATCCACATCGAGGATTACGACGCGGAGATCCGCGAGACCAAGCTGGGCCGCGAGGAGTTCACGCGCGACATTCCCAACGTGGGCGAAAAGGCCCTGCGCAACCTGGATGAGCACGGCGTGGTTCGCGTGGGCACGCGCGTCAGACCGGGCGACATCCTGGTGGGCAAGGTGGCCCCTAAGAGCAAGAGCGAACTGTCGCCCGAAGAGAAGCTGCTGCACGCGATCTTCGGCCGCGCCGGCGAGGACGTCAAGAATGACAGCCTCACCATGCCCGCGGGCGAAGAGGGCGTGGTCATCTCCACCAAGCGATTCAGCCGCCGCACGCACCTCAATGAGGAGGAGAAGAAGCGGCATCGCGAGGAGATGAAGCAGTACGAGTTGGAAATGAACGGGCGGCTGGTCAAGGTCTTCCGCCAGATGACGGATGAGATCAACGAGGTGCTGGGCAACGCCATGGTCGACCCGTCGACCAAGCAGAAGGTCGGCCAGAGCGACATCGTCGACGTGATTCTCGAGCAGATCGAGAACTTCAACCCCGGCTGGATCAAGAGTTCCAAGCCGGCGGCCAAGGAGCAGGGCCAGCGCATCTACGATCGGTACTGGCCGCGCCTGACCGAAATTCGCGGCGAGCGAGAGCGCCGCTTGGCGCACATGAAGCGCGGCGACGAGCTGCCCTCGGGCGTGCTGGAGATGGTCAAGGTGTACGTGGCCACGAAGCGCTCGCTGGCGGTGGGCGACAAGATGGCCGGCCGTCACGGCAACAAGGGCGTGATCGCCCGCATCATGCCCGAAGCGGACATGCCGTTCCTGCAGGACGGCACGCCGGTGGACATCTGCCTCAACCCGCTGGGCGTGCCCAGCCGCATGAACGTGGGGCAGATTCTCGAAACCCACCTGGGCTGGGCCGCCGCCGTCCTGGGCTTCCAGGCTGTCACGCCGGTGTTCGACGGCGCCAAGGAAGATGAAATCTTTGCCGCCATTGCCGAGGCCAACGAGCACGTGCGCGAGCGTCGCGAGCAGACCGACGTGGTTCAGCAGGCCGGCCTGTCGCGCGAACTGCTGGTGGAAATGCCGGTGGACGGCAAGATTACCCTGTACGACGGCCGCACCGGCGAGCCGT
>PMYD01000063.1 GCA_003171335.1 Phycisphaerales bacterium
AGCTTAAGTTGCTGGCATTCGGGTCAGGAACGTTATTGACAGGTCTGGCCTTAAGCGAGGGGAACAAAGGGGACAGGCTACAATGGCCCTAAGTTAAGGCGCAACGTCTGTGATAGTAAGTGAATACGATATTTTTTCGTGTTGGGTTGAGACGGGCACCCGGATGCCCGCGTCACGGAACATTAGGAATCCCTTGGATTCCTGAATGCCTGCCGCGGACAAGATAACGATTATTCTCGTGATTCGTGCCATAAGAAATTGTCTGGCAATAGATTACGCTTATCTTAGGGCCATTGGGGACAGGCTACCGTTCCCGCTGGAGCAGACTCGACGCACCATGCCGAAGCTGGGGTGGCTGTGAATGTCGCAGGCACGGCGTATGCATCACGCTACGAATTCGCATTGCACGTCGAAATGCCTGCTAGCGCGGGCCAGGCCCTGGTCCGCCGTGAGCAGCACCAGATCGTTTGAAAAGGCCGCGGCCAGGTGCAGGGCGTCCGGGGCCCTCAGGGGGATGGAGAAGGCGGTGAGCCATTTGCAGGCCAGGGCGTATTGTGCGGCATCCAGGGTGACTCTGCCGTAAAGGCCATCGGCCAGGTGCTTCTGGAACAGCGACAGGATGCGGCCGGCCGGCCGCTCGGGCAGTTCCCGCGCGCGCACCTTGGCGGCCAGCGCGGAACAGAATTCCACTTCCACCAGCGGACTGATCGTGGGCTGCCGGTCCGCGGCCAGCCTTTTGCCCACGACCTCACTGAGCCCCTCGGGGCAGTAGTAGGCCGCTAACACGCTGGTGTCGAGATAGGCCATCAGTATCGGCTCTCTTTGCGCTGCGCAATGACCATTTGGGAAAGCGGCTTGCCCTTAACCTGGATCGTGGAGCGGAACTCGGCCAGGTCGGGCAGGACTCGTCCTTCGGCGCTGCCAACGGGCTCCACGCGCGCCACCTGCCGGCCGCGCCGAGTGATGACCGTCGTCTGGCCGCGCTCGGCGTCCTTCACGATCTCGCTCAGCCGCCGCCGGGCTTCCCGCATGTTGACGCGGTTCATGGGTTCTCCTCATGCTTACACATTAAGTGTACACGATGGACCGGCGCGCCAGGCAACAAAAAGGCGGAAGTTTGTAATGCCAGTCGGACACGCGGCGGGGCACCAGGGCCCCGACCCGGTGGCCGCCAGAATCTCAAGGAAATTCATCTTGACGCCTGCGAATTCGGATTTATAATCTAACCTACATAATCCGTGAGTGTCTCATGGTTATGGCAGGCCGTGGCGGCTGTGCGCCCGGTTTGTCGATGACTCTGCCACAAAGGCGTTCGGCGCGCGCGGAGGGCGTTTGACAAGCGGGGCCGCGCGGCGGTGCCGTTCGGTCGGTCGATGAGGGCCGGCGCGCAACGACATCTGGCGCATGCGCGAACGCCATTTGACAATTGAATAGCGAGCCACTTGGCGAATGCCAATAGCACTGACAGGTACGTAACCGAGAATTCGGTTATTTCAGATATGCGCATAATATGCGCCGCGCGCATATTTGCAAACAGTGTGCAACAGGACACTTATGCAAGAATATTACAATATGCGCATATTTGTAATATTCCGGTGGCGTGTTCTTGCCAAGACCGCGCGCCGTGCAATCAGAGATTTCAGGTATTGATGGCGCAGGTAAGCAGGCGAATTTGCATGATATGCGCGCTGAATCAAGCTTCCTTGTCAAATAAGGACTTACGGTGATTCATACTGACTCAGAATCAAGAATCAGCGTGTTTGGGCGTTTTTTCAGACGAAAAGTGAATTTAGGAAGCTCGTCGTGCAATCAGTATTCATCCGACATCTGAAATATCACAAGATCGCCCTTGTGGCCGGCGGCTTTCGAACGTGGCGGGCATCGATGTTGCCGCCAGAGGGGAAGAGGCGGCCGCCAGGTTATCCCTACGGCCGGACCAGCCGCCGGATTATATCCACCTGCGGGATGGGGGCAAAGATAAGGAAGGCGATGTTGGCGGCGGTGATCAGGTCATACGGCCAGGTCATCCTCGGCCAGCGCCAGAGTTTGATGCGGTCCAGCCACGCGCCTTGCCGCGGGTCCTCGACGATGGTCCGGCCCTCCAGCAGGTCGCGGGTGCATTTGATCCGCCGCCAGGCGGTGAAGGCCGGGCTGATCGCCTGCTGCCAGAGCATGGCGGGAACGTTAAAGGCGAAGAGCGAGATGAGCACCGCCGCCATGCGCTCGCCGCGCTGCCAGTAGCCGGCCTTGAAGTTGGGCACCAGCGATTCAGCGCGGGCGCGGGTGTAGCTGATGAGGTAGGCGTTGCACAGGCTCATCATCGCCAGCAGCGTGTAGGTGGCGTTGGCCCGCCAGGCGTAATAGAAGCCGATGCCGGCGAAGATGGCGAAATCGCTGAGCCGGTCGATGGTGCTGTCGAGAAACGCGCCGAACTTCGTGCTGGAGTTGCCCAGCCGGGCGACGGCGCCATCCAGCATGTCCGTCGCCGAAGCGAGGATCAGGCATGTCGCCGCCCACAGGTTCCAGCTCGACAGGCCGATCCCCGGCGGGTCGAACTGCCCCAACCACGTTCGCCACAGGCCGCGGCCGTGAAGCTTGTCGCCGGCGCCCAGGGCCAGAAAAACGCCCGCGGCCACGGTGAAGGCGAAGCCCAGCATCGTCAGCGCGTTGGGGCTGACGCCGAGGATGATCAGCCGGCGCGCGATGGCGTCGCGGGCGGCAATAAAGCCGTGGCCGATGCTTCTGCCTACGCCCATGTGTCGGTGGCTCCCGAAAATGAGAAAGCTAATCCTAAGGGCAGTGTCGCCGGAGCGTCAAGGGCCTGCGGCCGGCGGCTGCGCGCTGGGGTAAACGTGGAGAAGAAACTCCTCATTTCCACCCGCCCCCGGCAGGGGCGAAGGGACGACATCGCGAATGTCCCAGCCATCGGCGGTGAGCTGCTGGCAGGTGAGCAGGCATTCCTGGCGGGCTTGCGGACTCGTCAGAACATGCTGGGAGGGACCGCCGCGGCCGGCGCGCTGGTCGGGGCCGGCGCGATCGGCGGCCTCATAGTGCGGCTTGAGCAGGCTCAGGATCTGTCCGCCCGGCTTGAGCCATCGTGCGGCGGCCGGCAGGATCAGCCGCTGCGGCGTCCAGCCGACATCCACCACCGCCAGATCGACCGCCTCGGCCGGCTGGCAGTAGAGCGCGTTGGTCCGCTCCATCACGACCACCCGCGGATCGCGCCGCAGCTTCCAGGCCAGCGTGCCGTAGCCGGTATCGACGGCGTACACCCTGGCGGCCCCGCGCTGGAGCAGACAATCGGTAAAGCCCCCGACATTGCAGCCTAAATCGACGCAGAGCCGGCCGGAAACGTCGATCTCCAGCGCATCCAGGGCGGCGGCGAGTTTTCCGCCGGCGCGGCTGACGAATGTCTCTGGAGAATCAGGCATCCTCTCAGCATATGTAACCGCCGGCCGCAGAGGAAGCCGGGCCCGCTTGGCGCATGAAGAACCCGTCGGCGCCAGGGCGCGCCGGCGGGTCGAGATTACGTTGGATGCCAGGCTACTTGGCGGCGCCGGCGTTGAGCGCGCGGGCCAGGGAGCTCTTGCGCCGGGCGGCCGTCTTGCGGTGCATCGTGCCCTTGGCGGTTACCTGGTCGATTTTCTTATAGGCGGCGTTGAGGGCCTTGCCCGCGGCGGCCTTGTCGCCGGAGGACAGCGCCGTCTGGAATTCGCGCAGGGTGTCCTTGAGGCCTTCCTTGCGCCGGCGGTTTGCCAGCCGGTGCTTGGCGTTCTGCCGGACGCGTTTCTTCGCCGAGAGACTATGTGCCACAAAACTCTCCTTCAGCATTCATCATGGAGCAAAATCAAGCCAATCAAGAACCCCGAATTATACGTCCTGGCCCGCCGGCTGCAAGGGCAAACCGGCCGCTTGGGGCACGAAAATTACAGCCGAACCGTTTCCTGGGGACCGCCCAGTCCCGGCGAATCGCACAGCGGCCGGTATCGGCACCACTGGCAGTGCGCACCCCGGCACATCGGCCAGCTATCAGTTTGGCGGCAGGTATCGAGGCGATCGGCCAGGGCGTCGATTTCGCCGCCGTTGGCTGAGGCGGCGGCATCGGGCGGACCCCAGGCGTGGGCGACCGCCGGCCGCAGGAAATAAAAGGAGCCGTGGAGATTCTGGCCGCGACCAGGCCCCTGCTGCTCCAGCAGTCGCCTTCCGGCGGCCAGGCAGATTTCCATCTGCAGCCGACGGGTCTGGGCGCAGGCGGCAGCATCGGTTGCGGAGACATCATCGGTGCAGAAAAGCACGAGCTGCCACTGCCCGGCTGCATCCTGGAGAAGCGCATCGATCGTGCCGACGATCTCCAGCCGGCCGGTGCGGGTCGTGAACGCCACCGGCCGCCACAGCCGCCGGGCCGTCTTCAGCGTTTGCCAAAGCGGATGGGCCGACAGGCTGGACAGCATCGAAGCAATCTCGCCGCCATCCGCGGTGAAGTCGATATTGACACCCTGCTCCGCCAGCGCCTGGCGGGCAAGCAGTTCGGCCCGCGGTGGATTTTCCAGGTCTACAAGCTCCAGGCAGCGGGCCAACACGGCATCCTCCGTGGGGCCGTCGAGTCTGGCTAAAGAAGTGGGGAGAGGTCGGTCGGCCATCGCTGGCCCAGGCACGCGGAGTTCGTAATGCCAATGAAAGGAGGCCGGGCAATGCGCCAGGAGTGCCAACGCCCTGGCAGGGATTCGCTCGAGGCTGCGCCGGCCAGGCGCGCCCAGCAATGGCAGCGGCGGTGCGTCGACGTGCGCGGCGCCCAGGTTGGCCAGCGCTGTCGCCAGCGCGGTGGGGCCATCGCTCTTGGCGCACAGCTCATCCAGAATCGACTGCCGGCCCCGCCGCTGCGGCCGGCTGATCTTGACGCGCTGGTTCAGCAGCAGAGCCCCATCCCCCAGATCCAGGGTCTCTTCCCGCAGCCCCAGCGACTCATACAGCAGCCGCAGCATGGAGCCCGATCGACCCAGCGACCCATCCTCGGTCATCTCGGCCGCGCCGACGAAGGCGATGAAATCGCGGTGCCGCGTGACCGCGACGTAAAAAGTCCGCAGATCCTCGGCCATTTCGGCCTTTCGCTCCAGCCACTTGGCGGTGGCCCAGCTTTGGGGGACGGTTTCCTCTTTGTCCTCCTCATCATCCCGGCCGCCGCGCAGCGTCAGGCCCAGCGGCCCGCGAACGGAAAGGTTGTCGAAGCGGGTCTGCGGCGGGTAGTTCAGGTCGGCCAGGAAGACGATGGGAAACTCCAGCCCCTTGGCCTTGTGAATGGTCATCAGGCGGACGACATCGCCGCTCTCGATCTCCGTGGCCGCCTGCTCCGCCCGCACTTCCTGCACCGTCAGGCCGGCCACGAATTCGATGAACTCCCGCAACGTCGCGCCGGCGGCGACAGCGCTGGCGGCATGCGCCAGCACGCGGCGGATGTTGCCCACCTTGCGCCGGCCGTGGTGCTGCGCCAGCAGCAGCGCTTCGTACGACGTCAGCTCCAGCAGCCGGCGGATCAGTTCTTCCGGCCCGCAGGCATCTTTCGCCGCCGCCAGATGCTCCAGGAGCGACATCGCCCAGGCCAGCCGCCCGGCCGCCGGCAGGGCCAGCCGCTCGGCCAGGCTCACCGGCAAACGCCCGGGGGCCTGGGGATCGCACAGGTTCAGCCGATAGGGCGGCGAAACGCCCAGCGCCACGTGGGCCAGCGTGTTGTCATCCAGCCCCACCATCTGGCCGCGGAGAAAGCCCATCAGGGCGATGTCGTCCAAGGGGTTATCAATGGCCCGCAGGGCGCTGATCAGATCGTGCACTTCCTGCTGATTGAACAGGCCGGCGCCCGCGATGACGAAATAAGGAATCCCGTGCTCATCCAGCGCATCCTCGAAGGGCCCGGTGTTCTGGAGCCGAGGCAGGAGAATCGCCACATCGCCCGGACGAACTGGCCGCCATTGGTTCTGCTTTTCGTCCCAGATGTGGCGCTCGCCGTCGGCGAGCATCCAGGCGATGCGGTCGGCCGTGGCGCGGGCGCCGGCGCGGTAGCGGGTGTAGGCATTGCCGCCGGGGCAATCGGCCAGCACCACCTCGGCCGCCGGCAACTCGGGCAACTCGCGGCGATGGGCGACCAGCGGTTCATAGGCATCACCCATCAGCGGGCGGAAGATGCGATTCACCAGCGCCACGCCGCCGCGGTGCGTGCGGAAGTTCAGGTCCAGGTTCTGCCGACCGGCCGGGTCAATCGCCTGGCGGGCCTGCTCGAACACCTCCACCTCCGCGCCGCGGAAGCGGTAGATGCTTTGCTTGGCATCGCCCACGAAAAATATCCGCCCCGGCGGCGGTTTGGGCCCTTGGCAATCGACCGCCAGGTACAGCAGCTCGCGCTGGAGCGAGTCGGTATCCTGGAATTCATCAATCAGCAGTTGCGTAATCCCCTCGGCCACGCGGAGGCGAACCATCTCGTGGCGGCGCAGCAAATGCAGTGCGGCCGACTGGAGATCGACGAAGTCCAGCAGCCCCGCGCGGCGCTTGGCGGCGCGGTAGCGGCCGATGGCCGCCGCGGCGATCCCCGTCAGTGTGGCCAGCAGCTTGGCGGACTGCGTATCGCGCTCGTTGAGCGGCCCGTGCAGCGGGGCCAGATCCCCCAGCAAGGCCACCAGCCGCCGCAGGCTGGCCCGCACGTCCATCATTTGTTCCTTCGATTCCCAGGCCTTGGCCGAGCCGAGATTGCCGGCCGTCGCCAACTGCGAGAAGGTGTCGGGCGTTCGTGCAGCGGGGTCGTACAACAGCGCGCTGATAATCTTGCGCTGCATGAGAAGGTGGTCGGCGAGCCGGTCGCCGGCTTCGACCTTGATGCGCAGCGCCAGTTCCTTGCCCGCCGCCTGCACCTTCGGGTCCTGCCAGGCCTCTTGGGCAATTTTCTCGCGCTGCTGGCGCCAGGTCTGGAGCGTTTTCTCGTAGTCGGCATACTCGCGGGCGGACCAGCGCCAGCGCTCATCGAGCAGCGTGGCCAGCATGTCCAGCACGCGCGAGTAACCCAGCGCCCCCAGCAATTCCGCCACCGGCTCCGACTGGCGGTCAAGGCCCGCGCGCAGCGCATCCTGGCAGGCGGCCTGGCGCATCTGCGTGCGGCGGAACTCATCGGCCAGCACGGAAAAACTCGGGTCCACGCCCGCCTCGACGGGCCAGGTGCGCAGGAGCGAAGCGGCAAACCCGTGAATGGTGCTGATGCGGGCCTGGGTGAGATTTCGCCGCCACGCCGCGGCCAGCGGGTCGGTCCGCCGGGCCAGTTGGCCGGCCACGCGCTGGCGCATTTCGAGGGCCGCCTTGTCTGTGAACGTGACGGCGACCACCCGGGCGGGGGCATCCGGCCGGCCATCCTGGTCCAGCAGCCGCAGATACCGCTGCGTGAGGACGAACGTCTTTCCGCAGCCGGCCCCACTGGTGACGGCCATGCTTTGGTCCGTCCGCTCGATGCTGGCGCGCTGGGCGGCCGTGAGTTCAGCGCGGCCGCCGGCAGGCGGCGGGAGCGGCGCGGCGGGAGGGATAGCGTTATCACTCATGTGCCACCTCCGGCTCATCCGCCGCGGGCAACTTGAAGAGCCCGCGCACCTCGCTGTGGCCGCAGATCCGCCGATACGGGCAACTGCCCTGCGGGCAGCGAAATTCGGTGAAAATGTCAAAGTCGCCCCCGGCCATGCCGGCCACGGCGTTGGACACGAGGGAAAGGCCCTCATCAAGCTGGGATTCGAACCGTTCGTTTTCGGCAAGTGAGTTTCGGCCGATGCCGAAACTGGCCAGGTAGCGTTCCTGCAAGCGGCCCGCGCGCAGCGCGTGAAAGGCCCCGCCGGCGGCCGGCAGGCCCGTCAGATGCTTGGCAGCGGCAATATAAACCGGCAGTTGCACATCCTCGGTCGGCTTGGGCAGTTCGCCGGTCTTGTAGTCCACCACGAAAAGCCGCTGGGTATTCTCCGGCCCGACCAAGACATCCACGCGGTCGATCTTGCCGCGAAGCAGAATTGGCCGCCCCGCCGTTTCCAGGCGGAAGGGCTCCGGCGCGGAGGCCCGGTCGGTGTCGGCGGCCGCACCCATGCCAAAGGCCAGCTCGGCGTGGCGGACCTGCCCGGCGGGCAGCGGCAGCTCGCTCTGGCGGCGAAGGTAGGCAAGAATAATCTCGCGAATCTGCTGCAACTCGATCTGCCACAACGCGCGCCCGGCGGCCCCGGCCGGCCGAACCGCGGAGGCCTCGTGGTCCAATGCCGCCTCGAGTGCGTCGCGGGCGTGCTGGCCCGCCCACGCGGCGCGATCGGCGGCCGGCGTGCCGATCAATCGCCTCATAAGGCGGCACAGCACGGAGTGCACGAGGATGCCGCGCTGCCGCGGCAGCAGGGCCTCTTCAGGCTCGGGCAGCTCCTCCAGCTTGAGCAGCCGCTGGGCGAAATACCGCCAGCGGCAGGTGAGATAGGTGTTGATCTGGCTAACGGAAAAGACCGCCGCCGGACCGAAGCGGCGCGCCAGCTCCGCCAACAGCGCGGGGTCATCAATCCGGCCATCGTAGGCGTCGCTAGGGCCGCGAGTCCATCGCCGGTACGCGGACCATAAGGGCCAGGCCAGGCTTTGCAGTTCCTTTGGCCACGCCCGCGCCACCTGGCCCAGGGCCGACATCGCCGCCTGCGGCGCTGGACCCTGGCGGTCGGCGAGAGTCGAGAGGGCGAGGTTGAAGCATTCCTGGCGGCTGGCGATGAAGTGGGGCGGGGGGGCGAACTGGGCCGTCGGCAATGGCATCACCCGACCGGCCAGCCCACCGAGCGGGCTCACCAGCTCGGCCACAAAGGGGCTAGGGGCCAGTTCGCGGCCGTCGCCATCATCGCACAGCCAACTGACCGTGAGGCTTTCCTGGGCCCGGCTGATGGCCAGGTAGAAAAGCAGCAACTCGCGGGAGGCCAGGTCATCCTGCAAATCCAGCCCCACGCCCTTGGCGCCAAGCGCGTGGCGGTCGGTCTCGCTTAAGAGCCGCGGCCCAAAGGCCGCCGGGAAGACGCCCTCATTGAGCCCCGCTAACCACACGTGTCTGGCGGGCACCGTGCGCATGTCCATCACGGAGGCCGCCAGGATGGCGCCGCCGGGGCGCTGGGACGGGCAAACCGCCTGGGCCAGTGCGGCCGCCAGCAAATCGGCATAGGCGCTGGGCCGCAGCCGGCGGTCCTGGCCGGGCAGGGAGGCGAGTTGGCCTAAGACGCCCTCCATGGCCGCCAGGGCCCGAAAGTCCGCCGCCACGGTCCGCGCCTCGCCGGCGGGGCCGGGCAGATTCATCTGGGCCAGCAGTCGGCGCGTCGCCGTTGCCAGTTCGCCCAGCGTGCCCCCGGTGGCGATGGGCGAGAGGCGATCGAACAGGGCCTCCAGGAGTTTGCCGGCCTGGTCAATTCCCGCCGCACCGAGTCGGCGAAGCTGATTGTCGATCGGCGAGGCAAATTCATCCTCCTCGCCCGGCTGCTCCTCGAGCCGCTTGAGCCTTTCAGCGAGCCAGGCGGCAGCGCGGGCGTATTGCTCGCGGCCTTCCAGCACGTTGCCGTGCCGGACCACGAGCTGCGCCGCCAGCGAGGCATCGGGCGAAAACTCCCCCAGCGCCGCCGGCTGAAAGTAGCTGCTGGAAAGGATCGTCAGCACGTCGGCGTAGCCCAGCCGGTCGGCGGCGCGAATAAGCGCCATGAGCAGCCGGGCCGGCGGGCTGTGCAGCAGCGGCTGCGGATTGGCCGGTGCGCGCAAACCCGCCTGGGCGAAGACCCGCGCCAGCACGGGTCGATAGGGCGAAATGTCGCGCGCCAAGACCGCCAGGTCCTCGGCCCGCTCGCCCGCGGCCAGGTGCGACTTGGCCCAGCGAGCGATGGCCCGGCATTCGCTGTCCAGGCCGGAAGCGGAAATCAACGTCAAGCCCGGCGGCCAGGGCAGCTTCTCGGCGCGGCCATCCAGCAGGCGGTCGGCCAGAACGGACGGCCAGGGGCGCAAGGGCGCAGGTGGCGGCTCGATAGGCAACTCCACGAGCGCCTCGCCAAAGGTGCGCTTCAGCCGGGCCAGTTGACGTTGACTCCATCGCCACAGTTCATCCGGCCCATCGGCGCACAGCGGCAACGTGATGACCAGGCAGCCGGCGCGCTGCCAGAGCCCCTTGAGGATCTCGAGCTGGCCGTGCGAAAACTCGGTGAAGCCATCGGCGATGACCGCGCGCAGCGGCTCCAGGAACCGCGCGGGCAAATTCGGCAATTGCTCGCAAGCCAGGTGGTACCGGTCCAGCTCATCGTAGAACTGATACCTGGCGAGATATTCCTGATACTGCCTGTACACGGCCAGGACATCGCCGCGCCAGCCGCCGCCTCGATCTTCCAGCGCCGGATCATCGCTGCGGGCGCCAGCGCGCTTCAGCTCGGCGATGGCCCGGTCAACCGCGATGACCAACCCGGGGGCATCGATCAGCCCCGCCAGCGCGGGCAGCTTGCCCGCCGCGGCCAGGTCCGCCAGGATCCCCGCCAGCACGGCCCGGCGGGCCACATCCGAAAGCGGCCGCTGCGGCACGCCGGCCGCCAGGAGGATTCGGCCGGCCAAGTCAGCAAAGGTCAGAATGCGCGGCTGAACGATCGCGCCGCCGTTGGTCTCGATGAGATTCTCGCGCAGCCGCGCGATGGCCAGGGCATTGGGGGCAAGCAGTAGACAGGACGAGCCATCCGGGCCGAGGCATCGCTGATAAACCTCCAGCGTCACGGCCGTTTTTCCGCTGCGCGCAGGGGCCCGCAGGACCACGACGCCGCGGGGGCGGCGGAGGATCGTGTCGGCCACATCAGCGGTGCTGGGCGAAGGCCCCATGGCCGCCCATTGTCCGCTGGGTGGCGGCAGGGCTCAAGAGTTGTTGCCGGTTTCCCCCGGCTTCTTGAGCAGTTCCACCTGCACATCCCAGTCAGCGCCGGGCGTGGGCAGTTGGAAGGCGCTGTCGGGCAGCTTGATATTCTTCTGAACCTTGGAGAACGTGGCGGTCTTGACCACGGCCGCCTCCGGGTCGGCCGTGCGGATCTGCACCGGCAGGCCATCGCGGCCCACCCAGATCTCCACCTTGGAAACGTTCAGGTCCTTGGCCGCCTCGGGGCCGGGCATCAGCAGCAGGTAGCGGCTGTCCTTGGGGTCCTCCTCGGCGGGCGGGCGGGTGGTCGCGGTGAACAGCCGCAGCACCTCGGCCTTGTCCTGCCCGAACGGCACGGGGAAGGGGCCCTTGCCCAGTTTCAGCGGGTCGAAGTTCTCGCCCGGCCGGGCCACCTGGTACTTGCGCCACTGCTTGATATCGCCATCGCGGGTAATGAGCCAACGGCCCTCGCGGTCGGCGAAAAAGGAAACATCGCGGTCCGCGCGGACCTTGGCCCGGTCCTTGATGAAATCGAAATGGATGCGGAAGCGGCCATCCTTGTCCGGCGCGGGCTTGTCGAAATAGATCTGGCCGTAAAACGTCTTCAGCTCGGCAAACAGGGTCTGCTCTTCGGTGAACTCCACATCGCCCTTGATGGTGTGGAATTCGCGGCCGGCCTTCTCGGTGTCATCGAGAATGGCATTGACCGCCGGATCGACCGGCCGCGTCGTCGGCGAAGTTGCCGGCTGCGACGCACTGGGCCTCGAAGCCGCCGGCGTCGAGGTCGTTGGCATCGTCGCGGGCTTGCTTTCCGCCTGCGCTAATGCCACTTGTCCACCGGCCAGCAGAAACCCCGCGCCAATCGCCCATACCGCCAGAATCCTCATCATGGCTGCGTTTCCTTGGGGACTCTTGTCCCGGTTTGTCTTCTTACTCTCTCTATTCTTGTCTCTATCCCCTGCATCCCCTGCATCCCGGCCATTTTCTCTTCCCTGCATGGCCTATTCTACAGACGCCGCAGACCCCTTGACGATAGCAGCAATTCCGCGAATTACATCGCTGGCCAAACCTTGCGAATGGCCGTCTTCACCGCCGGCAGCAAGGCACGTCCCAGCACGAGCACCACCGCCACGATGAGCATGATCAACGTTGCCGTCACGGTTCCCACGCCGACCCAGAAGCACACGCCGGCCAGAACGGCGTACCGGATAAAGCGCCCGGCCAGATTGGCCGCCGCAAAGGGCAGCCGGGGATAGCGGCCGGTGGCGGCAATTATCCGGGCGATGTCGACGGGCACGGGCAGGATGTTGAAGAGGATCAGCAGCGTGAAGGGGGCTTTGTTGAACCATTCCACCGCCCGGCGGCCGATGCGGCTGTCGCGCACGGGGGCGATGCGCCGGTGCCGCAGCAGCAGCGAGAAGAGGTGGTAATCGTTCAGGTTGGCCATTGTGGAGGCTGCCGCCCCGACCACGCCCACCAGCAGCGCCGTCGACCACAGCGCGCCCGTCAGGGCCACCTGGCGCGTGGCGATGGCCGCCACCATCCAACTGGTGGGCAGGGGCACGAACGTGCAGCAAAGCGAGAGATACAGTGCGAAGAACAACAGCTTGAGAACCTGGTCGGTCGCCGAGGTGTGCAGGCCGGGGTGATGGAACAAGTCTTTCAAATCTTTCCACGAGGTCAAGCTCGCCTGCCGCATCAGGACCGCCGCCGCCAAGGTCACGAGCGCCAGGTACAGCGCGAAGATCACGAACCAGCGGACCAGCGACAGGGCCGTCAGCCGCGGCGGCTGGCACGCCGTCTGCACGGGTTGAAGCTCAGGTGTCATACCGGTTGGCCGCACTCGATTTGCCCATCGCTCATCCGGCAGGTCCGGTGGGCGACCGCGGCGGCGGCGGGCGAATGGGTGATCATGACAATGGTCTGTCCCTCGGCATTGGCCTGGGAAAACAGGGCCAGCAGCGCATCGGCGTTGTGCGTGTCCAGGGAGCCGGTGGGCTCATCAGCCAGCAGCAGTTCGGGCTTGTGGGCCAGGGCCCTCGCCACCGCCACCCGCTGCTGCTCGCCGATGGACATCTGCCCGCTCTTGCGCCCAGCCACGTGGGAGACGCTCACGCGCTCCAGGCACTGGGCGATAAACGCCCGATCGGCCGGCCGGCCGTGCAGGCGCAGGCTGATGGCCAGATTGTCGGCGGCTGAAACGGTGGACAGCAGGTTGAAGCGCTGAAAAACGAAACCCATGCGGTCGCGGCGCACGCGCGTCCGCTGGGCCTGCGAGGCGGTGGTCACATCCTGCCCGTCGATCACCAGCGTGCCATCATCGGCGCGGTCCATCAAGCCGACCACGTGCAGCAGCGTGCTCTTGCCGCAGCCGCTTGGACCCATGACCGCCAGGAACTCCCCGCGGCGGATGGCCAGGTTGGTGCCGCGAAGCACGTGCGTGGCGGCCAGGCCCTTGCCGTAGCTCTTGGTCAGGCCGCGGGCCTCGACGATCAGCTCGCCGCTGGTGGAGGGCGGGCTCTCGGCGGCCGGGTTTTGAGCTTGGATTGCCATGGTCATTCGAAGGCCAGCGCCTCGGCCACATCCACGCGAATGGCGCGCCAGGCGGGGTAGATCGCCGCCAGCACGCCGCCGGCGCCCGCCGCGGCCAGGGCCGCCAAAATCCAGTGCGGCGTGATGCTCACCGTCAGGTCCAGCCGCAGATGCTCGATGATGTCGCCGGCACCAAACGCCAGCAGCACGCCAACGGCCGCCCCGGCCGCCGTCAGCAGCAGCGACTCGGCCAGAATCTGCCGCAGCAGGAAGGACGCCGAAGCCCCCAGGCTTTTGAGAATCGCGATCTCGCGCGTCCGCTGGAGCACCATTGTGTACAGCGTGATCATGATGAACAGAAACGCGATCGTCAGCGCCACCGCGTTGACGGCATAGATGTATACGAACATGATGCCCACGTTCTCCAGCAGCAGCGCCTGGTACTCGTTCTTGGGCACGACGCTCTGGTGGGTCAGCCGGCGGATGGCCTGGGCGGCCGGGCCGATGGCGGCGCCTTGGGGCAGTTGCACCAGCACCAGCGTCACGTGGTCCAATCCCAGCCCCATCAAATGCTGAAGCGTGGCCATCGGGGCGATGGCCCGGCCGACGGCTCCCGTCTCGTAAACGCCGACGATCCGCCAGGTGCGATTGGCCGAGTCGAACGTCTGGCCCACGGACTTACCGAGCTGCGCCGCCAGGCGGGTATCGATGGCCATCTCCAGGCCGCCGGCGGCGTCGAGTTCCTGCTCGCTGATCTCGAGCACCGCGTTGCCGTCAGCGGCCTGGGCGTATTTTTTCGCCAGCCACTGGGCGGCGCGGCCATCCGCATCGGGCAGCCGGCCTGCTAAAAGTTTCGCGTTTCCCTGGATGACGTCAAAATCGCCGGCGCGCAGGCCGTAGATGTTGTTTTCCCGCCCGGCGATCTTCATTCGCGCCAGGTACACCGGCGTGATGCGTTTGGCCAGCAGGCGGCCGTCGGCCTGCGGGGCGGCGAGCCTATCCACCGCCGCCAGCGGGATTTGCGGCCCGCTGGCCAGGGTCATGTTGGTGCTGGCGGGGCTCACAATCAAGTCGGCCCGCACGCTGTCCCAGCGCCGAAGTACCTCGGCCAGGCTGCCGCGCGACAAGCCCGTCAGCGTCAGCACCAGGCACACGCTGATGGCGATGCCCAGCGCGGATAACGCGCTGCGCAGCCGGTGATGAGCGATATTGGCTAAGGGCAACCAGGCCATGAGAGTTTCGATTCTCGTTTGCCGGCAACGTCTTTTCAAGCGCCAGCGGCTCTGGAAAGGCGGCCGGCGCTCTTGACCACTAGAATTCCCTGAGCCCAGGGGTGTTTGGACGGCCCATCCGGCGTGGGGTAGGGGAGTGCAGGAATGATCCAGGCAGAGAGAATTGCGCTGCTGGTGGTTTGGACAGCGGTCCTGTGCGTTCTGAGCGGCTGCGAGGGGGCGGCGCACGGTAAATCGCCGGAAAGACCGCCGGTCGGCCAGATGACCCGATCGGTTCCCTCGGCGGCGACCCAGCCGGCCGCGAATCAGCGCGATGGGCCGCCCTCCGGGGAGGACAACCCCGACATTACGCCGCCTTACGGCACGTGGCTCCAGGCCCGCCACGATGACAACGAACCCCAGCCGCTGCCGGGCGGGCCGGTGAGGATTCACCTGTCGCGCCAGGCGGGGGATGTGCGAATTGCGATGGAGTCCGCGCCTTATTTCCCCCGACCGGCGGCAGCCCAGCCCGGGCGGGCCAAGTCGACCTTTCGATCGAACGTCCCACCCGCTTCGGCGCCTGCCGATAAGATCGAACCGGCGGACCCGCCGGCGGCTTCAAACGCCCCGGCATTTGTGATGCACAACGGCCGCGTGCGCCTTCGCGCCGTTGACGCCACCGCCGCCGACGCCACCACATCCCAGGACACCCTGGACCTGGAGGCCTCCTGGCAGGACGACCAGGGCAATACCTTCGCCGTGCGCTGCACGCGGGTCATCCCCGGCAGCTTCATCTGCCCGGTGTATGGCGGCGTGGCCACCAACCGAGTTCTGGACGGCCCGCCGGCCCCCAGGCCGGATTGCCTGCCCGGCGGCTTCGCGTACCTGGCGTTCTGGGGAATCGGCCAGACGCTCGAAAACGGCCAGGTCCTGGACAGCAACATCGTCATTCAGGGCACGCTTGCCGAGGCCACGCCCGGGCAGCAGAACCACCCGCCGCTGACCGACCCGCTGGTGGCGGCCGGGTTGCGGCTGCACGTGCTGGCCGGGCCGGCGGCGGTGGAGCAGGGCCGTTACATGCGCCGGCGCATCCGCACCGGCTGCCCCGCGATGAATGGGCAGGCCGTCGAGTACTGGCATGTCACGTTTGATAACCTGACCGTTGGGACCGAGCGCACCGCACCGCCGGTACCCAAGCGCACGGTTCGGCCTTCTCTGGCCTGGCGGCCAACCGGCCCCGCCCAGGATGTCATCAGCACGCTCACCCCGTCAGAAGGGCTCTAGCGGCCGAAGATCCACCACAGCACCGGCACGCACAGCACCAGGTAAGACAGCGTGTTCAGGATGAATATCGCCGTGGCCCGCCGCGGGGAAATGTCGAAAAGGTTGGCGATTCCCACCACCGTAATGGCCAGCGGCAGGCAGGTCTCCAGCAGATAGACCTTGGCCGGCAGGCCCGTCAGCGGCCAGGGGGACAGGGACATCAGCGCGTACAAACCCAGCCCGATCAGCGGGCACAGCCCGAATCGCACGATGCCCACGATCACCGAGGGGCCAAGGGCCCCGCGGAATTCATCCCCGCGCACGCGCAGCCCGATGGCGAAAAACGCCAGTATGGTCGTGAGGATCGTGAGGGATTCGGTGATATACAGCCGGCCGATGAACGCCGGCCGCGGCACGCGCCAGGCGGAGAGCGCCACGCCCGCCAGCGCCAGCGGCAGCCCAATGCTGCGGATATCCCACAGGCTCCGCCACATCAGCCGGGGCAGGCGTACGCGGTGGCTCGGGCCGGCGCTGTAATGGTGGGCGATGGGGTAGGCCACCAGCACGATGAACGGGTACCACATCAGGCAGTACACCACGGAGAGTTCCAGCCCCGGTTGCCCACGGACATTGAAAAACAGGAAGCACAGAAAGCCGCCCATGGTCGAGGCCGCGTTGCCCATGCCGCCGGAAAGGCCGATCAGGGCGATCGTGTCGTTATCGCGGCTGACCAGCCGGGCCACCAGGAGCCCGGCCGCCGTGCAGGCACAGATGAAGAGGAACCCCCCCAGCGGCAGGGCCGTATCGCTCCACGCCAGCGGGTAGTTCCACACCGCCAGCATGCCCACCAGCGAATAGCCGATCACGACGACAAACCACATGCAGCCGTTGGCCAGCGCTTCGGTCAGTCCCAGCACGCGCCGGCCCACGTAGCCCGCGGCCATGGAGCCGGCCACGAAGCCGTAGATCAAAATAAAACGCAGCACGCCGGAGGACATAGGGGCCGCATTGTCAGAAGCGGCCGGGCAAAAGGCAAGCCGTCTCGCCCCGCGGCGGCGGCGCCAGGCCGGCGGCGGGGAAAAAACTCGAGCACAGGGCGACAATTAACCGATGCGGTTTACAAGGCCTTCGCGCGAGTCATGCTCGCCGCGAGCCCCAAAGCGTCGGGCCGGTTATCGACCAGCCAACCGACGCTTTCTTTTTGGAGAGGCCTGCAGTTCCTGACCGGGGCAAACTCCCACGCGCGCATGTGCGGAATTTCCGCAGTCGAACGTCTCTGTCGCACAAGTTATTAATATAAAGCATCTTACGTTCAACAATCGCGTCCCCGCTGACGTCACAATTGACAGGCTGGCGGCCCTCGTTATACTTGAAGCCGCGAATCAACGCCCTGCGGGGCCAGCGAATAACGGCTGATGGATGCCGTGGCAGCCTCCGACGCATGCTCTCATGCCTGTGTCGGAGGCATTTTTTTCGGCGGCCGCATACGTGCAGACCTGTTCGTCTGGCCTCAAGGCTTTGACCCGCGGCGGTCGATTCTCAATACATGGTCACGCTAGCCCCACCACTCGCCGGCCGTCCCCCCAAACTGACAATCTGCCTGGCGTTTCTGGCTTGCGTTATCCCGCTGTGCGGCTGCGACGACACCCGCCCGCGCAGCGCCTCGGCCAGCCAGGGCGGCGGCGGCCAATCAGGCTCGGCGGCCGAGGTGATGGAGCGATGTAGTAACGCGCTGGTGGCCATTCGCACGAGCTGGGACGACACCAGCCTGATCAGCACCCGCAGCCGGCGGCAACTGGATGGCCCCGGCGTGATCCTCATCAACGATGGGCACTTCGCGCTGGTGCTGGCCAGCCGCCGGCTGGTCGATCCGCCATACGACTCCCAAGGCCCGCGCAGCGCCCGCAGCATCACCTTCCAGGTCTTTCACCCCGGCCAGGGCTCTAGCGGCGAGTTCCTCTACGGCCACCTGGTCGCCGTGTACATGAACGCGGCGGACCTGGCGCTCGTGCGCGTGGAGGCCCTCTCGCCCCAGCGGCTTTCGACCCGCCTGATGCCGCCCAGCCAGCTTCGCGCCGGCCAGGCCGTCACGCTGATCGGCCGGCCGTCTGATAAAGGCTTCTCCCTCTCTACCGGCACGGTGAACAATCTCTGGCCCGACTCGCGGCTGGCGGGCCAGCAGCTCCAGTTGAGCATCACCGCCGGCCCGATCGACACGCTGGGCATCGCGCTATGCCCCAACGGCCGCCTGGCCGGCCTGGTGCACAGCCGCCAGGGCCCCGTCGTCATGGTCAATTGCGCCGGCCAGATCGCCAACGCCGACTGCTGGGAGTATCTCCGCGATGAAGGACCGACGCGGGAATTGCTGGGCATGATGCAGTGAGGCAAGTCCGACGAAGAATGGATTCCGAGTTCCAGATAACTCTGCTTCGTGCAAATCCAGGGCGGCACCCTACGGGCAAGAGAATGAAGAAACAAACCTCTATCGTCCTAGCGATAGTCCTGATCTTGGGCCTTGTAGGTCTGGTAATCCTAAGACCGCGAATTCGTGTAACAGCGACGCGGGAACTTGTGCGCCTGGATCCAGCAGTGGTATTGGTGCTAAACGGTGCTCCCTTGGGACAAATTCAAGAAGCAGTGAAGAAATCTGGCAAGCGCCCGGACGAAATAGGCGATCCGCAAGGAACGTTGCTTTTCTATGCCGTAGAAAAGCAACGTGTGGACGTCGCGGAATGGTTGTTGGAGCAAGGAGCAGATGCTAATGGAAGGAAAGGTGGGTTCCCATTATACGAGGCAATCCTAAATGACGATGCTGCTATGGTTAAGATGTTGGTGAGATACGGAGCCGATCCAGATCGTGATCTTGGGCGGGGCGCCACTGCAAGGCGGGAGGCGGAGACGAGCGGGAATGCTGAGGTACTAGCCGCCTTGCGAAGTGCACTGTCTGAGAGAGCATCCAGCAGGCCGGGATAGGATGCAACCCGGGTGCAGTGGATGAATCTTTTTGCAGCCAGCGTCAGGCGACCGGTGCCGCACAGTTGTTTCCAGACCCCACGCCGATCCACCCGTCGCGCAATCAGCATGCGGAGGATCCCATCCAAGACACGTGGTTGCACAAGAACGCAACCACGGCACCCTGCTGAAAATGTGACACAGCCCCCTTCGGCTGTGCTTATCTCAAAATATCACCATCGCCTTGATGACGCCATCGCGTCGGTCGGCGGCCAGGTCCAGGGCGGTTTGAATCTCCGCTAAGGGGAAACGGTGCGTGATTAAAGGCGCTACATCCACGCGGCGGGCGGCCAACAGCTCAATCGTGGCGGCGACCGTGCCGTTCTGGCGGCGGACGTTCTGGATGGCCAGCTCCTTCTTGCGCAGCGGGGTCAGGTCGAAGCTGATGCGGTCGGCGGCGGCGATGCCGACGATCACCAGCTTGCCCCCGGGCGCTAACAGCTCGAAGGGACTACAGCGGTTTAGAAACGGCCGAGAATTTCTAGTCTCGTGAATCGGCTATGTAGCCACTTGACCAATAACTGCTCTAGCCTCCGCAGGAGGCGATTGATAGTAGCCCCGGCGCGCTGCCCCCAAGGGAGCGCCAGCGAGCGCGGGGGCGAGCCCGGGGTACAGAGCGTTCCGGAGAAAAAGAGCCCCATCAGGGGCGATTGAACGGTGAAAATGGGGACGATATCGCGACCGTGCGTCTCAATCGCCCTGGCGGGCTCCCAGAAGGGAGCCTTTCTTTCCCCAGGCTCGCCCTTCGGCTCGCTTCGCTCGCTCAGGGCAGCGCCAGGGGCTAATGGTCAGTCGCCCTGGCGGGCTCAAGAACCGGAGGATACTCAGCCCGTAGCGAATTCCCCGTTCCCATAAGCCACGGCTTGGGCCGTGGTGAGGCGGGCCGCGAATGCCGAAAGGGCGTTTCAACGCCCTTTAATCTCCTGGCTTGAGCCATCCCGGTGGCCGGCACAAGCCAACGGACTCAAGCCCGTTAAAACGGATTGGTTCTTTCATGGCGCTTCCCTATGATGCCCGATCACGTCGCAGTGATGTGCATAGGCGATATCTTTCCGCCTCTCTGCTGTCGTGCATCTTTTTTCAATCATGTTGGAAAAAAGTCTTGACAAATCTTCTACCTAGGCTATATTTGTATAAAGCGGAGTAGAAGCACATGCACGGCATAATTCTACGAAGCTGGTCCAGTGCGGAATAGCTGCACTGCGTTGGCGGTACTTGACAATTGAATAGTGACCCGAGGCAATCACGCGGCGTGATGCCAACGTTGGGTCTGAAGCTCCCCTTAAGCAAGGGATTGCCAAAATCGGTGGCTTCGCTTCGAAAGCCAGAGCGCAATACTCTGTTTATTATGCACTTATGCTGAATGCTAAGATGGGTAATATGCATCTTAAGCATTATGCACTATTGCATAAAACCATCCCAGCAATGTTGATAAGAATCTGTATGTAAATGACTTGTGTCAAGAAGCGGCTTAAGCAAACTGTGCTAACGCTGCATATTGCGCATTTTAACAGCGGGGCGGCAAGCACTCATTCGTGCAATCAAAAGGACGGCGAAAGGCATCCTACCCCAGCTTGTCCAGGTCCACGCCGAGCACCTTCCGGGCCAGTTCCTTGAGCGCCTCGCGGCGGCCGGTGAAGTGGTATGTGCGGTGGATGTGGGTGATGGATTCCTCGGCCTTGAGTGCGGCGGCTGGGCTGGAGGTTTCCAGCTCGTAAAAGGTGGCCTGGCCGTCGCGGCTTCCGGTGTCGTTGTAGGAGTTGACGGCATCGCCTGCAAACGGGTCTTCCTGGACCTCTTGCCACATGCTGTTGACGTACGGCAGCTTGGCGGCGCCGGCGGGCAGGTTGTACTGCACCAGCGTCAGGGCCTCGGCGGATGGGTCGAAGCTGCCCAGGATGTTCGTGGCGCGGGCGGGCGAAATGCCCACCTTGCTGCGGTAGCGGCCGTCGACCTTGAAGAGCAGGTGGTCATCCATGAATTGGGCCCGCTCGGGCGGCACAGCGCCGAAATAGTCGATGCAGGCCCGCGGCCCCAGCGTGCGCTCATCGCCGCCGACGTAGGGCAGGATGGCCCAGGCATCCGGGGCGGCCTTGAACATGCCCAGGATCCAGATGCTTGGCAGGCCGCCGCGCGAATTCCAGCGGCCGCGGCCGGCGTTGGTGAGCGTGTTGGCGGATTGGAAGGCCGCCATCTCCAGTTCGCCCGGCAGGCCGACGCCCAGGTGGCTGGCGGCGCTGTCGCGGCTGAGCAAGTCGATGGTGCGCTCGACGGCGCAGTCAAAACGGGTGCCGGCGCGGTTGGTTACGTGGAATTGCCGGGTGAGGGTCACCGCGTGCGGCCCCTGGCTCTTGACCGGCCAGGCCCCCGCGCCGAAGCCGGCGGGTGTGCGGACGTGGGCCAGGTCCATCGGGGCATCCGCCTCGAACCACAGGCCGAAGGGTCCCGCTTCGGGCCCCAGCCAGAAGCGGTCTTCGCCGCCGTAGTTGTTGAATACCGGGTCATCGTGTCGGCGCGAGGCCAGGAAGGGCTCGTTGAGCCAGCCGAAGCTGCGGCCGTGATCGTCGGCGGTGGTGGAGGTCATGACCCGTCCCTGAAAGGCGGGCACGACGGCCGCACGGGCGCCGGCTGGGCCGGCCAGTTCGACCACCTCGGCGCAGTTTCGAAGAAGGGCGACATCATGGGCATACGTGCAGTCCGGCATAGGGCATCCTTTCCGACGGGTTTTCCCCAACGGGATTCCGGCAGTTCTTAACTACCAGAAGGAGGCCAGCGCGCCAAGATGCCCGTGCGGCGGTCGCTGCCAGAGGTGCACCGGCTGGCGGCCGTCAGTTGACCACGCGGGCGCAGCCGGTGGGGCTGACGCCGGTGAATTGGCCGAAGTACCCGGCCGGGGGCGTATTCTGCGTGTCGGCATCGGCGTGGATGTTGAGCGTGCCGTTGATCGTGGTGTTGCCATTGGTCATCAGCAGGCCGTAGATGTCGGAGTTGCCGCCGATAGTGGCATTGCCGGTTACGGCCACCATGCCGCGGATGTCGGCGGGGAAGGCGTCGGTCTTGGTGCTGTTGGTCTGGCCGTTGTAGGGCGCGCCGGGCGGATTGAAGTTGTCCTCGTTGTTTTCGGTCAGCGCGCCGGCGCCGCCGGTGTAACTCATGTCCAGGTCACCGATGATGATAAGCGCCGGGTAGTCCGTCCGGTAGTGTTCGAACAGGATGGGACCGTTGATGGTTACCTTGTTGTTCGTGGCGATGATGAGCGTACCATTGACCCGCAGGTTGGAGATCTGGATGTTGCCATTTCTCTGCATGTAATAGACGCCGTCGGCGTTCGTGCCCCCGCCGGAGCTGTTGTAGCCCGGGGCCAGCACGGTGTCCTGGAGCTTGTTGGTGCTTGTGATGGTTGTGGCCTTGGCGATGTAGGCGTCGATCACGCTTTGCGGCGGCGCGGTGTTGACCAGTGCGGCAGTGGACAGCGTGCCCGAGAGGCTTCCCGAGCCGCTGATGGAGGGGGCCTGCACATTGCCCGAGATGCTCCCGGAGTTTGTGACGGCCTGGCTGGAGGCCAGCGTGCCTGCATCGAGGTTGAGGTGACCGTTGCTGCTGATCGTGGTGGTGCTAAAGGACAGCGTGCGGTCGGCGGTCGGGAAGGGTCCTGAGCCGCCGGAGGGCGTCAGGGTGAAGGCCAGCACATATTTGGCCAGCCCGCGCTGCCCGGTAGCCGTCAGGATGACCGCGTTGGCGGTGCTGGCGTCCAGGCTGCCGCCGTTGGCATCGGCCAGTTGCCAGCTCAGCGTGCCGCCGTTGAGCGAATTGCTGATGGTCTGGCCCTTGAAGACGGTGCGCCAGTTGGTGGTATTGTCGATGGCGAGCAGGGACTGATCGGCGGCCGCAGAAGCCAGCGCGCGGGCGGCCAGCTCATCGCGGCTGTCGGTGGCCTGGCGCACCTGGATGCGGGCCACGGAAACGACCCCCAGGCCGATCATGCCGACGACCAGGGCCACGGCCAGGACGAACAGGTACGCGCTGCCGCGACGGGCGAGCGCTGGTTTCGGCCGAACCGTTGGAGATGTCATGCTGGCGATCATGGCTGTGGTCCCATCATGGCGCACGCTAGGGATGCGCCGGCCGGTTGGGCAGCGAGGCGCCGGCCGACACGGCCGCACCGGAGTCGCTTCCGACCTGGATGTTGAGGTTGACCCACTTGATGTACGTCAGGCTGCTTGGTGTGGGGACGGTGTCGAAGATGCTCTTGCGGCTGCGCAGGCTGGTCAAAACGGTCTGGCGGCCGCGCGGATCGGTGATGGTTACCGTGATGCGCTTGAGCCCCTGGTCGGTGGACGAGTTGGCCGATGGATTGTTCGGGTCGGCCCAGACGACGCTGACCTGCTGCTTCCAGCCCGTCAGGCCGGGCAGGGCATTGTTGGCCTTGTCCGTGGGCGGTGTGGCGGACCAGCCGTCGTAGTCGTCCACATCGTCGTAATTCGCGCGGCTGGTGGCGGTCTCGCCGGCCTCGCGTCCGAAGTTTGTGGGAATGTTGGGGTCGGTGTAGCGGGCGCTGGCGGTTTCTTCCATGAGATTCTGGGCCAGAACGTAGCCCCGGCCATAGGAGGACTGCACCTGGCGGGCGCGGCCCGTGGCGCCCATCGAGGCTACGGCCGCAAGCATGAGCCCCGAGACGACGGCCATGGCGATGGTCGCCTCGATCAAGGTCATGCCCGAGGAGCCGGGCCGGCGGACTGTCGTGACTCTAGTCATGGCGCTTTCTACTGGTGGAACTGCTCCGACAAGTACGTCAGATCGAAGCGATACACGTTGTGGGCCACGGCCGCCGCCGAGCCGCCGCTNNACGTCGGCGCCCGCCGTACCCGACCAGGAATAGCGGATCGTCTCGGCGTTGGCGTCCCCGTTTCGGCCGGGCACGGTCAGGGTGACGGCGTGGGCGCCGCTCTCGGTGATGGTCAGGGCGCTGGCCAGGTCGGCGGTGATCTGGAGGCCCAGCGCATCGCCGTCGGCCACGGCC
>PMYD01000159.1 GCA_003171335.1 Phycisphaerales bacterium
ACTAATCCATAATGTCAATAGAAATTTTACCGAAATTCAAAAAAACTTTGCAGTAGCGACAAGCCTCTGGATGAATGCGTTTCGCAGGGTAGTGGCGCGTGATTGGAGAGGAAAAGGGCCCCAAACTGGCCGCCTGTCGGGCGACATGGTCTGTTCTCGTCGCGGACACTAAGATTGTGTACGGACGGAACCTAAGATGTAGTCTTTGGGATCGTCTTTATGGGTCATTGCCTACAAGTGCAGCCCAGAGGCAGTTCAACGCGCATGAGTGATGGTACAGACTCGACTTCGGGACCCACAGGGATCTCGGCCAAGCAGGCTGAGGACGACCTCGCAAAGAGCGAACGGAGATTCCGCCTTTTGGTGGAATCCTCGCCAAACGCCGTGGTTCTGGCGGCGGCGGATGGAACGATCTCGCTGGTGAACCGCCAGGCGGAGGTCGCATTCGGGTATCAGCGCGATGAACTGATCGGTAAGCCGGTTGAGATGCTCGTGCCCCAGCGGTTTCGGCCGGGCCATCCCGCCCTTCGCGCGGAGTTCATGGCCGACCCCCGGCAGCGCCCGATGGGAGTTGGGCGAGATCTCTTTGCCGTGCGAAAAGATGGCTTCGAAATGCCGGTGGAAATCGGGCTCACGCCCATCGAGATGCCCGAGGGTCTATGCACAATGGCGACGATCACTGACATCACGCTGCGCAAGCGCGCGGAGGAGGAACTGCGCAGGACGGCCGCGGCACTGGCCCGGTCCAATGAGGAACTGGAGCAGTTCGCACACGTGGCTTCGCACGATCTTCAAGAGCCGCTACGCGTGGTCAGGCAGCACGTGGAGTTCGTTCAGCATCGGCTGGATAAAGCGCTGGATGAGGATACTCGCCAATCCATGGACCTGGCCGTAGATGCCGCCGCACGAATGCAGGCGTTGATACGCGATCTGCTGGCCTACGCGCTGCTCGGCCGGGAGGGCAGAGCGTTCGCCCAAACGGACATGAATGCCATTGTGGGAATGGCCATGGGGAATCTGGCGGCCCGCATTGAGGAAACCGGGGCATCCATCCGGCACGATTCTCTGCCTGGGCTCATGGCCGATGGCCGGCTGATGGCCCAGCTCATGCAAAACCTGCTGGGCAACGCCATCAAGTTCTGCGCCAAAGGCCGAGTGCCCGCGGTCCGCATCGGGGCCAGGCGTGAAGAACGGAGCTGGCTCATCTTCGTGGAAGACAACGGGATCGGCATCGAACCGGAGCACGCCGAGCGGATATTCAAGATGTTCTATCGCCTGAATCCTGCTTCGGAATATGCCGGAACGGGAATCGGGTTGGCCATCTGCAAGAAGATCGTGCAATATCACGGCGGCCGCATCTGGGTCGAAACCCGACCGGAGCAAGGTTCCACGTTTTTCTTTTCGATACCTGACCAGCCGTAGAATCGTGGTGGGTGAAAGGTTTGAACGCCACGGCGTTCATACAATGCCATGCGAATAGCCGTACCGCCGGAAACGTCGGATCTTGAAGCCCGGATGTTTCGCGAAAATACCCGGGTTTTGATGATCGAGGACAATCCGGCAGATATTTTGATGATCAAACGGGCGTTGCGGGATATCACCGGCGGCGAATTCGACCTGAAGGAAGCGTCGACGCTGGCCGAGGGGTTGCGACGGATCAAGGCGGACGACTGTGACGTGGTCCTGCTTGATCTGGGTCTGCCGGACAGCAAGGGGCCCGAGACCATCCGGCAAGTGATTGCTAGCGCGCCGGATATGCCGGTCGTCGTACTGACCGTCAGCGCGGATGAAGCCTTAGCGCTCGAGGCGGTTAACCAGGGGGTCCAGGATTACTTTGTCAAAGGGGAGGCCGATGCCCGCCTGCTGGCGAGGGCCATGCGATATGCCATTGAGCGCAAACGAATGCAGCGGGCCTTGTGGGAAAGCGAGGAGCGCTACCGCGCGTTTGTCGCCAACAGTTCCGAAGGAATCTGGCGGATCGAGGCGGATCCGCCGATTTCCACCTCCCTGCCGGAGGATCGGCAGATCGATCTCATGTACAAGGCTCACATTGCCGAGTGCAACGATGCCAAGGCGAGAATGTTCGGCTGGGCGAAGTCTGAAGACATTATTGGCAAGAAGGTGGAGGACCTGCTGCCCCGCCGGGAGCCGCGGAGCAGCGAGTCTCTGCGGGAGTTTATCCGTTCCGGGTATCGAGTGATCCAGCGGGAATCGAAGGAAGTGGACCGGCAGGGCAACATCCGCTACTTCAGCAATTCGGTGATCGGCGTGGTGGAAAACGGCGTGCTGGTCCGCGCCTGGGGCACGCAGCGGGAGATTACCGACCGGAAGGCGACGGAGGAAAGACTAGCGCGGGCCGCGGCGGAGTTGGAGCGGTCCAACAAGGACCTGGAGCAGTTCGCCTACGCGGCCAGCCACGATCTTCAAGAGCCTCTGCGCGTGGTCACCTTGTTTCTGGAATTGTTGAACAAGCATGGCGAAGGGCAGTTCGACGAAAAGGCGAGGGAATATATCGGCCATGCGTTCGACGGCGCCAACCGCATGTCCGCCATGATCAAGGACCTCCTGGCCTATTCCCGGGCCGGCAGCCAGGGCATCCATCTAGCCGCCCTGGACATGCAGGGCGTGGTGGAGCATGTGAAGGCCAACCTGGGGGCCGCCGTGCAGGAATCCAATGCCGTGATTACGTGCGATCCCATGCCGACGGTGATGGCGGATGGCCCGCAGATGCAGCAGTTGCTGCAGAACCTGGTCAGCAACGCGCTCAAGTTCCGCCAGGAGGGCCGGCGGCCCGAGATTCATATTGGCGCAAATCAGCAAGGGGGCGGTTGGCTGTTCCAGGTGAACGACAATGGGATTGGCATCGATCCCAGGCAGAAAGACCGGGTCTTCCAACTCTTCCAGCGGCTGCACGCGCGGCAGGAATACCCCGGCTCAGGCATCGGGCTGGCCATCTGCAAGAAGATCGTCGAGCGCCACGGCGGGGAAATCTGGTTCGAATCCGAGGTGGGGAAGGGTTCGACGTTCTTCTTTAGAGCAACTCACTCTTGATCTGTCACATTCATGCTGGCTGCGACGGCGGCTGGCGGCGTCAGAAAAACCTCAGCATATTAGGAATATGCCTTCGGTTTTCTTCCTTGCCATCCTTGTCTCGCCGACGCCTGAATATGACATCTCAATCGTTCGGTGCTCTAGACTTGGCGCTGCATCCGGATAGCAAACCGCCCCGGGCGGCTGGACCACCCGGGGCGGCGTGAAACATTTCTTCACGAGTCGAAAATCAACCGAACCACCAGGCCAGCATGTCGGCCGTGTCGATCGAGGCGACGGGGTAGTTGGCCGGCGCGCCAATCGGGGGGATGCCCATGGGGAACTCTGCATCGGCCAGGGGGGCGTTGCCGAAGTACATCTCCTGCGTCTCCATGATGTTCACGAGGGCGTACCCCATCACGGCCGGGCCCGAGTTGGGATCGGTGGGCGTGGGCTCCAGGATGTAATTCACGCGGTCGGTGGTCTGGTGGTTGAGGCCCAGCGTGTGGCCCAGTTCGTGGGCGGCCACGTTGGCCAGCATCATGCTGGCCTGATTCATCTTCTGGGCCAGGGTCGTGCCGGTGAGCAAGGTCGCGCCGGTGACCGGGTCGACGAAATTCTGGACGAAGATGCCGGCGTTCTCGGAGGGCGTTTCGCCGGCGACGGGGATATCGCTGGCGATGCCGTACAGGCCCGCGCCCAGGACGGCGTTGTCTGTCTCGCCAACAAAAACGGTCGTGAAGTCGGTCTTGGGGTCCAGGCCCCAGGTCTGCGGATCGACGGTGGTGAAGTAGATGCCCTCATCCGCCGCCAGCCACTGGGCCAGGGCGGCCTTGGGGTCTGTGGTGGTAATCCGCTGCACATTCACGGCGCTGTTGGGCAGGTGGCGGTAGATGCTGAGGATATGGTCTACGATGCCGGTTACGCCGGTGGCGGCGTTGCCCTCGATCACCTGCTGCTCCAGGCCGGCCAGTTGGCTGTCGATCAGCGACAGGTCCATGGCCCGGAAGCGCACATCCTGGTTGACGATGGCGTGGTAGTCGGTGGCCAGGCCGCCGGCGAAATCGAGATACACCAGTCGTTTGTCCGCCGCGGCGCCCAGCACGTTGTGATGCTCGCCGATGGTGTCGCTGACATAGGCGATGGGGTCATTGGGCTGGGTGTTGATGTAGCCGTTGGCCACGCCATCCAGCAGATCATCGCTGGAGGCCAGCGTCACCTTCAACTGGTAGGGCACCGAGCCATCCGGGTTGGTGGGCGTCACGGGCGATGTCACCGCGTTGGGATCCTGCTGGCCGTACAGCGCGATGAAGTACTGGCCGGTGCGCGGCAGCTCGAAGGACTCCTGGAGCGCCTTGGGCCGGTCGGTCTGGGTGATGGCGTTGGTGACGCGGTTGATGTCCCAGCGGGCCACCAACTGGTACGTGTCGTCCGAAGGGTCGGCCGTACCCTGGGTGTTCAGGTAGAACAGGCCCATGCGCGCCACATCGGCGGTCTGGAGGTCCAGGCGGACGAACTGGTAAGCCTGGGCGGAGAAACTGTACACGTCGACATCGCCCAGGGTGGTGAACAACCCCATTCCCGAGTCGATGATGAAGTTCATGCCTTCCAGGCCCGTGTCATAGGGGCCGAAGGTGCCTTGGATGTGAACCGTGCCGGCGTCCACCACGGGGTCGACTTTCACCGCGTCGGCAAAGCCGGTGCTGGTGTCGTGGAGGGAGGCGATCAGGACGTAATTGCCGCCTTCGACGCCGTTGCCGTCGCCATCGAGGATCGTGCCGGCCGTGTCCTCGCCCACCGAGGGGACGCCGTCGCGGTCGAAGTCCCGCAGGGCGGAGCGCAGCCCGGAGCGATCGACGATGGCCGGTCCGGTCAGGCTGCCCGAGAGCGTGACGATGCAGCCGTTGGGGAAGCCGGCGGTCCGCCGGATCGTCACCACGCCCTGCACCGCGCCGGGAATGGTCTGGGTCGTGTACAGCAGCGTGATGCCGTTGAGAACGTGACCCTGGACGTCGGTCACGGTGATCGAGCCGGTGTAGTCGCCCGGGCCGCCCAGGGTGCCATCGCCGTCGGCATCGCGGCTGACGGTCAGCGAGCCGGTGTCGATGGGCTCGCTGAAGACCACCTGCACGTCGGTGGCGTTGATGAGACTGGCCGAGATGACCGTGGGGGCGCCGAACGGGTCGCCGTAGACGCGGTGGGCGATGGGGTTGCCACGCAGGCGCTGCACGATGCGGCCGATGCCGTTGGCCGCCGCGACCACGGGAATGTGCCCGATGGCGCTCTGCGTGCTGACCACATCGCCGATGAAGTTGAGCGTGCCCAGGGTGCTCACCAGCACGCCGCCGGCGGTGGCGGAATCGACCTGGCTGATGTCCGTGGCGGTCGGGTTGCCGACGAAGGCTCGCTTGTCATCGGGCATGCCCGGGCCGACGGACAGGTCGGGCAGAACGCCGGCCACGACGGCACTGTCGGTGAAGTTCTTCTGGAAGGTCGCCGTGCCGATCGCCCCGCCGATGATGACGTCGTCGGCGGTGTTGTACTGATGATCATCGCCGATCCACACGCCGCTGGAGAAGAGCGTGCGCGTGGCGTTGCCGGTGACGGTCAGGCTGCCCAGGTTGATGCCGACGGCGAGAATGGCGTCGGTGGTGTCGGCCGTGCGGATGGAGTTGACGCTGCGGCGCACGGAAAGCGTGCCGCTGTCGACGGTTCCGATGGTGATGCTGCCGGCCGTATTGTTGAGGGCAACCAGGCTGCCGGCGGTCATGCCGCCCAGGTTCAGCGTGTTGATGGGGCCCTGGACCTCGATCAGGGCCTGCGCCCCGAGTTCGCGGCCGACGCTGATGCTGCCCGCCGAGCCGAATTCCATGGTGCCGTCGAAGCGGCCGTCGAAGGTCACCTGCTTCACGTTGCCGATGACCAGCAGGTCGGCGCTGGCCAGTCCGCTGCCGTGGACGGTGATCGTGCCGGCGCTGCCGGCGGAAAGAAGCCCGCCCAAGTCGCCGCCGGTGAGGGTAAAGGTGGTCAAGCCGAGGTCCGTCTGGACGGAGCCGCCGGCCTTGAAATCGCCGCCGGTGATGTTGACCGACGTGATCGTGCGGTCGGCCGCCAGGGCGCCGGCGAAGTCGCCGCCGGTCTGCGTGAAGCGGGTGATGGTTCCGGCGGTGACCAGGCTGCCGCTGAAGTTGCCGGTGGCGGTGATCGTGTCCAACGAGTTGCCGGTGGTGACCACGCGCCCGCCGTAGCCGGCGGAGCCGGCCTTACCGATATTCATCTGCGGCACCGCGGTGGCGGTCACGCCGGCCAGGTGGTTGGCGTCGGTGCCGCGGAAGGCCACGAAGCGGTCGCTGCTGGTGTCGAACCCGAGCAGGGTGCCGGTGTGGACGTCGAACGTGACGGCCACGATGTCGGCGGGATTCACGGCGGAAGTTTCGGTCAGGGCCGCCGCCTGCGCATCGGCCGTGCCGATCACCACCAGGCGGTTCAGTTTGCTGTCGATGCCCAGCAGGCGGCCATCGGCGTCGAACTCGATCTGGCTGATGGGCAGCACCAGGTGCGTCTGGCTGTCGGTGATGGTGCCGGCCAGGCGGACAAAGGCGCCGGTCTGGTTGTCGAACTCGAATAGCCGGCTGTCGGCGGTGACGGCATACACGTGGCCGGGATTATTGGGATCGACGGCGATGTCGACCACCGGCGAGGTGATCGGCGTGCCGGCGCTGTCCTGGACCAGGCCCTGCAGCCGCGTGAACAGGCCCGTGGACGTGTTTACCGCCCCCAGGGTTGGGGTCAGGCCGGCCGAGGTGTAGAACATTCCGCCCGCGCCGCCGGTGTCGAAGGCGTAGGAGGAGTAGTGCGTGCCGGAGCGGCCGATGGCGAAGCCGTCAATGGCCGGGTTCAACGTGCCCTGGGCGGCGGAGAGCCGCTGGGAGTGCGCGGCATCGACGGTGTTGACGTTCACCAAGTCGGCCTTGCCGCCGGCGACGGAGTAGGCCACGAGCTGGCCGCCCTCGGTGAAGCCCATGCCCACGATGCCCGTGTCGACGGCGCCGACCTGGACATCGTTCAGGGAGGTGGTCGTGCCGGTAATGGTGAGACGGACCAGCTCGTCGTGCAGTCCATCCAGCGTGCGGCGGATGGCCCAGAGCTGGCCGTTGCCATCGACGGCCAGGGCGGTGAAATTGTTGGTCACGCCGCCGGCATCCAGCAGCACGCCGGCCGAGCCGACGGCGGTGGGGCCGTCGACGCGGACATGGCCGTCGGCGGTGGGGGTGGTTTCGATGGACACCAGGGCCACCCCGTTGGGTTGGCCGGCGATGCTGGCCGCGCCGCCCGTGCCATCCAGCTCGCGGACCAGGGCGTACAGCTTGCCCGCATCGTCAAAGCCGAGGCACAGGACATCGTTGAAGTAGCCGTTGCCGCTGTAGGACAACGTGCCGATGGGCTGGGTGACGCCGGTGGCCGGGTCGAAACTGACCAGGCGGTCGCGCCCGATGTTGCCGAACAGGGGCCTTCCGGCCTGGACATTATCGACGACGTACATCTGGCCGTTGGGGTCGATGGCCAGGGCGCTGGCGCCGGTGGTGACCGAGCCGTTCAGATCGAGCGCCCACGAGCCGGCCGGACTATTGGTGCGGATGCGGATGGTTCGGCCAGTCGGCGTGTCCAGGGCGATGAGATAGCCGCTCGGGTCGAAGGCCAGGCCCGCCAGGTTCACGGCCGCACCGCTCACCTTGACCTGGCCGTTGCCGGCCCCGCCGACCACTTCGGTCAACTGGCCGCTGGCGGTGTCCAGCGTAAAGAGCCGGTCCACGCCGCCGATCGACCGCACGACGTACATGGTGCCGGAGGTGTGCGGCGCGGCCAGGCCTTCGACGCTGTCGGGGATGGTCGCCGGGTGCTGAGGATCGGGGGCGACGTAATTGACGGCGCCGCCGGCATCCTGCAAGGCCGCCACGAAGGTGGCCTGGGCCGTGGCGGCATCGATGCTCAGCAGGACCTGCTGGTGGCCGTACTGGCTGGTCACGTTGCCGATCGCCAGGAAGCGGTTATTGAACGCATCGAAGCTCATGGCGTGAATGTTGGTGACGGCCGCGCCGCTCACCTTCATCACGATGTTGCCGACCGTCGTAAAGCCGGTAACCTGCCCCATGGAGTTCAGGGTGATATTGAACAGCGCCAGGTTGGGGCCAAGGTCATCCACGGCCAGAAGCTTGGACTGGCCGGCAGCCATCGCCAGAATGTTGTAGTTGCCGCCCAATTGGCCGATGGGCACGTAGGCGGCTTCCTCGACGGACAGGATCTGCCCCGTGGGCGACACGGCCAGGCCGTGCAGATCGACCGGAGCGGGGGCCGCCGGGCCGACCAGCCGCGTGGGGCTCAGATCGAACAGGGTGGCCACGGCCAGGAGCACATCGCTTCCCGTGAAGTCCATGCCCGTCAGGGTCAACGCGCCGCCGCCCAAGGCATCGGTCACGGTGGCCGTGGCGAGAGCCTGGCCGGTGGTCGGATTGACCTTGGACAGTTTGCCGGTCTTGCTGTCGAAGACCCAGAGGTTGCCCGCCGAATCGGTGGCCATGGTGTTGATGCCATCGCTGGGGGCGGTGGCCAGATTCTTCAGGACCGGGTCGGCGTTGGAAGCCACCACGTTGAAGGTGCTGACCTTGCCGCCGATATAAAGCTGGGCGGCGTTCTGGTTGCGGATGGACATCGTGGTGACGTCGCCGCCGATCTTGCCGGTAAAGCCGTCGCCGCCCAGGTCGCGGACGGTGAAGGAATTCACCGGCCCGTCGATCCACAAGTCCACATCGGACGTGCCATCGCCGACCAGGTCGCCGTCAAAGCGGAACGTGCCGATCGTGCTGTTGTCCTGCGTGAGCAGCCGGCCGATGGAAACGGAGCCGGGCACATCGGTGGTGATGACGATGCTGGTCTGACTGGTGCCGCCGCGGACGACCAGGGTATCCAGCACGGTGTCGGAGGTACTGCCGTCGTGCACCTCGACCGAGCCGGGGCCGGAGACCTGGACGGTGACCGTATGGCCGCCCACGTTGATCTGGCGTGTGGTGCCGCCGTTGATGGTCGTCTGCAGCGTTTCCAGCGGATCGTTCACGGCGATGCCGGTCTGGGGATTGGAGTCCAGGGTGTAGCCGATGATGGCGCCGAAGGCGCCGCCGTCAGCCAGGAAGTAGGAGTTTCTGTCCAGGAACGTGTTGGGCATGGCGGTGAATTTGCTGATGCCGCCGCTCTTGGAGCTGGTGACGTTGTCGTCGGCGGTGCCGAAGGCGCCGTCGTTGCCTGGATCGACGCCAGCCGTCAAGGCGCTGTGAACCTGCCAGGGCTTGCCGATGGTGACCGGGCCCATGTTGCCCCACAGCAGCGTGCGGTCGGCAGCGCCGCGTGTGGCATCCAGCTCGGCCAGGCTGTCCAGCGGCGTGGGATCGTTGATGGCGGCCTGAATGCCCGAACCGCCCAGCACGAAACCGCTGGAGATGCTGCTATTGGTCATGCCGCCCGGCACCGTGACCAAATTGATGGACCCGCCGGCGGCGATGATGGTGTTGGTCATCTTGCCGCCGAGGGTCAGGCCGCCCAGGGTGGCGATGCGCCCGGTCTCCTGGATGGAGCCGGTGCCGAATAGCGCAGGCTGGTGGGGGGTGGCGCTGCCGTTGTCCTGCGGCTGCGTGTTCAGGTCGGCCACGACGAAGACCTGCCCGCGGACGAGCTTAACGTATGGGTCACTCGGATCGGGGGCCTCGTCAACCAGACGGCGATAGGTGTGGTAGCTGTCGGGGACGTTGCCCGTCCAGATCCAGTCGCCGGTCATGAATACCTTGCCATCGCGTGCGGACATACTTTCCAGCCGCCACGGGAACTGACCCTGGCTGTCGACGATCGCGCCGTAGTCGACGATGGGCGGGTCGCTCTGCGTCACATCCACGCTGTACAGGTGCAGCCGCACGCCGGTATCCAGGGAGGGATCCCACGTTTGGCCGTTGGCATCCGCCATGCCGTCGATCTTGGGCTGCCAGGCCCCATCGCTGCGGCGGGCGTAATACACCTTGCCGTTGCTGTACGTAATGCCCAGTTCGCTGCCGCCGATAAAGGCGACCTGGTGGAAGGCGTCGGCGACGTCGCCGGCGGCCATCTTGGAGGCGTCGAACTCGTATAGTTCGCCGCTGACATACAGGTTGGGGTCCTGGGCACTGTCGTCGGCCTCGGTGAATAGGGCGTGCTCGCCGTCGATGGCCTGTCCCCATTCCCAGAACGTCTTGCCCTGGTAGGGGGAGACCACGCCTTTCTGGGTCGTGTGCATCATCGGCGGCAGGGCGTGGGCGAAGGACTCCATGTGGCCGGTGGCGCCGCGGGCGACGTAGAGCTTGTCCGTGCCGTTATTGACTGTGGCCCAGCAGTCGCCGCGGTCATCGGCGAAGATGAAGAAGTCCGACTCCTGGCCGTGCGTGCTGGGGTCGATGGGGCCAAAGTCGGTCATCTGGCCCGAGTTGATGTTGGTCCGCACCAGGTGGGCGCCGCTGACGGCGGCATCTTCGGGCCGCCACGGTGTTACCAGCGCCCAGATGTTTTGCCCGGTCGGGTCGACCGTCAGTCCCGCGTAACCGGTGTAGTGCGGGATCATGATGCCGTAATCGCGGAACACGGCGTGGCCCGCTTCCAGGCTGCCCAGTTGATAGCCGATCAGATGGCTGCCGGTGTACGCCTCTTCCGCCGCGGTCCAGTAGTTGCCCAGGTGCGTATCGAAGAAGATCCAGCCGTTGGCCTCGACGATCGGGCTATGGAGCTTGCCCTGGGGCACGTTGACCTGATCGTTCTCGCCGCAGATGGCGCTGAGGTTGGGGGCGACCACGTTGGTGGCGCCGGTGGCCGGGTCGTACTGGAACAGCATGCCCGAGGCATTGTCGGCATGGGTCGAATCGCCGAAGTACACCTTGCCGTCGGAGGCGGCAATGGAACCCAGCCACTGCCCGTCCAGCTTGGCCTTGTACGGGTCCAGCGGGATGACCGTGCTTTGCAGCAGCCCGTCGTCAGGCGTCGGCGGAGGCAGGGGCGAAGGCGCCGGCTGGTTGGCCGGCAGCGGCGTGCCGCGGGAGATGCCCACCTGCACGACACTGTTGGCCGAGTCGCCGTCCAGGTTGAGTTTCTGCAAGTCAAAGCCGGTGGTGATGACCGCGCCCGCCAGGCTGCCGAAGTGGAAGATGCCGCCCGAGCCATCCACCACCGCCGTGCCATGCACGGCGCCGGTGACAGTGAAGGTGGGCAGATCGCCGACGATGATGAGCGTCGATTTATCGCGCATATCGCCGCGGGCGGTGACGATGGCGTTGCCGTCGATTTGGACGTAGCCGCCCAGGTCGCCGCCGACGTTCAGCGTGGTTCTGAGGGGGCTAAAGCCGATCGTCATCTGGCCCAGCGCGGACCCGCCGATCAGGATCAGCGGCACGCTGCCCAACTGAATGCTGGCTCCGGCCTGGACGTCGTGGCCGATGTGGAAGCTGTTGACCGCGCCGGAAAGATCAATCGTCGCGCCGGAAATCACCGAGCCGGTCACATTGAGCGAATTGAGCGCGGCGGCCTGGATGGTGGACTGGCCGCCCAGGTCCGAGCCGGTAACCGTGATGGAACTGATATTGCCATCCGGGGTTCGCACGGAGCCCAGCAGATCGCCATGGGTGATGGTGACGGCGCCGATGTTGCCATAGGAACTGACGAAGGCGCCATCGCTGCCCAGGCTGCCGTTGGTGATCGTGGCGGAGGTGATGTCCCGGCCGGCCGTCACCATGGCGTCCAGGTCGCCGCCGTTGACGGTCAGGCTGCGCAAATTGCCGATGACATCGATCTTGCCTGAAACCAGCGTGCTGTTGACGGTGGCGGGGTCGCTCTGGACGTTGATGCGCGTGGCGTCGCCGCCGACGTAAATCGTGCCGGTGGAACGCCCGGCGATGTCCATCGAGGTCAGGTTGCCGGTGATGGAGAAGTTCAGGGCCATGTCCGACCCGTTCAGGTGGGGATTGGTTCCCACGTGCAGGGCCGTCAGGTTGCCCGAGATGGTCAGCGCATCGCCGGAGGCGCCCAGGCTGCCCGCGACGTCGATCGTGCCCACGTTGCCGGTGATGTCGAGCGAGCCGCGCGTCAGCGAGCCGCCCAGGCGCATCAGGGCCAGCACGTTGCCGGTGCGGTTGTTGCCGTCGATGGTGATATTGCCGGTCACATCGCCATCGATGAGAATGGTGCCGATCCGGCCGGCGGCGTGGATGTCGCCGTCGACGTTGCCGCCGACGTGGAAGAAGTTGATGTCGCCATTGGGGCCGCTGGAGGTGATGCTGGAATTGGCCAGCAGACTACCCTTCATGTCGATGCGGTCGATGCGGCCGGCAATGGTCATGCTCAGCCCATACACATCGCCGCCGGGGCTGAAGATGCCCAGCCGGCCGGTGGTGACTTCCAGCCCGCCAAGGATCGTGTTCAGGGTGATGATGCCGCCGATGTAATCGGCCGCATCAAAGCTGTTGGCCACATTCAGGATGCCAAAGATTTTCGCGAGTTGGGCAGACAGACCGGCGGCGGGGGGTTGCCCCTGCAGGCGGAACGCCCGCACCACACCGATGCTCTGGTTGACCTGGGCATAGACATTCTCAATGACGCCGCTCTCGCTGATGCCCGTGATGATGGGGTCGGCCAGCGTGGTGCCCAGGAACAGGTGCAAGTCGTTGAGCCGGCTGAGCCGCTCGTTGAAGATGGGGTCCCAGTCGCCGTCCTGGCTGTAACGGACGGAGGGGGCGTAATCCAGCACGTTCAGCAGATTTCCTGTGCCCGTGGCGGTGAGGTTGCCCATCCGGAGGCCGCCGGTGAAGAACACCGAACGGACGCCGTAGCCATCGGCGGTGATGTTGCCCAGCGTGCCCGTGAAGGTGGCGAAGGCGTACCAGCAATCGAGGATGCCGAAGCCGCCCTTGACGGTGGTGTTGCCGATCACCCCGCCAAGCACCATCGTGCCGATCATGCCGCCGCGCCCGGTGAGGTTGATGTTGCCGATAGGACCGCCGACGACCGAACCGCCGTCGAAGACGGTGGTCTCGCCGATCCCTATCGTCGTGATCTCGGTGTTGATAATCGAACCATCACGCAGCGAGATCTGCTGCACGCCGGTCTGGCCGTCAATGATGCCGTGGATGTCAGAACTGAGGCCCTGGTTGGTGACATACCAGATGGTGCCTTGGGCGTAGAGGCCCGCCCATGAGAACTCGCCGGTGCCGGTGGGAGCAATGCCCTCGCCGATCTGAACGGAGTTGATGTCTCGGGTGACCAGGATGGGGCCGGCGATGCCGCGGAAATCGCCATCTCCCGGGTTGGGGGTGCCGCCGGCATCGGCGGTCAGTGTGCCCAGGGTGCCGCCGATGATGAAGTTGCCCAGGCCGCGCCTTGCGCTGGCCGAAACGACATCGCCGGTCACGGCGATGGCATTCTTCTGGAGCCGGAACGGGCGGGCATCGGAAACCACGGCAATGCCTTCAACCACCTGGCCGGTATGCGTCTCGGCCAGGCCCAGCGTGCCGACGGTGGACAAGTCGCCGATGGACGTAGCCGTCACGCTGACGATTTCGCCGCCGGTGGTGTTGCTGATGCGGGTGAAGGTGCCGCCGATGATGTGGAACACATCAATCGGGTTGGCCGAGGTGCCGCTGATGTCCACCAGCAGATTGGTGCCCGCATCTGGGGCCAGGGCCAGCGTGCTGGCGGTGGGCGCGCCGGTGTTGAAATCAGGCAGGCCGGGTGTAATGACCACGCCCCGGCCGGCGCCGTTGGCAGTGATCGTGCCGACTTCCACCGGGCTGCCATTGCCGAAGCTGTTGCTGCCGACCTTCAGCCCGCCGGTGGACGTTACGTCGATCAACACGCTGCCGCCGCTGCCGCGGATGCCATACGTGCGGTACGTCAGCGTGGCGGTGGCCAATTGGCCGGTGGCCGGGTCCGTCAGGGGGTTGCCGAATTCGTCGCAATTGGCGGGTATCGGCGTCAGCACAATCTCGCCGCCGGAATCATCGCGCACGGTCACGCTGGAGTGACCGGGCGTGGGCGTGAAGGTATACGAGTCGCCTTCCGGCGGCGGCGAGCCAAAATAGCTATCCCTGAAGACGCTGCCGCCGACCCGCATATAGCGCACGTCGCCCCCGGGTCCCGTGGTGATGGCCGGGCCGCCCACGCCACCAGCGCCGAGATTGCCCGTCACGTCGATCAGGTCGATGATGCCGTCGGCGCCCTTGTTGTCGGCGTTGACGGTGATGATGCTGGGGGGACTGGTCGCCATGTTTCCCGCGTGCAGAACACCCAGCCCGCCGTTGGCGTGAAGCTCCAACCACAATGTGGCGGCCGCGTCGATCAACTGCACGCTTCCGCCGCAACTGACATACTCGAGATCAAGCCAGGTTCCATTGGTGGCCTGGAGGCGGCCGATGTCCTGGGCCGTTTGGATGTAGATGCCTTCCATCCAGCCTGAGCCGTTCGGAATGCCGGTCTGGGCCGCCACGACCGATCGCAGGCCGCCTTGGTCAACCTGGATGGTCGAAGTATCTTGAGACAAGAAGTCGCTGCCGACTGAAAACGCGCCCATGTCGCCGCGGCGAATGCGGAAGACGGGGCTATCCGTTTGGATCGGATTGTTCTGCTGGTTGATCTGGTTCTCATCGGTGGGATCGCGATACGCAGGGGCGAAGACATTCCCGCCCACCACAAAACCGCCGACCGCCAGGTCGCCGACATCCTGAATCAGCATTTCGTACGGGCCGGAGAATACTGTGATATTGTAGGTGCCGGAAGCCGGGGGGGCCATGCCCACGACAAACCGGTAGGCTCCGGGGCGATCGGCGGTGAACCGGAAGGGCTCGTTCAGCACGGCGGCCGGGTCATTAAGTGACAGGTTTGATGCAATTAAACGGCCGTCCGGATCAAAAACCTCCAGCGGATTGGGGCTGGTGACCAATTGCACGGTAATGGTCTGGCCGGCCATCAACGGCACGGCATAATAATCCACCCAGTCGGTGCCGCCGGCGACCGAAGGCCCGGCGCCTTCCAAGGTGCCGTCGATGCGGATGATGTCCGGCTGGCCCGACGTGGCGGAGCGGACCGAACCGACGTATTGCGCGGTGGCAAAGGTGTCGTTGGTAAAATTGGCGCCGTTGTACAACTCGAATCGCTCGAACAGCCAGCCATCCACCGGGGCGTTTCCGATGCCGGCGATGTTGCGGTCTTCCACCTCCTGGTGATAGGTAATATCCACGCCGTTAAGCTGGCCAAGCGGGAGGCTGAAGGAGCCATCGGGCAGGTTCGGGATGCCGTTCTGGTCCTCCACATCCGCGCTGCCGATGAAGTCCGCCAGCGTCTTGAGCTGGCCCAGCTTGCCCATGATGTGCATGTCAAAGCCGGTCAGGTACACCGGCTTATCGAGCCCCGAATCATCCAGCGTGCCAAGGGAGCCCGAGACGATCAAATTCCGTAGGTCGCCGGCGAAGAAGAAGTTGTCCGGCCGCTGCGGCGGCGAGGTGGCGGCGACCAGATCCCCCTGGTAAAGCCCCAAGGCATCGCCCGTAATCAGCCAGCCGGCGTAGAACAGGTCCATCGAGCCGCTGGAATACACCTGCCCGGTCACGACGCCGCCGATCATGATGCGGTACATGCTCTGGCCAACGGCCGAGTCGGACTGGGTTCCCAGCAGCTTGAACATCGTGGCTGAGCCCGTACCGCCGTTGATATTGTTGGCCGTGCAGTTGTCGACGGCCAGGAAGCGGTCGTTGGCGTAGTCGTAGGCGATGGAGCCGACCGTGGGCCTCAGTGAGCCGGCGACCGTGGCGGTGCGGGTGCCCGCCCAGACCGTGCCGGTGCCCAGGGAGCCCAGGTCGATATCGACCAGCCGGCCATAATAGGGGTCTTCCCCGTACAACGTGCCCACGGCGTCGAACGACATGGAGCTGATCGTCACGTTGTAAGACGAGCCGACGGAATTGTGGGCCTGGATCGTGTCACCGGCCGACAGCAGTGCGCCCGTCAGCGGGTTGATCTCGTAAAGCTTTCCATCGGCCAGGACGTACAGCCCCTGCATTCCCGGGATCGAGCCGGCTTTGGGAGAGAATGCCATGGCCGTGACCTTGCTCACGCTCCCGCCGCCCACCAGCGCGATGGGGGTGAAGTCGGCCCCGGTCAGTATGCCCGCGTTCATCGTCAGGGCGACAGTGCCCAGCGTGGGCAGGTTCCCGCGCGTGACCAGGATTTCATCGTCCGTACCGGCGCCGCCGGTGTTGATGGTGTAGAACAAGCCCGAAACGTCGCTGGTGTAGCCCATGTAGTCCGCCGGGATGCTGCCGGCGAGCGTGAGGGCCTGCGACAAGGCCGGGTCGGCCAGGTTGACTTTTATCAACCGGCCGGCGCCCGCGTCGCCGCCGCGGTCCACGGCGATCAGGTTGCCGTTGGTGTCGAAAGCCATGCCGGCCACGACCACGCTCGCGCCACCCCCGTTGACCAGAATCTTGCCTGTCCCCAGCGTGCCGCCGCTCATTTCGGTCACGTTGGCGCTGGCCGGGTCGACCTGGAAGAGATACGAACCGTCGGCGCGGCTCTGGCTGGCGAACAGGGCTTCCGTCGAGTTGCTCAATTTCATGAATGCCAGGCCGGTGAAAGGGTCGGTCTCGCTCAGGCCCGAATCGGACAATTCGGCCACCCGCATGGCCTGCGCTTGCAGGCCGCCGGGCACCAGATTGGTGGGGTTGGGGTTGAGTGTGTATAGAGCCTGGTGGCCCAGATTATCCCGCCCAATGACATAAAGGGTGCCGTCGATCGTGCTGGAGGCGAGGGTGTAGATATTGCGTACGGGCGAGGTGGTGCCATCCGGCAGGACCTCAAATATCTCCAGCGGAGCTGACACGGTCATCGGGCCAGAGGCCGGGGTGTTAATGCGGTACAGATTATAATTGCCGTCGACATTAGCGCCGATGGCATACATGATGTTGCCGGGCGCAACCGTCAGCGCGGTGGCCGCCTCGTTGAACACATCCCCCGGCAGCGGCTGATGCACGACCTGTGTGGGCACGTAGGAAGGCGTCGAGACGATGGCGTACAGTTGCTGTATGCCGTTCATCTGGGGGTCGCCATACGCCATGGCCTGCACGCCGTTGACGGCCGTCAAGCCGGAGAACAAGCCCACCGCGGACATGGCCAGGCCGGTGGCGGAATTGACCTGGATGATCTGGTCCTGGTTAATGGGCATCCCGTTGGGGTCCAGCCCATCCTTGTCGATCAGGAAGATGTTGCCGTTGCGGTCAACGGCCATGGAGTGGGCCTGGCCCACGTTCAGGCCCATCATGTGCTGCACCAGCCCGGGCTGGTTGTCGATAAACGTCAGCAGGCTTTGCGCCACCGTGATGCCCGCCGACAGGTTGGCGGTGGGGTCATCGGGCAGATCGTCGTAGCCGGCGGGGCGAACGCCGACCTGACCGACGGTCCACTTGTACATCGGCCACATGTCCTCATCGTTGATCGGATCGGGGAAAAGGTTTTGCGAGCGCGCGCCGATCCAGACGCGGCCATCGCCGCCGGAGCTGATCACGATCATCTGCCCGCCCTGGGCCGGATTGATGCGCAGCGAGCCGGCGGTGCCGCCGAACGGGTCCATGGTGCGCGGCACGGTGGGGTTGGCCGGGTCGAACGGCGGCACGTACGCGATCGCGATCGAGGCGTTCTCGGAGGCCTGCGAGACAAAAATGGAGAACAGATCCGCCTTGCTGAACCGGTCTCGATAATCCAGGATCACCAGGTCATCAGCGGTCGCATCGGTGGCAATCAGGGCGCCAAATTGGTTGGTGAAGGGGTTGTAGACCAGCGGATTCCAGGCGATGCCCTGCAAGTTGGCGCCCACGACCGGGGTGGTCGCGGTGGGTAGTGTGCCCACGACGTATACGCGTCCGGTGGCACGGGTGATCCGCAGTAATTCGGCGTTCGCGCCACTCTGGATCGCGTAAACGTACGGCTCCGCCTGGAGCGGGTTGTCATTGACATACTCGATGCCGGTGATGTTGCTGAGGTCCTGGGTGGCGCCGTTGATGATCTGCGTAATGGGCATGAAGTTCGTCAGCGTCGCACCGCCAGCGGCGAAATTGATGTCATACAGGGCGGCGCCGCCGGTCGCGGCCAGGAGTCCTCCCGTCTGCACCACGGTCAACGTGGCGGTCGAGTCGCTGGTCTGGTCCCAGACGATGGAGGTGATGGTCCGCACATCGGTTGTACTGGACCAGAGCGTGCCCCGCATCGTCATGGTGTTCTGGATCGCCGAGCGGTTCAGCTTGCTCGTGTCGATGCTGTACAGCCGGTCGGAGGTTCCATCGCGGCCGGTGAAGAAGAGCTGTTCATCATCCGGCGACCCGGTCCTCGGGTGAAAATCGGCGCCCTGGATGGACGTGACAATGGAGATGCCGTCCTTATCCACCGGCATGGCCACGGCCGAGCCGCGAATGAGTTGCCCGGCCATGGAGTCCACGGCGAACAGCAGCGGCCGCGAATCGCCTGGCTGCGTGTAGCTGGCGATGTCGTTCACGTTGCGGATCGAGCCGGCCTGGCATTCGGGCGTGGCGACGGCGGTGTTCAGGTCGATGTAGTCCAGGCGCGCGCCGGTAGTCGTATGCTCCAGGCCCACCAAAACGACGCGATCATTAATGTCGTGGGCAAACGCCAATCCCTGGATATTCAGCGCCGTTGTATTGGTGCCGTCGGTGACCACGCCCACCGGCGCCACCAAGACAAAGGGCGGGTAGGGGGCGTTGGGCACCGGGATGCGCACGAGCTGGCCGGTGGCGTCCACCGCATAGAGTGTGGAGTCGTTGCCGGGCAGGAAGGCCATCCCCAGATACAGGCTGGCCAGCGGGCCGGCGGCGTTATGCAGGCCAATCGTCTGCGAATCGGTGAACTGGCCGGTCGCCTTGTCCACGGCCACCAGGGATGTATTATTCAGCAGGCCGCCGCCGGCGGGATCCTGCGTCAGCAGGAAGAGTTGTCCGACACTGTTGAACGTAATAGCCTGCACACCGCCCAACTGGCCGCCGCGGGCGTTGCCCAGGTGGCTCACGTTGGTCACCGGGCCCACGGTCTCGATCAGGCCCGTGGTGCGGTTGATGCGGTACAGCATGCTGATGTTGCCGTTGGCGCCTACCACATCGCCTACGGCGTAACCCAGGCCGGTGATCGGATCGACCGCGAAGGCGTTGATCTGCGGCAGCGTGCCGACGAGATTGCTCATCACATCCTCGTTCAGCGAGGCCCACTGCAGCATCGATTCCACCGTGCCGTTGCCCGTGGTGGTGCTCAGCCGGACGAGCTGCACGATCTTCCGGTCGGCCGTGGTTCCATCGGGCTGGGGCACATGCGCGGTGGTCACATTGAAGCTGTACGTGGCCCCGTTGCCGATAGCATCCTCGCTGGCCAGGGCGTCGAGGTTGATGCGGTCGGTGACATCCGTAAGGGTCATGTTCGTCAGGTTGCCCGGCCCGTACAAGGGGTCAAAAATCGGGGTCGGACCAATGATGCTGAGCCCGTTGACGCCGCCTCGTCCTCCCAGAATGTCCGGGCTCTGCCCCATGGCGCTCTGGAGGAAGGTGCCGGGCACATCGCCGACGACCAGGTCCTGGGCGTAAGGGTTGGGAGAAGACTGGTCGATGTTGGCGGCGAGGAATTCGGCAATAATATCGCCGCGCAGCGCCACGCGGATCGTCTGGCCGCTGGCATCGATGTACTCGAAGGTGTCTCCGCCGAACAGCGTCGTCAGCAGGATGCGATCTTCCAGAGATTCGAGTAACGGGGCGGCGGCGGGGCGATTGTGGCGATCAGCGGTCAAAGACATCTCGCTTCTCCCTGAGGCTGGCAGGCAATGCAAAACAACGCGAGGCTTAACATACTTGGCGGCAATTCGTTGGCGCACTCCGATGATGACTTTAGAGATTCTCAAAAATATGTCAAGCTGAAAGACAGGCTTTTGGGCAGGTCGGCCGGATTCTTCAAAAGGCCGCGCGGACCGCGCGGAAGGGATCGTCAGTCCATCGCTCCGGTGGTCGCGGCAAGACCTCTGGCCGCGACAAGCTTCTCAAGAAACGCGCCTAAGCCCAATAGCAGGTGTGGACGGCCCCACGCGTGCGCAAAGGCGGCGCCTGTGGCTACCTGGGGTAGATTGGCGGCTTCGATTTGCATGCTGGCGGCTGGAGTATGGCGAGGTTGTTCCGTGAATTCCGGCCAGGTAAGGAGCGGCCCGGTTCGTAGCATGCACTGACAGCTTGCTGGAATTGCTTGAACAATAATAAGTTATGCTTGGCAGAGTGGCAAATATAATTCTTTTGGTGACTTGCCCGCAAAAAAGGGCTTGCCAAAAAAAGGAAACGTGGTAGGATACAGTGCCCAAAGGATGTGAGGCTTGCGAGGACCAATAGCTCTGCTCGTAAGCAACGGAGATGTGAAGTAGGCGTTTCGCTCAACAACCTGACGCACGTCAGGTAAAACGGAGGAAGGAGGCGCAAAATCGCCAACCTGTCGGACGGTTTGTTTACCCCTGTCCTTTTCTTACCGTAAACGATTTTGATCCTGTGTTCTTTTGTTCTGCGGGTCTTCCTGCTGGAGCCAGGCCCGCCGGGTGTTTGTCGCGGCGTTGCTTTTGCCGCGGCGTTCTTTGTACACGTTGTAAGGAGGCGTAGTTCAATGCGAGCTGTGAAAGTAATTGGAGCAGTTGCGGCGCTGATGATGGTCAGTACGGGCGCCATGGCGGCCTGGGTGGGCGATGTGCCCGATGTGGTCAACCCCATCCTGCTCGACACCCTGGGCAAGAACGTGGTGTGCGTGGCCGCGACAGGACTGGAGTACAACTCCGTCAACGAAGCGTACGGCTGGGCCAGCGAAGGTGACACCCTGCTGATGGGCCCCGGCCTCTACACCGAGTGGAACCTGAATAGTACCTCCCCGCCGCCGGCCGCCTGGGTGTGGACCAAGTCGATCAACCTGTCCGGCTCGGGCAGCGGCACCGACGCCAACACCAACACCGTCTGGCAGGGCTTGAAGGATGCCAACGGCATGACTGTGGGTAATTCCATGGTTCAGCTCGCGGGCGTCAACGCCATGACCCTGCAGAACTTCCGTATGTCGGATTCGATTGGCAACCTTGTGGAGATCAACGGCGGCGTGACCGGCTCGGCCCTGCATCCGGGCTTCACGTTCAACAACATGGCCTTCATCAATGCCGCCCACCAAAGCTACTACGGCCTTACCCTGGGCCAAGTGGGCTGGGGCGATGCCATCAAGGTGGCCGAGGGCACCAACTCCCTGGTGCTCCAGAACTGCCTGTTTGACGGCGGCGGCAACGATCCCACCACTGGCGGCGATATGATGGGTGTGCGCTTCGCCAACACGTCGCACAACGACAACGGCATCGTGGATGGCTGC
>PMYD01000089.1:0-105513 GCA_003171335.1 Phycisphaerales bacterium
GTTGCAGACGGGTGAAATGTTACGAATCTACAGTGCGCCACCTGCTGGGAAGTGCTAGATCACCAGCGCAGACCATTGGACCGCTTCATTGAGGAACCCGCAAGTTCAAAGTCCTTGCGAGGAAGCCGACCGTTCTTACAGCCTGAAGCGGCTTCTTTCACGGCCACTTCAGCGTCAGCACCCAGCGCCGCATGTCCTGGTCCACCCGATCAAGGCCGCAGCCGCACACCGATTGGATGACTTGTTCGAGGGTCTGCTTCTTGGCCGCGCTGGCGCGGTATTGGCGGTAGAAATCGCGCAATAAGCCGCGGTCCTGGAGGTACTGGCAGAAGTAGCGGGCTTGGGCGTAGTTGAGGCCGCGGTCGGGGCCGTAGAAGTCGGCCGCCGGCAGTTTTTCCAGGCCGGCCAGGCGGCCGCGGCGGATGGCCGCCGGCAAGGCCGGCAACCGCCAGTTGGGCAGGCCGATCAGCCGATCGCCGGCGACCTGGCACTGCTCGTGCAGGCTGGCCAGGCCCTCGTTAAACCACAGCGGCACCTCGGGCCAATCAAAGGCGATCAGGGCGTGCGTCAGCTCGTGCACCAGCGTGCCCGAGCCGGTGGCGATGTTCATCACCAGCGTGCGCTGGGCGTGGCGGTAGTAGCCGTAATAAGGGATGTTGGCATCGCCGAAGAGCCGCTGGGCCCAGTCGTGGTAAGTATTCGCATCGGCCAGCAGCAGCACCGTGATGACCTTATCCGGGCGCGTGTCGAAGAAGCTGGCGTACATGGCCTGGGCCGGGCCCACGATGCTGTCCTGGGCGTAGCCGCCAAGCTGCTCGCGCGACAGGTTGCCGGCGATGACAAAGGGTGGACAGGTCAGCACGACGAACGTGCTGTCCAGTTTCGCTTGAAGCGCCGCCGCGGCCGCCGCGGCCGGTCCGGACAGGTCGACGACCTGCTGGACAGGGAACAAGGCAATGCAGGCCGGCAGCGAGGCGGCCGGGGCGGATGCAGCGGAGATCGGCTCCGATGCGGCAAACCGGTGTGGCACAGCCGCCCTCGGCTGTGCCGGGGCCGAGGAAGACTCGGCTCGGGTTGCGGGCGCACTGGCAGGAGAGGCACTGCCGGAGGCGGCAAGGGTGAGGACCACCATGGCCGCGGCGGCAGCGATGAGGCCAAGAACCATTCGTTTCATTCGAAACGCCTTCCTGGACTATGCACAGCCGAGGGCGGCTGTGCCACATAGGGACGTCTTTCTGGAACGTGCACAGCCGGGGACGGCTGTGCCACATCGGCTGGCCCCGAAGGTAGCGGCGCCAGCCCAAGCAAACGTGAATGCTAATCATTGGATGCGCAAATGGGAAACCGAGTTCCCGAAAACACCCGCGGTTTCTTGGGGTGAGGGGCGGGCCTACCGCATCAGCAGCGCCTTATCCGGCGCCAGCAGTTCGCGGAGTTTCTTCATGGCGTGGATTTCGATCTGCCGCACGCGTTCCTTGGAGATATTGAAGCGCCGGCCCAGCTCTTCAAGCGTGGCCGAGGCGCCCTTGCCGTTGAGGCCGTAATGGCCGATGAGGATCAGCCGCTCGCGCGGGGACAGATGGGCCAGCACGGCGTTGAGGCTCTCGCGGATTTCAGGGACGGAAACCTCGTTGGGATCGTAGCTGGCCAGGCCGGCCGCCACATCCAGCGCCTCTTCCTGGCCGGTCTGGAAGCGCCCCAGCCGGTACCGCTCGCGCGGCACGGAACGCGCGAAGTTCTTCATGATGGCCCAACTGGCGTACGTGGAGAACTTGAAGCCGCGGGAATAGTCGAACTTCTCCACCGCCCGCATGAGCGACATGTTGCCATCGCTGATGAGCTCAAAGAGGCCCTGGGGCCCGCCGGTCAGGTGCTTGCGGGCGATCGAAACCACCAGTCGCAGGTTGGCGCGGATGATCTGGTTCTTCACCGCCGAGGCCTGCACGAGAATCGCCTCGATGCGGGCCACCTCGCTCATGCGCACGTGGTTCAGGTCGATCTTCTTGCGCAGCGTGTCGGCCAGGTACTTCAGGTAGTTGTACTTGCGGAACAGGTGGCGCTCCTGCTCGCGCTCCAGCAGCGGCACCTTGTACAGGCTGGCCAGGTACGGCGGCAGGTCCTTGGGCGGCTTGATGAGCCGACCGGGCTTGTCGCTCTGGGGCGCCGCGCCCAGCAGCTCGTCCGTGGCGCCGTTCTTCTCGAATTCCTCGTTGTAGACGTAGTCCAGGTCCATCGCCAGCAGGTGGCGGGCCCGCATCTCGTTGATCACGCGGTAGATGCTGCCGCGCGTCCGCTTGTAGCGGTCGGCCAGCACGCTCACCGGCACGCCGCGCAGGAAACTGCGGTAGATCACCTGCCGCGTCACATCATCCAGCGGGTCGGTAAGCTGCGGGAAGATGGCCTCGGCCGGGTGAAGCTTGTCGTGGTTGCGGATCGTGTAGCGCACGGTTTCGACGGAGCGGTCCAGCTTGGCGGCGATGCGCTTGGCCACATCGTTCAAGGCGCACTCGGTGAAATTGGCCATGCGCTTGGCGCGGCGGATCACCTCCTGCCGCTCCGTGGGCGTTAGTTGCGTGAACTGCTTGGATCGCTCGACCTGCTGGGGCCGGTTGGCATTGAAGGCGTCGACGCTGCGCTGCAGAAACGCCACGCGCCGCTTCTCATCGGGAAACACCATGCGCCGCGCCACCAGGCCGCCCTTGCGCCAGCGCTGGATTGTCTTGGTCGAGACGCTGAAATGCTTGGCCAGCGCATCGGTGTCGAACACCTTCTCCTCGTAGCTGCCGACGCTGTAGTCGAAGCTGTCGCACAGGTCCAGGATGAGCGTCTGCAGGTCCTCGCGCAGATGCTCGCCGACCAGGGCCTCCACCTCCGCGCCGGCGGCCGGCCGGTACCCCGTCAGGCGGAAGACCACAAACTCCAGCGGATAACTTTCATCGGGATCGATCGCGCGCAGCAACTCTTCCGCCGTATCGATATAACCCTTTCGCAGGCGCAATAGCCCAATCGAAAGCTGCCGGGCCAGATCGCCCATCGACCGGTAATGATACGTACGCATCCCAAGCCCACTTTCCAGAGGCCAAGGCCGCCGCGCGGCCTTCGCCGCCGTCTTGAGCATCGTCAACGTCACCCGACAAACACAAGACTCCACGGCGCTGCCGGCCGCAGGCATAAGGGTAGTATAGCACGATCGGCGCGGCTCTGCGCGCGGCCACAGTGAGCCTGGGCAATGCGGTGTTGACGGCCCGAAAAGCCGTTTATCGGTCAATCCGAAAAGGACGGATTCCGTGCTTCGCCTCTTCCGATTAACGGATTAACCGACGGCCTTATTGCATTTGCTGCAGCGCCTGGTCCATGACATCGACCGAGGCCATATCGACCGTGAGACTCTTGTTTTCCGAGGTGAGCGCCTTGCGGATATCGTCCACCTGCCTTCGGGCATCGGCCAGGCGCTCGGCATCCGGCTGGCCCTGCGCCTTGGAGAGCAGGTAGAGCCCCAGCGTGGCCTGGGCCCGCTGGAGCTGGTAGATCCACTGACTACCCCTGATTTCCTTGGCATTGGCCAGAGTGGCGGCCTCTTCAAACTGTTTCTGGGCCGCTTCGTACTGGCCCTTGGCGGTCTCGGCCCTTGTCGTCACATCGGAGACCTTGGCCAGTGCGGCCGTCAGATCATCGCCCAGCGTGGCCTTGGCCGCAGTGGCGGCGGCCGCCAGGCGGGACTGGAGAGCTCCAACCTGCCCGACCAGTTCGAGCATCTGCCGGCCCGTATCGCCGGCGGCCATCGCCAGCTCTCCCTCGGCGGCTACGGCCGGCAGGCGGCCGGTCTTGGCGGCCATCGACATCAGCAACGTCGGCCCGCCGGGAGGCGTCGGCCCTCTGGGCTGGGCAGCCTGGGCATCGCTCATCATCTTGGTCAGACCGGTAAGAACGTTGCGGTTGGCGCTGGTGGCATCGGCATACGCCTTCAGCGCGTTGTCGTATTGTTCGACGGCCGCCGCGAATGTGCCCGCCAGCTCCTTCGTCCGTTTGTTCGTATCGGCTGCGGTCGCGGCTATGCCGGCGGCGAGCTCCTGCTGATGGCTGACGACGATCTGGCCGCGGTTGGCAACATCCTTGAGACAGCCTTCCATCGCGGTCACGCGGCCGGAAATGCCTTCGATCTGCGTGTCGGCGAGTTTCTGCTGTGCGGCCACCTGCTCCAACTGGGCTTTGAGCTGGTTGATCTGGGCGTCCTGGGCATCGGCCTGGCGCTCGATCTGCTCGGCCTGCGACAGCACCTTGAGCGACTCGACCCCCTTGGATTGGTTGTACTGCTGGCGCAACTGGCGGGCCTGCACTGGCAGCGGCTCCAGTTGGCGCATCGCCTCGCCAAGCCGCTGCTCGATCGCCTGCTGGCTATCCGCCAGGTCCTTGCGGGCGGCCTGGTTCTGCTGGAGTTCCTGCCGGGCGGCCGTGAGCAAGGCCTGAATCTGCGAGACATCCAGTGAGGCCAAGTTGTGGTAGAAGTCGATCCGGTGGCCCAGATCCTCCAGCGCCAGGCCCTGGAACTCGGCGCGCCGGCAGAGGCGCTGCGTTTCATCCACCTGGACAAGCGCCAGGCGCTCGTAGTAGCCTGCTTTGAGGCGGTTGATTTCCGCCAGCACGCGATAGGCGGGAACCTTGCCGATCGCCGTCGCCTGTGGATTATTCCTGATAGCCGCATTCGCTTCTTTAGCGGCCTTTTCCAGCACGGCCAGGGCCGCATCGCAGACCTGGGCTGTGTTGTCAACGCCGTTCGGGTCTACCCGTTTGGGATCCAGCGAGATGGCCGCCGCATTGGTGTAATATCGGCGGGCAACGTCGGCCTGTCGGCTGATGCGGTCGGCGGCCTGCTTCTCGGGCGATTCATTGCAGCCCACGACCAGTGCAGCCCCGACAAACCCTAGCGCCAGCAGGATTAAGCATCTCACGTCTGTAGCCTCCAGCGAGGTCGACTCTTGGTCCTTTCCGCGTCAGGACCGGCAAGGGCTTCTCTTGTAACATACGGCGGCGTTTCATGCAACGAAACGTTTGACGCTGGTGCCGCATTCATACGCTACCAGGCGGCGATGATCCTTCCAGCCGCTCGACCCACTCTGTCGCCGCGCGGAGCAGGTCCTCCAGCCCCTGCTGCGCCAGGCGGCCGGGGCAGGCGGCCAGGACGGCGCGGCCGGCGGTCAGCAGCGTGACAGGACCTAACCGGCCCGGCCAGGCGGCGGTGAGTTCATGGGCGCAGGCCTCATCGCCCACCCAGCGGCTGCCGTCGGGGCCGGCGGCCAGGCCATCCATGCACAACAGGGCCGCGGCGGCCGGAATCTCACGCCACACCGCCGCCGCCGGCCGCTGTCGCTGCGTTTCGGCCGCCACGACGGTCAGCCGGCACGACTGGCGGTGCGGGCCATGGCCGACCTCGAAGCGATAATCGAATGCCCGCAGGAAGTTGTTCTTCAGCCGGCCGAAGACGACGTTCTGCGCATAGCCGTTGTGGCCGGCCTGCATCAACAGGCAGCGGGCGTAACGGGCGGGCAGATTCATGAAATCGCGTGCAGACAGTCGCAGCCCCAGTTGCTCGGCCAACCGCGCCAACTGGCCGCGATGGCGGCGCTGCCCCAGCCCCAGGGCCGTCAGCAGCCCGGCCGCCAGGACCAGGAACGCCATTAGCACGATTTGCAGTGCGGTCACGGCCATTGGCTCTAAGAATTCACTTCGTCCACAGGCTTCCGGCCGGCGGCGGCGGCGCGGGTCGGGATGCTGGCCGCGAGGCCGGCCGGCTCGCCGGCCGCGAGGCCGGTTGCGATGCCGCCTGCGAGCCCAGCGACAACGTCGAGTTTCGCGTGGGTTCGCCGGCCGGCGGGCGGTAGTCCACGTTGTAGGTGGGCCGCGGGTTGACCAGCACCTGCGAGATCCAATTCAGCACCGTGTCGTACTGGCCCACATTGAAGAAGGCCGCCGCCTTGCCGCCAGGGTGCATCATGCCCGGCTCGGTGGACCCCACGCCGTATTGCAGCAGCAGCGACTGGAGCGGCAGGTTCCGGCTGATCAGCCGCTTCTGGCCCGATTCGTACGCATCCAGGATGTAGAAATTCGTGTAGTACACGCGGTCATCCTGCACCGGCCCGTTAAACAGCTTGAGGTGGCCGGCCCCCTTGGCCGCCCCGTGGCACTCCGGCGCACCGCAGCGGCCGCCAATCATCGGCCAGATGTTCCGTTTGAACACGGTCATGAAGGCCGGGTCGCCCTTGATGATGATGTCGTTCTGAAATGCCTGTGCTTCCGGCATCTCCTCCATGATCTGGACGGCCTGGTCTGCCTGGCTCTGGCTGTAAAAAGAGCGTGCATCGGCGTAATCCCTGTAGCGGCCGGCGATCACCTGCGCATCCACGAACCGCCGCAGCACATCGTTGCGGAATTCGATCGTGACGCGGTCCCCGCGTCGCAGCTCCGCCCGGCGGATCCGCCGCACATCTTCCGGCGACATCAGTTGCCACCCCAGGTCCCCCAGCCGGTCCGGCCGCGAGGTGGCGGTTCCGGGTGGGCGCAAGCCGGGTTCTTTCTGCGCCGCCAGGGCTTTTTCCACCACGCTGAGCAGGAGCCTGGCATTCTCGTGCGCGGGCTGAAGCGTCAGCACCGCCCGCAGTTCCGCGCGCGACTCTTCCAGCAGCCCCTGCTTGTAGGCCCACTGGGCCAAGGCGTAATGCCCGCTGGCATCATCGCCTTTCAGCGCTGAGAGGCGCTTCTGGAATTCCTCACGCGGCGAGACATAATCGCTGATGGATGCGACTTGGTCGATCGGCACGGTCTGCTTGCCGTTGCGCGTCGTGATCTCGTAGGAGTCAGCGCTCTCGGTGACCGTGCCGATCAGCGCCGGCCGGCCATCCTTGAATTCCACGACCTTGAGCTGCGCCCAGGCCGGCGCGGCCAGCAACACAAGCAACACACAGGTCGCCAATGCGCCTTTCATGGGAATCTCCTTGCAGGGAAGCAAGACAGGCGGCAGTGGGATTCGAACCCACGGGATAACGGATTTGCAATCCGCCGCGTTAAACCACTTCGCCATGCCGCCGTTCCGCCGGCCGGTCGGCCGTCGTTCAACGTCCAGTCCTCTCGGCCACTTGCGACGAAAACGCCAGTGACAAAGTACATGGGGCAGTCTGCGTTTGTCAATTGGCTTGATCGCGGGACCAGCCGGCAACGAGAGAGAACCACAAAGATCACAAAGAACACGAAGGACACAAAGAAGGCTAAGGCAAAAAGCAGCGAGGTACAGTTCTCCGGTGGCTTTACTTTTCCTTTGTGCTCTTTGGGGTCTTCGTGGTCTTTGTGTTCTCTTTGTTCACGGGAACGATTTCCTCGAACGCCCGGCGATAGCCCCCGAGGTTGGGATCCATCGTCGCCAACTGGCGGATTCGCACGCCCAGGCGTTCCAGCGGCTCGGGCCGCCCGCCGGCGGCATCGCGAATGCAGCGGGCCATGTCGAGCTGGATCCGCCACCACAACGGCCCCTGCTCCGCCGGCGAGAGCCCCTCCGACAGCCGGCGGTAAAGCTCGATCGCCTCGCTGTGCCGGCCCGCCAGCCAATGGCAGCGGGCCTGGCCCTGGAAGTTGCGGGCATCATCGGCGCGCTGGGCGGAAAGCTCGTCGAACAGCTTCAGCGCCTCGGCGGGGCGCCCCGTCTCGATCCACGATTCGGCCAGCAACTGGCGGTGGGCGTAGTCCAGCTGCCCGGCCTGCTCGGCGATGGCGCTGGCCTGCTCGGCGCACTGGCGAAGCGCGCTGCGGAGCGTGACCACGTCATCCGCCCCGCCGGGCGATAAATCAAGTTCACCCAGGCGCTGGCGGATGACGCCCGCCGTGCGCCACACCAGAACCTCTTCCGCATCGCCCAGCCGGCCGTGCCTGTCTCGCAGAATGGCCGCCGCACGGCCGAGTTGATTTTGGGCCAGGAGAATCTCCACCCGCAAGGCCCCCGCCCGCTGGAGCACCTCCTCACGTTTCGCCCAGCACGCTTCAAGTTCATCCAGGTGCGCCAGGGCGGGCGCGGGTGAGGCCAACTCCTCTTTGAGAATCTCGGCGATGCGCAAGTCGCAGTCCGCGGCCAGCGAAAACAGTTTTTGTGCCGTCGCCGGGTCATCCGCCTGTACCCGTTGGGCCTGGGTGCGGGCGGCGGCGACAAACTGCCGCATCTCCCCCAGCAGCACTTGAGCCGGTCCAGCCGCGGCCGGCCGGCCGCCTTCCGTCAGCAGCCGGCGGCGCAGGATCAGCCTGCCGTTCCAGGCCGGCAGATAGTCAGGCCAATCGCTGGGAATCCTGCCGTACGCCGCCAGGGCCTTCTCGAACTGACCCGCCTGCTCGTACTGCCGGGCCAGGGCCAGGGCGTGCGGCCGAAATTCCGCGCGGTCGCCCCAGTGGGCCAGCAGCGTCTCCAGGGCCGCGATCAGCTCGCCACGCAGCGCCGGGGCCTCAGCCGTGCCCTCGACCCCTGAGAGCCGCCATTGCAGAATGGCCACGGCGTTTTGTGCCGCCGCCAACGCCGCCGGGTCATCGGAGAATTGCTCGGCCAACTGGGCAAAGCAGCCGGCCGCCCGGTGGCGAGCGGGCCAGCCGTCGGCTTGTTCACCGCCGATCGCATACAGGCACGCGCCCAGGTTCCACAATGCCGCCGGGTGGAAAAGTTTGTCCTGTGCGGCCGATCGCGCCAAAACCTGCGCCAGGCAGGCCATAGCGCCGGGCCGGTCCGGCGGTGAGCCGGCCAGGCGATACAGCCCCACCGCCGCCGCCAGAGGCGTTTCCAGCTCCATCACATCGCGCTGGCCATACCGGGTGCCAATCAGCGGCGCTGCGGCCCCCAGCCGCTGGGGATAACGCACCAGCACATCCGCTAGCGCCTGCTGGGCCTGCTTGTCGAGCGCCTGCGCCTCGGCGGCGCTATCGCGTGCGGCCGCGCGGGCCTGCCTTCTGAGCATGTGGTTGAGGAAAAAGGCCGCGTGCAGCTCAATATCCGCGGTGGAACTCTCACCCAGCAGTTGGCGGCCTTGCTTGCTGAACTCGTCAATCCTGCCGCGGGCCTGGGCCCAGCGGCCCTGCTGCTCGTCGATCCGCGCCAGCTCGAACATGGCCTGGAGCCGCGTCCGGGCCGGCGACTGCACTGTGGCCGCCTGCTCCAGCAGGGGCCGCGCCTGCTCAAGCTGCCCCTGCCGCCACAGCGCCATGCCGGCCAGCAGCGTGGCGGCCAGCCGGTCCTGGACATCGCCATCATTCTTCATCTGCTGGCGGGCGGCCGTAACCGCTGGATTCAGAATCTCCGCTTCCTCCGCCCTCGCGGCCTCCTGACCGCGTGCGGCCACCTGTGCAGCGGCCAAATACAGCCGCACCCACGCCGCGCGATACTCGCCCTGATCGCGAACCTCCTGGAGTTTGCGCGGTAGTCCAATCGCCAGCAACTCCCAATCGCCGCGCGCGGCCTCTATTGCCTCGTCCAGGTCATGCCGCAGCGACTCTTCCTCGTGCAAGGCCTCCTGGGCCAGCGCTGCCAGGCGCGGGGCATCATCGCCGCTGTCCATCAGGTACAGCACGCGCTGTGCGGCCGGGGCGGATTCCTGCAGACCGACGGCCGAGACCAGGAGCAGCCGATCCTCGAAGTGCGCCAGCGGCCGCTTCGCGGCCGGCTTGGCGGCATCCTTCGCCGCAAGCTGGCGCAGCGCGGCGACCAGCTTGTCCGGCACCGGCTGACCGGACTGAAGCTCCTGCCGAATATAGCGGCGTAAGTCGTCGATCGAGTTGGCATCTCCGCCGGCCGCCGCTTCAACCTTTGCATCCAGTGCGTCGGCCGCCCGAGCAAGAGGCAAATTCCAAATCCCAAATCCCAAATTCCAAACAAGCACCAAGCACCAAATTCCAAATCCCAAACCCTGGCGGAGAGACTTCCTGTCGCGCCGTTTGGAATTTGGAAATTGGAGCTTGGAATTTGTTTGGAATTTGGGATTTGGAATTTGGAATTTCCTTTCCCGCGGGACTTCCACTATTGCGAAGCCCCCTTGTACGCAAAAGCGATATCTCTGAACCCCGCCAACTGCGCCTGCCTCAGCGCATCGAGGGCATGCTGCCAGGAGACGCCCGTGGCCGGCAGGATGACCACCGGCACATCGGGCGAGTCGAAGCTGGTGCGCAGGGATGCGAGCACCTTCTGGAGTGCGCCAAAACTTCCAATCGCCCCGGCGTAGCGCTCGACCTCGATATCCACGCCGCCGGCGGCGCCAGCGCGCAGGTACACCCGCAGCGGCTCCAGCGGCACCATGGCCGCGGCGGCATCGGCGCTGGCGGCCGCGGCCGAGCCGGCCGGAAGCTGCGCCAGGATCTGGCCCTCGGGCGGGGAAAACTGCATCGTGGTGATGAAAAACAGCAGCAGCATGAACGTTACATCGATCAGCGGCATCAGCGGCGGCTGCAAGCGCGGGCGCGGCCGAGGGCGCGTGACCCGCTCGGGCCGGTAGCGCTCGGCGGCGGTCGCAACATCCAGCGGCGCATCGGGGATAAGACCATCCCAGCCCTCAAAGGCCGACGGTCCGGCGGCGGCCGCCATGTTATTGTCCATCAGGGGAGCCATACGCCACGTAATGCACCTGTGCAAAACCCGCCTGCCCCACAGCCGCCAGCACCGGGGCGATCTCCATGAAATCGACGCTCTTATCCGCCCGCACCTCCACCTGCACCTGCCGGGCGGCCGCCGCGCTGGACATCTTGCCGGCCAGAAACTCGCGCTCCTGCTTCAGCCGGTCGATCAGCGTTGCCGTGTCGCCGGGCCGGATAATCTCCCCGCCGATCACGTACGACCGCGCTTCCGCCGCGCCGGCCTGAACCGCATTGGCGGCGGCCGCACCGGCCGGCCGCACCAGCGGCGGCACGTTGATCACCAGCTTATCCCCGCGCCGGATCACCTCCACCGGGCGGTTGCCGTGCACCGTCGGCACGGTAAGCCCAACGGCATCCAGCGAGGCGAACGTGCCGGCCAGGATGAAAAAGCTGATCACCAGCACCGTGACGTCGATCAGCGGCGTCATGAGGAACTGGATCGGCTCGCCGTAGCGCTGGCGGTGAACGGAGGACCGTCTCATGGCGCGCCGTCCCGTCGGTGTGGAGATTCTTTCATGATGTTCTCAAGTCCGGGGTGCCACGGCTGCGTTGTCTGCAGCCGTGCGCCGGAAGCTACGACCAAGCCAAAGGTCCTATGGAAGCCAGCCGACCTCACGTTCCATTTGTCATCACGTCGCCGCGGTGCCACGGCTGCGTTGTCTGCAGCCGTGCGCCAGAAGCTACGACCAAGTCAAAGGTCCTGTGGAATCCAGCGGACCTCACGTTCCATTTGTCATCACGTCGCCGGGGTGCCACGGCTGCGTTGTCTGCAGCCGTGCGCCGGAAGCTACGACCAAGTCAAAGGTCCTGTGGAATCCAGCGGACCTCACGTTCCACTTGTCATCACAGCGCACGGCTGCAAACACCGCAGCCGTGGCACCAGGATTCTCTCTCTCTTCTCTTCGTCCTCTCTTTTCCCCTCTGTGTTCTCAGCTTTTCTTCGTTTGTCACCTCTCTCTTCTTCGTGTCCTCTCTTCTTCCTCCGTGTCCTCTGTGGTTTATTTCGCTTACGTAGTCTGATTCACAGCCGGCGCCGCCGCGACCCGGGCTCTTCTCTGCATCTCCCGGAGCGTGCCGATCCACTCCTGCACGACCAGGGCCACCTCGGCGGAGATGGCATCGATTCTCGTCCGAAGCACGGCGTAGGCCGTCAGGGCCGGGATGGCCACGACCAGGCCCCAGAACGTCGCCACCAGGGCGATGCCGATGGAGTGGCCCAGCGCCGCCGGCTTGGGCGCCCCGCCCTCGGTGGGAATGGCCTGAAAGGCCAGGATGATGCCCAGCACCGTGCCCATCAGCCCCAGCATCGGGCCCACGTTGCCCAGGATGTTTAAAGGCTCGATCCGGCGCAGCAGCCGCGTCGTCCGTTCCTCGATGGCCTCGGCCATGGCGTGTTCCATGGCGGCAAAGCCGTGCGGGCCCTCCTGGATGGTCGCGTGCACCACGTACGATAGAAAACTGCCATCCGCCTGCGTGACTTTGAGCACTTCGACGTACTGCCGGTTGGCCAGCAGATCGCGAATCTTGCTCCGCATGCCTTCCGGCAGCAGCCGCTGGCGGCGGATGGTCCAGAATCGCTCGATCATCACGGCGATCGAGGCCACGTTGATGAGCATGATGAACAGCGACATCCCCCCGCCGCCGGGCCAGACGAACAGTTCGTAGAACGAGCGCGGCTGACCGATTTCCGCCGCCTGGGCGGGCGCGGCGGTCAGCAGCAGCGTGGCGATGACGATCAAAGTCAGTAGCCTCATCACGACTCCTCTCAAGGGGCAAATTCCAAGCACCAAATCCCAAATCCCAAACAAATCCCAAGCACCAAATCACAGGCAAATTCCAAGCACCAAATCCCAAATCCCAAATAAATTCCAAGCACCAAACGGAGAACAATCGTCCACTCCGAATGGAGCCCCCATCTGAGCTTTGGAATTTGGAATTTGGAGCTTGTTTGGAATTTGGGATTTGGAATTTGGGATTTCCGCGCACGCGCATCCGATCGCCGGCCAACGACCATAACGCCAGCAACATTTCGAAAAGCTATTCATCAACTTTCACCCACTTATACGTTCCGCCGTGCGCCGTGGCGATGGCCTTCATCATGTCCTGCACCGTGGAGCCGGAGCTGAGTTCCAGGCTCGTGGCGTACAGGATGGTATTGATGTGCACCTCGCGGCCGCGGTTGAGGCGGGCCAGCTCGGCCAGGACGGCCTTGTTGTCGGCGAAGTCGCCATCGGTGAGCAGGTAGATGAGCTTGCCCGGCTTGGAATTCGTAGGCTGGTGCAGCACCTCGAAGGCCCGCCGCAAGGCGGGAATCGGGTCGGTGCCCATCATCGGGCCGGCGGCCGCAGACCCGGGCGGACCGATCTTATCGCGCATGTACCGGCCGGCCGCCGCCCGCTGCTCATCGCCGGCCGCCACCAGTTGGCCCGGCGGCACTTCCTGGGGCGCGCCCTGCGTAAAAAACAAAATGGCGAAATCCTGAGAATCCTGCAAATCGCCCAGCGAGCGCAGCAGCTCCAGTTGCACCGTCTCGTACCGGCCTTCGGCGAACATCGAGCCCGACCAGTCCACCAGGTAGACGACGTGATGGGCATTGCCCCCGGTGCCGAAGAATTTGGTCGCCGGCGCCACCGCCGTCATCGGCGCTGGCGGTGCCAAGCCCATGAGCGCTGAAGGCGCCCCACCACCCAGGCCGATGAGCTGCATGCCCTCGGCGTTGTCGCCGGAATTGCCGCCGGCGGCCGCCCCAAGGCCCAGAATGCCGGTCGGCGCTTCTACCGCCGTAACTTGCATGGCACTCCGCGCTGTAACCGCTTGGCCAATGGAGGTTTCCGGCGGATCATCAGCACTGCTGCTGAGTCGCTTGCCGCCGGGCGTATCGCTCAGGTGGGCGTCGGGGATGATCGTCTGCCCCTCCGAGGCGCTGCGAATGATGGCCAGGCCGGTAAGGCTCAGTATCGCCGCCACGACCAGATGCGCCGCCAGGCTGACCGCCCAGGGGGCCGCGCGCACGGCCGCCTTGCCCCCGGCCGCGGCGGCCGCGCTTCTCTTGCGCATCCAGCCCAGGATCAAAACCCATCTCCTTTTGCGCAGACCCTCTGCGCTGTCCGTCCTATGTAGCCAACTGGCGGCGGAGGGTACAAGGGAAAAGGCAGGCTTCAGGCTCAAGGCTGGCTTGCCCGGCGTAGCTCTAGCGAAGCCGGGAGGCTGGCTCGCCCTGCGTAGCTTCAGCGAAGCAGGGAGGCCTAAGGCACTGCCGGACGCCGGTTCGCGGCGGCTGGACCCCGGAATTCTCTTCCCGGCCGTTGCCCCTCCGCACGCCGTGAGCCTATCCGCCTCTTTGCCCAGGGGTTGAATTTCCCGCGCCAAACTCTAATGTTTAGCATTGCCCGGCCGCGGGCGCCGCGAGGGTGGCGGAATTGGCATACGCGCCAGATTTAGGTTCTGGTCCCGAAAGGGATGCGGGTTCGACCCCCGCCCCTCGCAGTCGGAAGACCCCGCATTGGGCGGGTTCTGTTTGAGGTACACGCGGTAGCCTCCCCTCATGCCCCGGCCCCCGCCGCAGGCCGCGTGCCCAGGATCATTTATTCCACTTCCTGGGCGACTTCGGCCGACAGGTTCGCGGCGGCCTGCCGTACCGAAGCCCCGGCGCGTGAAGTCGAAGGAAGTCGCGGCCCCTGTTAATTGACCGTAGGCTGAAATCTCGGTAGCCTTCCGTCCATGCCCGACGACAAAGCGATCCTGGCTGCGCTCCAAAAGTTTGCCGAAACCGTAACGGCCAAGATGAAAGCCCTGGCCTTGAGCAATGCGGAGCCGGAAGACCAATTGCGCGGGCCGCTTGAAGTGTTCATGGGGGAAGTCGGCAAGGCGCTGGCGATCAAGGTTGTTTGCGCTGGGGAAACCCGACTGGCCGGCCGGCTGGGCAAGCCTGACTACGCCATACACGCGGCGGACCTGTTGGCCGGATATGTCGAGTTGAAGAAGCCCGGCATGGGCGCAAACCCCGACCGATTCACCGGGCACCCCGCCAAACAGTGGAAGCGTTTCCAAGCCATACCGAACCTGATCTACAGCGATGGCAACGACTGGGGCTTATATCGCAACGGCCAAGCCGTGCGCCCCGTCGTTCGCATGTCCGGCGACGTGGCCGCCGACGGCAAGAAGGCTGTGACCGAAAAAGATGCCCAGGCGCTGATGGGATTGCTGACTGACTTCTTATCCTGGCAACCCATAATCCCCAAGGCCGTCAAGGACCTGGCCGGCTTGCTGGCTCCGCTGTGCCGGATGCTCCGCGATGATGTAACCGACGCCCTGAAAGACCCGCAATCGCCGCTGGTGCAATTGGCAAAGGAATGGCGGCAACTGCTGTTTCCAGACGCCAGCGATGAACAATTCGCCGATGCCTACGCGCAGACTGTAACCTTCGCCTTGCTGCTGGCGCGGAGCGAAGGCGCGAACCCGCTCGACCTGGCAAGCGCCGAAGGTGCTCTTTTTTCCGAACACAGTTTGCTTTCCCGGGCGCTACAAGTCTTGACCGACCCCAACGCACAGGCGGAGATCTCCGCTTCCCTGAATCTGCTGATTCGCGTCATCGGAGAAGTGCCGCCGGCCGCGATGAGCGGCCCGAAAGACCCCTGGCTTTACTTCTACGAAGACTTCATGGCGGTGTACGACCCGGAATTCCGCAAGAAAATGGGGATCTATTACACCCCCGTTGAAGTGGTCCGCGCCCAGGTTCGCCTTATTGACGACCTGTTGACCAACCGGCTGGGCAAGGCCCTGGGCTTCGCCGACCCCGGCGTTATCACGCTGGACCCGGCCGTCGGAACCGGAACATACCTTCTTGGCGTCATCGACCACGCCTTGGCCAAAGTGGAAGCCCAACAGGGCGCAGGGGCCGTGCCGGGGCAGGCGTCGGCCCTGGCGAACAACATCTACGGCTTTGAAATCATGGTCGGCCCGTTCGCCGTGAGCGAGCTTCGCGTGAGCCGTGCGCTCGCCGACAGGGGCGCGAAGCTGCCGGCCGGCGGAAGCCACGTCTACCTTACCGACACGCTGGAAGGCCCCAACACCCCGCCGCCAGCGCTGCCTTTTTACCTGAAACCGATTGCCGACCAACACGCCAAGGCGCTGAAGGTCAAGGCCGCCGTGCCCGTCATCGTCTGCCTGGGCAACCCGCCTTACGACCGGCATGAAGCCGCCGACGAAACCAACAAGGCCCGCACAGGCCATTGGGTCCGCTGGGGCGAAGATGGCAAGGGTACCGGGGCAATCCTTCGCGATTTCCAAGAACCCGCCGCAGTTGCCGGTCACGGAAAGCGTCTTAAGAACCTCTACAACCTCTATGTCTATTTCTGGCGCTGGGCATTATGGAAAGTCTTTGAAAGCAAGACAGCCGCTGGGCCGGGCGTGGTGAGCTTCATTTCCGCGTCAAGCTATTTGGATGGCGACGCCTTCTGTGGCATGCGTGAGCACATGCGCCGGCTGTGCGATAAAATCTGGATTCTGGATCTTGGCGGCGAAGGACGGGGCGGGCGTAAGAGCGAAAACGTTTTCGCCATTCAAACGCCTGTGGCAATTGCCGTCGCCGTCCGGTATGGCAAGGCCAAGAATGCCACGCCAGCCGAGGTCCATTACGCTCGTGTTGATGGTACGCGGGATGAGAAGTTGAAAACCCTGGATGCCGTGACTGACTTTGGTTGTCTGTCGTGGCAAGACTGCCCAGAAGATTGGGGCATGCCCTTCTTGCCGACAAACGGCTCGCGACAGTGCGCGAAGTGGCCCGAACTGGCAGACCTCTTCCCCTGGAATACGCGAGGCGTGCAATTCTCACGTAGTTGGCCAGTTGCCCCTGACCAGGCGTTATTGGGCACGCGGTGGAACGCGCTACTGGCGTGCGAAAGCAAGGAACGAGCTAAGGTTTTGGTCGAGACTTGCGATGTCAAAGCAGACCAAACATACCCAAGTTTCCTAGACGGCGGCCGCCTTAAGAGCATCGCGTCCCTTTCACGTGCGGAGAGGTCAGATTCGATTGAGCCAATCTTCTTCAGAAGCTTTGACCGCCAATGGTGCGTTGCTGACCGGCGCGTGATTGACAGACCACGCCCGCCGTTGTGGCGAAGCCGGCATGATGGCCAAGTTTTCCTAGTTGCTGCCCCTGGCGAGTTGGCCACAGGACCAGCTCTGGTATCAAGCAGTAATGTGCCCGATCTCAACGCCTTCAACAATAGGGGCGGGGTAGTCCACCCTCTCTACCAGGACGCGGCCGGGAAGAAAGCCAATATCCTGCCGGGGCTGCTGGACGTCCTGGCCAAGGCATACGGCCGGAAGGTGACGGCCGAAGACTTCCTGGCATACGTCTACGGCGTGCTGGCGCAACCGGCTTTTACGGAACGGTTTGCTGATGAATTGGGCACGCGCGAGCTTCGCGTACCTTTGACAAAGGACGCGGCCTTGTTCGCACAGGTCCGCGACGTTGGGGCGAAGCTGCTGTGGCTTCATACTTACGGCCAGCGATTCGTCCCCAAGGGCAAGCACAAGGGGCAGGTTCCCAAGGGCGCGGCCCGTTGTGTTACGGCCGTGCCGAGCGACCCGGCAGGTTATCCGGAGAAGCCCGAGTACAACGAAGCGACCAAGACCTTGCACCTCGGGGCCGGCGAATTTGCCCCCGTCGCCCCAGAAGTTTACGGGTTTGAAGTGTCCGGGTTGAAGGTTGTGCCGTCGTGGCTGAAGTACCGCATGAAGAAGGGCGGGGGCAAGAAGTCTTCGCCACTGGACGACATTCGCCCCGACCGTTGGCCAAGCGAATTCACGACGGAGTTGCTGGAGCTTCTTTGGGTACTGGAAGGGACGGTTGCCGAATACCCCGCCCAGAGCGAGCTGTTGTCGGCTGTGGTCAAAGGCCCTTGTTTCAAAGCGGATGAACTCCCGGTCGTGCCCGACGCGGCCCGAAAGCCGCCTGGGCGGCCTTTCGGCGAAGGTCTGTTTGAAGCTTGCGAAGACCGGGAAGACTGATTCTAGAGCAGTTCACAAGGGCTTGCGACGCCGATCTTTGCCCGGGCAAACAAAGGGTATCTATAAGGGTTTCGATGCCGGCCGTCGCATCGCTTGGGCTTCGGTACAAGACAGGCGATGAAGGTCTGTGCCCTGCGCCCTCAAACGGGATGGTAGATGTTTTCGCGCCCGCTCTTGGTCAGGCTGATGCTTCGATCGGAAAGGAGTTTCTTGAAGATCGTGTCCAGGGTCTGATACGACATGGCCAGCCCGGCCGCCGTCAGGCCCGATTCGATCGACGACCGCTTGACGCCCTCTTTGCCGCCTTCCTTGATGAGCTCCAGGATTCGGGCGATGGCCGCCGCCTTTTCATCTTTGCTCATGCGGCCTTTTCGCTCGTTCTTCTTGGCCGCGGGGGCTGGCGCGGACAGTATGATGCCCATCTCGCTGGCCGCCCGCCGGACCCCGCCGATCAGCAGCGTGTCGAACGTGCCCAGCCGCCGCTTCAGGTCTTCCTGCCGCCGCTGAAATTCGACCATCTGGGCGGCAATCTGCCCCGCTTCGACCTCCAGGCTGCCCTTGCTTCGGGCCACGGCGGCCTTGGCCGCTTCCAGGCCCTTGCTCTGAATGATTTCCGCCAACGATTCGACCGTTAGATCTCTCTCTGCCATCGCACAAACCCTTTGAAGGCCCACAGGTTCACATGGAAACCGACCGACGCTCTTAGCCCGCATCCGAACGTAGCACGGGCGTCTCGCCCGTGAGTAGCACGGCCATCTTGGCCGTGATCCGGCCGTCTCTTCGCGTCCGCCACGGGCGAGACGCCCGTGGAACTCATGGGCGGGACGCCCATGCTACGTTTTCACACACGCTCTTAGCCCGGCGAGCATACCGTGCCAGACCCGCTTCGTCTAGCGCCAGTCTCAAAAAGAAACTCGCGGCGATGAACCGCACGCCAAGAGAGCAGCGGTCCCATTCCCGGGGCTCCAGGTGTGACACAGCCGCCCCCGGCTGTGCCATTTTCCGACGCCGCGGCCCTTTGCCGGAGGCACAGCCGAGGGCGGCTGTGCCACAACGTCCCCCCCCGCCGCCGGCGACATCAGCCTTTCCCGGCCAGCGCCGCCAGGTGATCGCGCCGGAGCAGCCACTTGAGCGTGCCGACCAGGGGCTTGGTGGGTTTTTCGATTTCCACGCAGCCGGCCCCGCTCTTGGTCAGGTCCACGGTCTCGGAGAGTCCCGCCTTCACGCCGATCAGCCGCGCGATGTAATCGCCCAGCGTGGGCGCGTGGCCGACCAGGCAGATGCCCGATGTGCCTTTGTCGAGCAACTCCACCAGCGTGCGGTCCATCTCCCGGGCGTCAAAGTCTGTGCCCAGGGCCGGCAGATCCTGGGGTTCCTCGATTTTCCAGATGTTGACCAGCTCCGCCGCCGTCTCCCGGGCCCGTGCCAGGGGGCTGGTCAGCACGAGTTCCACCTTTTCGCCGATGGCGTCGAGCGCCTTGGCCGTGATCCGCGCCTGCTGCCGGCCCTCCTTGACGAGCCGGCGATCGGCATCCGCCAATCCCTGCCCGCGCGGCTCGGCCTGAGCGTGACGAACGAAAATGACTTTCATGGCATACGCCCCGCTTTCTGGGGAATTGTTGCAGGCGGCCGAGGCATCCTCAAGTGCGGCGGCCGCGTGCGGCAAATCGGCACAGGACCAACACCACCACGCCCGCCGCCGCCGGCCACAGCCAGGCCCACAGGGGCAGGGGGAAGATCGAAGGTTGGCGCGCCTGCCCCGCCGTCCATGCCAGCAGCACGGGACTGACATGCCACAGCCACGCCGGCGCACCGCCGGGCCAGAATTCCTGGCCCAGGTACAGTGCCGCCGGCGCGCCTAGAACGACTAGTGCCGCGGCCAGTGTCGCCGCACTTAGGCCCCGCTGCGCCAGCGCGGCCAGCGCCCAGGCGGCGGGGAAGACCGCCGCCGTCACCAATTCCACCCGCACCGCATCGAGCACCGCCGCATCCGAAAAGTAGCCGCACGCGGCCACGAAGGGCGCGCCCACCACCAGCCATAAGGCCGCCTCGGCGGCTAGACCCCCCAGGCTGATGCGCTGGCCGCACGAATGACGCCGCGCCAGGATCAGTGGATATGCGCCCAGCAGGAACGCCACCTGCCCGACCGCCAAAACCCCCAACGCGGGCAGCGCCGCACCCGCCGGCTGAGCCGCCGGCGTGAGGGCCGCCGGGAACAAGCCCACCGCCGCGCCGGCCAGATTCACCAGCGCCCAGATCAGCCCCGAAACCCGCCACATGTGGCCCTTGGGCCGGGGCGACGGCGGCGCGGCGGCAGCCATATTGTGTTCAGTCATCACGCCCATGGGGACGGACTATACCGCGGCGGCGACAGGGCATAAACCTCAATTGGCCCCAGAAAACGCCGCGCCACCGAAAGATGCGTGCCCGGCCGGCCGATAACGATGATGCGACGTCATCCTCGGACGCCCTGCCCAGATGCGTCCCGGTGACCCAGGTTTTGCGCCTGGGTCGACCTCCGCATTTGCAGGATGTAATGGAGCCCCGGCACATGGCGCAGAGCAGCTTTCCGAAATTCGGCCGCCTGGCGCTGGAAGCGGGCATGATCCGCGTGGACCAGCTTCGCCAGTGCCTCGCCGCCCAGATCGCCGACCGCCGGGCCGGCCGCCAACCCGTGCCGCTGGGCCAGCTCTTGATCGACCGCGGGTTCCTCACGCCCCGGCAGGTGCAGCAGCTTCTGGGCATTCAAAAGGCCATGAACCGCCCGGAGGGCGACTCGCCCCTCGTGCAGACCCTGCGCTTTGCCGCCGGCGAAACGATTTTCCACCAGGGCCAGAACAACGACTGGGGCCTGGCGATTCTGCTGGAAGGCGCTGTCGAACTGCGCTGTGGGATCGACTGCCCGTCCCTCTGCGACAAGAAGGGCATGTTCCTGGGTGAAATCGCGGCCCTGCTGGGCATGCCGCACCCGGTCACCGCGGTGGCGGCGACGGATTGCCGAATCAGCCATGTTCCGCCCGGTCAAATCGCCGCCTTCCTGCGCACGCGCCCGACCATCGCGATGAAGCTGGCCGAGTCACTGGCCATCCGCTGCCGGCAGATGATGGAGCTCGACGCCGCCACGGCGACTACCGCTACCGGCGCGACTAACGCCGCCACCTCGGCCGTCAACGAGTCCGCGGCCGAGCCGGCAGGCAACAGCCAGGAGCAGGCGAAGGCCCTGCCAAAGGCATCCTCGCCGGTCCTGCTCGACCTGGCCGGCGCCGCCAGGCTTTCTCTCGATTCCAGCGGCCAGCTCCTTCTTTGCGATGTGGCCGATCCCACCGCCACCTTCATCAACGGTTTTCCAGCCGATGAAGCCGCCGCGCTCAACGACCAGGACCTCGTCCAGGTCGGCCGGCACGTTTTCCAGGTGCACCTGGATCACCCCCACCGCATCAAGCTGGCCGATGAGCTTTCCGCCGCCGCCGATGCGGCCGAATCCGCCGCGGCAGCCGATGCCCCCCCGCCGCCGGCCCCGGAGGAGCCCTTGCCCCCGCCGCCCGAGGCGCCGCCGGCCCCGCGGGAACTGGATGAGGGCCAGAGCATCGAGTCGGCCATCGCCGCCGAGGTCGACGCCCTGGTCGCCCTGCCGCTGCCCGGCGAGGTGCTGGCGGCAATCGATGTGCGGCTGGCGCCGTGCATCGCCCTGGTCCATCTCGAGGCTCAGCGCGATGAACTGGCCCGCTCGCCCGAGGGCCGCCAGGAGGCCGTCGAGCAGGAGCTCGCCCGCCAGCTTCGCGAGGTTCAGCGCATCCCCGCGGCCGAAACGCTCGAAAAAGCCCTGGCGAAGGTTCGCCAGCAGCTCACTGCCCAGCCCGCCGCCGCACCGCCGGCCGCGGCGACCCTCGCCGCCGAGGATGAGTTTGACACCCCGGATTCCGAAGCGATCATCGACGGTCCCGACAGCGCCGAGCCTGCCGCCTCGCCCGCACTGGATGAATCCGCGCCGCCGGCGCCATCGCCCGCGCTAGTCCAGGCCCTGGAGTTTTCCTGCGCGCAAAAGGAGCACCTGCTTGGGCGCGCGCGGCTGACCCGGTCCACGCTGCGCGCCTGCGCCGGCCTGTGCATCGATGAGCCGCTGTATCGCATCCTGGTCCGCTACGAGTTGCCCGCGGAAGAACTTTTCGGCTGGGCGGCTTATGCCGCCGCGCTCCAGGAGCTGCGCCATCGCAAGGATGAGCGGCTCTCCGACCTGCGCCTGCAGCGCCAGTCCGCCCAGGATGAGGCCCGCTCCATCATGTCCGGCGTGGCCCGCACCCTGCAGGCCCAGGCCGCCATCACGGAACTCACCGCCGAGGAGCACGACCTGCAATCGCTGCTGACCGCCATCGGCCGCGAAGAGCGCGCCATCCAGCGCGACATGGTCGACGAGTTCTGGAAGGTGTACCAACTCGCCGCCGTGCGGCTGGTCGAGGGCGTCGATCCCGCGCACGCGCCCTACCTGCGGGCCTTCCTGCGCTGGGGCCTCTTAGCCTGCTCCGCGCGCTTCGTCGATCCGGCCCTGGCCAAGCGCCAGCTCGTCGAGTGCACTGCCCCGCCAGTCGAACCGGTCTACCGCAACGACGCCGTGCACATCCTGTACGCCGACGAGATCATCGAGCTGGCCGCCCGCGGGCTGATTCCCCCCTCGCCCAACGAGGACCTCGAACTCAACGCCGCCAACACGCCGCCCTGGAAGGCCGACCGCGCCTGGCGGCGGATCATCGCCCACCGCATCCAAAAATCCATCCACCAGGACATGCTCGCCGCCCTTGGGCAAGGTTTAGCCGCCGAGCGGCGAGCCGGCGATGAAGCCGCCAAGCGCCTGGCCATGGTCAACGCCCGCGACCCCAAGGCCGCCGAGAAGCGCGCCAGCCTGAAGGACCAGATCCAGCAGCACAAGGTCGAGGCCACCCGCAAGGAGCGGCTCTCGGACATCATGACCAGCCAACTGCTGCCGCGGCTGGATGAAAAGCTCGAGCTGGCCCGCAAGGGCCTCACCGACAGCGGCGTATCCATCACGCCCGCCACGCTCGCCCAGCACGAAGCCGTCTGCATGCGGCAGTACGCCCGCCTGGCCAACAAACTCGCCGAGCCTTTCTGGCCGCTGGGCCTCACCGAGCAGTTCGCCCGCGGCCCCGAGGCCGTCAACGACCGCCCCTCCATCGCGGCGGCCCTGGCCGAGCTGGAAAAGCTCGACCCGCTGGTCTTCTGCGAGCCGATGGTGCAGGGCACCAAGAAAGCCTACCGCGTGCTGCTGCGGCAGGCGCCCATCGTGGCCATCGCGCCGGGCATGGGCATCATGGCCATTTCCATCTGCCCGCGGACCGACACCGATAACGGCCTGTTCGTGCTTCCCGCCGCCTTCAGCCGGCCGGGCCTGCGCGCTGAGGCCCTGCGCGATGTCGTGGCCGATTATCGTTTCGACACCTCCAAAGCCTCCGCCGGCGTGGACATCATGATGTCCGACACGCTGGTCGCCGCCTACGCCGAGTACCGCTGGAACATGCGCAAGCGCGACCGCGACATCCGCCAGAAGGCCGGCATCTACACCGAAGAGAACGACCGCGCCAACTGGCGCCGCCACTACGAGTACTACATCAAGAGCGCCACCGACTCCGCCAAGCAGCTCTTCTTCCGCTCGCCCGAACTCTACGAACGCATCGTCGGCAAGTTCCTCGACCTGCCCGAGGGGCAGGAAGTGCTCAAGAGGAGTTAAGCCCGCCGGCCCTGCGTAGCTTCAGCGAAGCAGGGAGGCTGGCGTGCCCTGCGAAGCTTCAGCGAAGAGGGCGTGCCCTGCGTAGCGTTAGCGAAGCAGGGAGGCGGGCGCAAACCTGCCCAACTGGTGAATTTCACCAGTTGACCCTCTTGCCCTGGCGCCTCGACACGGCAACTGGAGCATTTCTCCACCCGGCCGCTCTAGATCGCGCCGTGGCCTCCAACTGAGGAATTTCCTCAGTTGACCCCAGAGCCCGCCAGGATCAACTGGAGAATTTCTCCAGTCGGCCGCTCTAGATCGCGCCGGGGCCTCCAACTGAGGAATTTCCTCAGTTGACCCCAGAGCCCGCCAGGATCAACTGGTGAATTTCACCAGTACCCCGCCGGGCCGCAACTGAGGAATTTCCTCAGTTGACCCCAGAGCCCGCCAGGATCAACTGGTGAATTTCTCCAGTATCCCGCCGGCCCGCAACTGAGGAATTTCCTCAGTTGAAAGGATCAACTGGTGAATTTCACCAGTTCACCAGCCTGGGCGCCAGGAAGGAATTCAAACATAAGTTGTTATTTACGATTACCTTATGTCTTGTACACAGCCCGGGCCGGCCGTGATCCACCCTATTCGATTGTCAAATACTCAGTCCGCCCGCACACTGCAAAGCCATTTCATAGCTATGCACCTGAAGAATCCGCCGTCGCTTTCTCACTCAAGGACACGAAATAAGTCCCAAGGATAGTAGTCTATCACACTTTTCCCGCTTGTAAAGAAAAAAATCTTGATCGGTCGGCGATTTGGAGCTTCTTCGAGAGTGACGGCTTCTTTCGTCCCGTAGGGACGCATCGATAGTAGCCCAGCAATTCATTGCTGGGTAAGCGATTGCCATTGGCCCCCCAGTCCCGTAGGGCCGGCAGGCCTCGTTGGCATCGACCGAGCCTTTCTGTCGTCCCGACAGAACTCCACCGGAATTTCGACCTCCAATCCCAGCGATAAATCGCTGGGCTATTCTCGGAGAGTCCCTACGGGACTAACAAATACGTTCAGGAAAAACGTGGGGAGCGACAAGGGCGCAAGCCCGGGGCTATTCTCAAAGGATTCCGCAGACTGACCGGCGGTGATGCCCTGCTTGTACTCAAAGAGTTCGGCGGGGTCCCGATCCTTTCGCCGCGGGCGTTTCACGACAGGCTTCGCTAAAGGCTGGAGGCTGGAGGATTCTGTATTGACAATCGATCCTTGATACCACAGTTATTCATTTGGTCCGGCCTAAATTTCTTTCTTTCCTTTCTTTTGCTCTTTCTTTCCTTTCTTTCTTTGTTCTTGGCTGTGGCTTGCCGGAAATCGTGGCTCATCGGTTCACCCCCACGTGCGTGGGGAAGACCGCTTATCGCGCGCATAGACAAAGCCGGAGCACGGTTCACCCCCACGTGCGTGGGGAAGACACTTCATTCTAATGGGTTTTCGGCGTCTTGGGCAGCGTAAGTCCCTCGAAATCCGCCATGATTCTAGACGTATCTCCAGCCGATACGACCGAAAAGCCCTGTTCCGTATTATTTGACTGGATCATAAGAGCGGCACCATCGCGTAGGCCGTCCACCACCCTGTCCCAGAGCAGGTCACGGACGCGGGCGGATAGATGACCCACAAAGACGCCCGTCTTGGGCTGGATAAGCCAGCGCGTCAACTCACCCCGGAGAGAGGTCGTGACCCGTTCCAGAATCAGAATCACCATGATCGGTTCCTTCGTCAGGCAAAGGCGGCTTGAGTTCAAGAATCTGGCTGATTGGCGTGTCGGCGGAAATGCCACCTGGCTGCCAAAGTTCGCTGGGGCGGGCCTCGTCGTCGGCAAATTCGTCTTCCTGCGCCGCCTGCACTTCTGGGATGTCCAAAACCTTGCGGATATCCGGCAGGATGCGTTCGATCAGGCGCTGGGCGGCAAAGGCGTCGCGGCAGCCCAGACGGACCCGGCGTTCCACATCTGCGGGATTCTTGGCGGCCTCGAACGCCGCCGGGATCACAAACTGCGCCTTGTACAGGTCAGCAATGTCGTACACGAAGGAAAGCTGCTTGCCGGTATGGATGAAGCCCAGGGCGGGCGAGTATCCGCCGGAGAGTATGGCAGCATGAACGATCCCATAAAGGCAGGCGTTGGCCGCCGAGAGGGCTCGGTTGACCGGATCGGCGGCGCCCCAGTCCTTGCGTTGGTAGTTGCGGCCTTCCCAGGGCACTCCCGAGCTTCGGGAAGCGTCGGCATACGCCTGGCGAACCCGAACGCCCTCCCTGCCACGCAGTTGTTGGAGGGTCATATTCCCATCCACAGACTCGGCGAATCGCATGGTGTACATGCGGACGACAACCTGAAGGCGGCGGATGTCGTCGCTGACCAGGCGAGCCTGGCGGATGATGTTGCGGCTGTGGCGCGCACCCCCAAGCCCATGGGCGTAAAAACGAACTCCCTGCTCGCCGGACCAGATGATCTGGCAGTTGTTCTCGCCCAGGGCACGCACGGCGGCATGCGTGATCGACGTGCCCGGACCCAAGACCAGCACGGCCAGGCTGGCTGCCGGGACAGGCGTCGTGCCCTCGACATCATGGACGGCGATGGCTTTTTCGGCCTGCTCGATGACGGCATGCTCGACGTACAGATACGACAGCTTGTCGGAGAACTTTGGCAACTCGTGGAGGTTTTTCATGGCACACCCCTTGGCGTTGGTCGCTATGCACTTGTCAAGTAATACCATCGGCCAAGTGCCGAGGCGAAATCACTGAAGCGGTAAGAGAGACAGCAGGCCAAAGCCAAAGGCCTTGGCGTTGCCGAGACCTTCAATCACCGCGTCACGAAGTCGATCCGGGTCGGTGCAGACCAGAACACCATCGAACAGCCCCGCGTTGAAGCACTTCACGGATATCTTTGTCGGGTCCTGGTTGTCAGGCTTCCGGACGGCGGTTCGGAGAGCTTCCATGAACAGAGGCACCGGTTCGTCCTCAAGGGGGCGAAATCCGCGTGAAGCGCCCATGCTTTTCAGCCACTCGCGCCAGGGGTCCCATCGGGCACGGAGAAGCCGATCTCGCTCCGCCGGATCAGGGGGCAGTGTGTCTGGAACAGGCCCTGGTCGAACAAGCATCTCCGCGCGTTTCTTCCGAGGCAAGTGGGGCTTCTTTCTCATCTTTCCGCTGGGGTCGAGGATGCTCCTGCGTCTGACGACGTTTGCCAGCAACCGAAAGCGATACGTCTGATCCCGGCGCGGAGCGGGTTCAAATTCGCGCATGCTCGGTTTGGCGGCGAGAAGATATGGAGCATTCTGAAAAGCATACTCCCACTCGGGACGCTGCACAGATTGCACCAGAATGGTTGGGGTTCCATGGCGTTCGATTCGGAATAAGAAGCCGGCTCCTTGGCGCGTGGGCTTGGGTTCGGCAATAGCCGGGCCTTTCCATGTGGCCAGGAAAAAGGGGTCTTCCGCCCGGCGCGCCTCATCCGGAAACGCCATCCACAATCGCTGATGAACGCGGTAGATATCCCCAAGCCATTGCCGCCCGGGGGGGTGGCGGTCGGGGTCGCCGCTAACATTGACCTGCAGAAGTGAAAGGAACATTCAGCGGCCCTCGCGCGCCCATGAAGTGGGCATTTCATCCAAGAAGTTGGCGCCATCGCTTCGGCCGGCTTCCAATAGTTCGCGCCGACGCCCAAGACGCCGCCCAGCCAAGAGATGCTCGATCTGCCGGAGGATTGCCATCCGTTGGTTCGGGTCCGACGGATCGACGCGCAGTTGGTGCATGTCGTCGCCATATTCAAGCATCGTGCAGGCATCGTGACACAATTTGCACATGGACCGAAGAGTCTCAACACGGGCATCGCCGTAATCCACGTGGTGTACATCGACCGCAGGCGACTTGCAGAAGACGCAAAGGTCATTGTCGTGCTCCAGGCGCAAGCGCCTAAGGGCATCCCACCCGCAGCCGTAGGGGTCGTGGCGATCCGGCCGGTAAGGCAAGGCCTGAATCGGGTCGCCCACAGGCACGGTCACCTGTCCGGCGATGACCCACCGCGGCCCCTGACTGTTGTAACCGAAGGCTCGGGGCTCGTCGAAGACGAGCCTCGCGCCGGCGGGCGGGGGCGAACCGGGCGAGTGCTCGATGAAGGTATCCAGGATTCGTGTCGCCCGGCGGTCCCGCCAGTCGATGGCGCTGATCCTGGGGCACCACGAGACAGAGGATAAAGCTTCCGTCAGCGTTTCAAACAGCCCCGTGGCGACGAACACCGGCTCGGCTGGAATGCAGCACTTGCGCCCCAGGTAAATGGGCCAGACCGGGTCTTCCATCTTGCTGGCGCAATCGCTGATCGTGTCGGCCGCCCCAAGCAAAGCGACGAGAAAGGAAGCATCGTACAGGTATTCCCGCTTGGAAATCAGGGTCTCATACTCGCCGGTCGAGGCGGTCTTCTTGATCCCGCCCTCGGCTTTTCGGATCCCGATCCTTGCTCCTGCCGTGTGGTAGTCCCAGCCGGAGGTTCCGCCGCGATCGACGCGCACGCCCATGCGCAATCGCATCAGCGGCGCCAGGGCCTGGGCCGAATCTTCACGCGGCTTGCCCATCGCACAGAGGAGGAGCCCCAGCACGCCAGATTTGCTCGGGTAAAGGTCGGTGCGGCGCAATTGAAAACGAGACGAGGTTCCCCACGCTTGCATTGGACCGGCCAGGCGCAGCAACAGGGTGTTGTCGGCGCTGCTCATGCGGTCGCTCCCGCTTTCTCCGGCTTGAGCAGGAGCCGGCCGACGTGTTTGACCAATTCGTCGAGGGTGTGAACCCGCTCGTGATTGCTCTTAAGCTCGACCGAAGCGGGGCCGATGGCCAGAAGCACGCGCCGCATACCTGGGGGCGCGAAGGCCGCCGCGACGCAATCGAGGTAGTCCCCAAAGGCGGTGGCGGACTCCGTCATGAGGTTGTGCCCCATGCCGCCCTCCAAAGCTTGAAGAAACGCATTGGCGTAACTGATCGGCCGTTTTGCCTTGGAAACCTCGACCAGGATCAGTCCAGGAACCGAATGGCTGGCAAAGCTATTCTGCTTCCCTGTGGGGTTGGCCAGCGCCGCGGCTTCGACGAGTACTTCGGCCACTTGCGCCGCGTCCCTGTCGCTCAGGGATGGAAGATGTTTTCTCATCGAATCCAGATCGAGGTTGAGATACTTGTAGTAAACCGCCGCGCTATAAAAGGTTTCGGTCTCGCCGGATCCCAGAAACGCGGCGCCGGCCCTATCCGTCTGACTGTTGGCGTATACGTGTTTGCGGTCATCCATGGCCGTGAAGTAGTCGCTCTCGACCAGCGTCTCGTGCGTGCTGATCGCGTGGGCAACCTGACAGGCCGCTTCGACGTTGACAACTAGATCGCTGGTCGTCATTCTCCCGAACAACCCGATGTCAACAGTAAGAGACTTGCTGGCATTCGAGACATCCTGGACAAACCGCTCGATTTCATCCTTGAGCTGCTTTGCCTTCTCCTTCGTAGGTCTTTGCTTCAACGCGCGGCCAATGAACAGGCTGTAGGCTTGGTCATTGCGCTTCCGCAGAGCGGCAAGCAACTCGGCGATCTTGTGTGCGAATGGCTGGGGGAAGAAGACTAGTTGCCCCGTCTGGCCTGCCTTGCCATTCACTTCCGTCGCATTGTCCGCGGATTCCTGCGCATCGCGTTCGTCCTGGGCATCGTCTGATTCGCTCGCACGCTTGTCCTTCTTGAACTTCCCAGCAAGGGCAAGCATAATGCCATCCAACTCGTCTTTAGGAACGCCTGGATTCCCGGCCTTGAGTGCATCGGCCACCATCCGCGGCAGGTACGTCGTTCTGTCTGCCAGGGCGGCTCCGAACGCCTCCTTGAATTGCGCGGATCGTCGGATGTTCCGCTTGAGGCATTGGCTGCTGATGCGCCCGCGCGTCACCCCGCCGAAGATGCATTTCTTGGGCTGGCCCGTTTCGTCGCGGTTCAGGTTGCCGGGCGGCATGCTCTGAAGCATGTGAATCTGGATGAACATGGGAATCTCCTTCTATTGCGCGATTTCAGTCAATGAGTTGGTTAAGGCCGTAACAGAGGCCTGCCCAGTCAATAGGTTCTGGTTTTCGCAGCCGCACGTTCCCGTCGAGCAACCGACCAATCTCCGCTTCAAGCCGATGACCTCGCGGGAATGACGCAGGATACGGAGAGGCGCGCGGCCCATCGGTGCGCCGCTCGCGGAGCTGTCGCTTGGGCAGGGCCTCGAGCGGACAGAAACCCGCGTTGGCCCTGAACATTCGGGCGCGGGACGGGACGACCGCCATCAATTTGAGAACAAGCCATGCAGCCTTCCTGGACGGAAGCCCCTGTACCTTCTTCCTTCGAAGCGACCAGAATAGGCCGGTGAACAGATCGAAGGCGGCGGGGCATTCGTGCATCTTCTTGTAGGCGGCAGCCGACAGAACCCCCCAGTCCGCATCCGTCAGGAGATGCGCGGCCGCCCGCACAAACCGCGCGGCGCCCCCGTCGCTGCTCGCCCGTCGGGGCGCAGACCAGCCATCGAGTCCAACAGGCTCTTCAGGCAGGTCGGCCGGCAATATGGCGCGAACCGCATCCGGCGAAAGAACGGTCAAGTCCAGTTGGCGGTGGTCAAAGGTCTTGTTGTTCGCGGGATTCGTGCAGGGGATGATGAGATGCCAACCCTGATGCCCGGGGTTCGCCTCCGAAACGGCGGATCTGGGAGCATCCTCTCGCTTCAGCAGGAAATGCAGGTCGCCGCCATTGACGGCCTGTGGCTCTTTGCCCCTCTTGTCTTCGCCACTCTTGACTGTCGTGTAAGTCGCATCTGGCCGATAGAAGGCCGAAGGATCCTCCCAGACGAAGGGTATTGTCTTGTTGCCATTGCCCTTTCGTGCCGTGGTCCATTCGTTCTTCGCATAATCGATTGGACCGACAGCAACGACTTGCGTCTGGCCGCATCGCCAACAGACGTCGGCTGTTTCGGGCGAGCGAAGGTGTACGCGCCTGGGGTTCCAGGTGAGCGCCTCGAGGTACGGAATCGCCGCATCCCTCTTCCTGGGCTTGAAATGCCCCGTCCACTTCGCCGCGCCGGCATCGCCGGGGAGGGGAACGAGATTCAGGCCAAGTGTTATCGCCAAGTTCGGACCCGCTGCGAGTGCCATGATGGGCGGAGCGTTGTGTATGGAAGGCGACTTACCCGCCCCGCCCGATTGACTCCAGGGAACCAAGCGGAGCATGCCGATAGTCGCGCATCGTAGGCACAGTCGCATGCGCTTGTCGTCGCCGTGGTGAAAGTGGGCTATGTTCGTGCCACAGGCGAACTCGGCGGAAAGAGAACCGGCCGACATGTCCCGGCCACCTCGGGCCGACGGATCCTGGAGGAATGGGGCCTTGCCGTCAAACAAAGAGAAGCTCGTCGCCTCTGCCGCGATGGCATCGAGCACGGATCGCGGCATGCGGCCCCGGAGTAACGACTCGCGCATTTGCTCTACCCCTCCCGCTGCATCCGCCTTCCAGTAAAGTAGAGAAAGAAGGAACCGATGGGATGCAAACAGGTCTAGTGGGCTGGAAAGAGCTAGGCAGCGAATTGAGCTTGCACGTTTCAGGGCATCCAATGCTGAGCAGATCTCGACTTCAGCCTTGAGGTTCATTACCTCCAGCCAGCCATCCGTCAAGACGTTCCACCTCGCCTGCTGCCCAGGCTGCTTATGAGACCCAGTGTCCCGCATAGCGTTCTCCCCGGTTCTAATTGCCCGCCTGCATCTGATGCTGCCGGCTGGCAGGATACTACCGGAACCTGTTGCGGGCAAGGCATGACAAATTCGGAAATCTCCTTGAGGTTTTGGCTTTCCACGGTATAATCGGGCACGACAATCCGCATCCGGCTGTGATTCGGTTGGGCAAGCGCCTGGCTTTGCCGGCCGGGTGGGTAACGCGATGAAAGGCCGTATAAGGCGGCCGCGTGGAGGTTTGTGATTTGGACCCGAACCGCCCGAACTGCGAGGAAAGTGTGCGCACAGTGAAAGATACACAATCATCTGCGGCTTCTAGGAAATCTGGGCAAGATTCCAGATATTTCGATTATGCGCAAATATGCGCGGCCGCGCATATTTGTTACCAACGCTGGAACAGTCACTTGCGGCAGAATATTACAAATATGCGCATATGCGCATATTACTATTGCCTTCTGCAAATAATGAATTCTTGAAAAAAAGTTGACTGGAGCAGGAAGAAACTGCCGGAAACACGGCCAAGACGGCCGTGCGACTCACGGTCGAGGCGCCCGTGCCACCACTTACGCCGCACAGACAACGATATCGGAGAAATCCTGGACAAAGAGGCTCAGCGAGATGGTCAGCAGTCCATCGTTGGGCGTGCTGTCGTAGCTCATGCCGTCGATGCCCCAGGGGTTGTAGACGGTCACCATCCAGGCGTTGTTGACATACTGGACGGATTGCACGACGTACGCGTGGTTGCCCACGATCGGGTGAGCCGGCGAGCCCGTGCTGCCGGCCGTGATGGAGTGGCCGGCGGTCAACTGGTTGAGCAGGTACTGGCCCAGCGTTGTACCCGTGAAGGAGGCCGTCGTGTACGTGTTGGCCGGCAGGTTGGCCACCGCCGTGTAGGCCTCATCCATCCAGCCGCAATCGAGCGAGCTGTAGGAATTGCCGCCGGTGCGGAACTCGGCGTAGGCCTTCTCGGTGAGCGCCACCCAGGTTTCGCCGGCGGGTGTGAGCTGGGCGTATCGCAGGCCGCCGCCGGAGTAGGTGGGCAGTTGGGCATCGACCCGCACGTACGTGGTGCGGCCGTTGGCGAAGAAGCGCACGGCCGCCGTGCCATCGCCCAGGGGGGCGATCATCTGGCGGATGAGGTTCGGATCGGCCTGGGCCAGCGAGGCCAGCGTGGAGAGGAAATAGCAGTCGCCCGCGCCGCCCTGGGCGATGTCGCTATACGTGGGCGTATCGGCGAAGACCGGCTGACCGGCGAAGCTGGCGTACGTGCCCATGGCCGCCGGCTCGGGCAGGCTCTGGCCGTCGATATCCAGCGGCACGGCCTGGCTGGGGTCGCCGGGCACGGGCTGATAGAAGGAGGTGATCCGGTGCACGTTCCAGGTGGCCTCGGAAGCCTTGACGTTGGCCAGGGTGTCGCCCGAGTCGACCCAGTAGCTGTCGATGCCGGTGCCGCCATAAATCGTGTCGGCGCCGCCGCCGACGGTGACCAGCAGGTCCGTGCCCGCGCCGCCATACAGCGTGGAGGTTCCCTGTGCGGCCACGAAGCACTGGTCCGTGCCGCCGCCCAGGTAGATGATGGATGGGGCCGTGATGGCGTTCGTGATGCGGACCGTATCGTTGCCGCCGAAGCTGTACACGGCCAGGCCGGCGAAGATCTGAGCGAAGGTCTGCGCGCCGGCGGCCGTGGTAACGATGGTCGAAGAGCCGCTCTGGGTGATCGTAATGGCATCGGCCGCATCAGTGCCCAGGACCACCAGCACCGGCCCGGACGTGGTGGTGAGAATCTGTTCGGTTACGGTCGCGCCGGGCGAGTAGGCCGACGGCCCCGGCGGGAAACTGGGCGTGGGAGCCGGCGTGGGAGTCGGAGTCGGCGTGGGTGTCGGCGTCGGTGTCGGCGTGGGTGTCGGCGTCGGTGTGGGTGTCGGCGTGGGTGTCGGTGTTGGCGTCGGGACGGCCGTGGCGGCGGTCACGGCATACGTGCCGGTGGTGCCGTTGGCGCCGCTGATGTCCAGGTAGTACTTTTTGCCGGCCGCCACGGTGAAGCTGACGGCCGCATTGCCGGAGATAGGACTGTTATTGAGCGCAAGTCGTGCCTGGCCGGCGTTGTAGGCGGCCAGGGTGCCATCGAGCCAGTTGCGGATGCCGATGAGGGTGAGGTCCACATGCATCGTGCCGGTGACAGGAGCGACGAAGGACATGATGTCCACATCCGTGCGGGAGCTGATCTGGCCCACCAGCGACAGGCTGCCGGCGACGGTGATGCTTACGGGCGTGGCGGTGGCGAAGGTGTTGCCGTAATCATCGCCCATCTGCCAGCGCGAGGTCCCCAGCCAGGGCCGCGACACGATGGGAGCAGAGCTAAGCAGCAGCCGGGGCTCCAGACCGCTGAAGACAGGGCCGCAGGATGCAGAACAGGCACGCCTCATCGTCGAACTCCTCGTTTTAGCTTCCGCGCGCCTCCTGGGGCGCATCGCAGGAGCGTACGACCGACTATGGGAAACGTACGATATGGGCTGCCTGGCCGCACAACGGCAGCCTCGGCTTCAAAGTCCAACACGTGAGATTCATAACTATATATTTATACGCATCTTGTGAGCTGCCGTCGGCAGCAGCCCCCAGGCGGCCAACTGAGGTTTTGAAATGAGGAATGACGGTCTATGTGGGCGCTTGGCGGAACCTGGCCGGATTGGCAAATCTTCAAGATTTCCACTCTGGACAGAATTTCCAAAAGCCTTATAATCTAATCACTCGGGCAGAGGCGCAGGCACGCGTCATATTGGCCTCGCAGAGTCCATCAAGACTCTGCACCGAGTCGCGTCGCAATGGAGAGAAGTTAGGACAAATTTCAGGAGGCTTCAAATGAGCGGTCGAGGATCCCACGTACTTTCCCTGGTCTGTGCAATTGCAGCCATCACCTGCTTGTTGGTCAGTTCACCGGCCCCGGCGGCGCAGTGGTACGTATCGCCGACGGGCACGGCCGCCAACGCGGGCACCCTGGCATCCCCCTGGTCGCTGGATTATGCGTTAACCGCTGAGACGAACCCCGTCACCGCGGGCGACACCATCTGGCTGCTGGCCGGCGATTACCACCCCGCCAACGGCGGTCTCCTTGTGCAGCGGGAGGGCAACCCCTCGGCACAGACGATTATCCGCAACTACCAGAACGGCCAGGCCACCATCCACGGAACGATCTATCTTTATGGTTCCGTCTTCCCGCCCCAGTACCTCACCTTCCAGGGCCTGGAGCTGGTCAACGATGATGCCAACGGCGGCGCCGTCGCCGGCGGCTTTGCGGTCGGCGCATCCACCGGCAGCGACCCTGGCATAAAGATCGTGGACTGCGTCGTGCATGACTGCAAGGGACACGGAATCAGCAGCGAGACGTCAGTGTCGGACTTTGAGGCCTACGGCAACCTGGTCTACTTCAACGGGTCCGACCCCAATTTCGGCCTGAGCGATGGGCTCAACGTCCGGAGCCTGGCTCCCCTCGGGGCCGGGCATGGCCAGAGTTACGTGAACAACTTCGTCTTCCGCAACATGGGCGCCGGCACACACATGACCGCCGGCCCGGGCGAGTATGTGACGTACGACGGCGACATCTTCTTCAACAACGGCGAGATATCCGGCCCCGGAATGAATACCGAGATCGCCATCAATCCCAGCGACGGCAACCATGCCAGCGGGCAGACGCTCACGAACCTTTGCACGTACATTCCGGCCGGCGCCGCCACGGGCGGCCTGGTGACCATGGACGACACCGTTAATGCAACGATCAGCAACGGCTACTTCATCAGCGCCCCCTCGCCCTTTACCCTGGGCTTCTTCAACATAAGTTTGGCGATGACCAACAACACCATCCTGGGCGGCATCAGCAACTTTGCAATCAACGATTACGGCACGGGAAACACGAACCCCGCGGTCCCCACTTCCGGCAAGAAGATTGTCGTCGAGCCCGACAAGTATGAAGCGGGCCGTGCGAACATCGCCATCTACAACTATGACCAGAGCTCGAGTGTTTCGGTAAACGTTTCCTCCGCCGGCCTGGTCAGCGGCTGGAGCTATGAGGTTCGCGATGCGCAGAATTACTTCGGCGCTGCGGTGACCAGCGGCACGTACACCGGCGCGCCCATTTCCATTCCGATGACCACCGAGTTCCCGGCCATGCCCCTGGCATTGGTGAATCCGCCGCTGTCCACGTGCCCGGCCTTTGGCAGCTTCGTGATTCGTGCGGTGAACAACGCGCCGGTGGTTACCGTCGCCGCCAACCAGACGGTCACCCTGCCCGTCAACTCGGCGACGATCTCCGGCACCACCAGCGACGATGGGCTGCCGGCCGGCCATGCCGTGACCACCGCCTGGACCCAGGTCTCCGGTCCGGCGGCCGCCACCATCACCAATGCGTCGGCCCTGAGTACGACCGTGACCTGCCCGAATGCCGGCACGTACACCTTCCGCTTGACCGCCAGCGATTCGGCCCTGACCGGCTATGGCGACCAGTCGATCACGGTCGTCGACCTCAACGCCAAACGGCTCATGCAGCTGAGTTTCAGCGAAGGCACCGGCCTTACCGCCTTTGACTCCTCCGGCAGCGGAAACAACGGCACGCGGACCGCCGTCGGGGCGGCGCCGCTGCCGACCTGGACCACCACCGGGCCGACCGGCTTTGGCGGCGCCATGCAGTTCGACTCCAACGGCACCCACGTGGATTACGTGGGCGTGCCTTCGTTCCCCCTCACCAACCCCGCCACCGGCACGAACACGGACTTCACCATCGCGTTCTGGTTCAACCCCGGCAACAGTATCGACGCCAACCACAGCAGCTACCACTACATGTTCAGTTGGGGCGGCCTGTCCACCGCCAACAGCATTAACGTGTGGCTGACATGCGCCAGCGAGACGCCATCCGGCATTGGAATTCGCACCTTGGCGTCGGACTCGGCCGGAACCCATCTGAGCAACGATCCGCCTTGGCAGGCGCCGACTCCCGGTGACACCCTGGACGTGTATGATACGTACACTGCCGGTACGGGCACTTATGCCACCTACCATTTTGCCGATGGCAACTGGCACCATTATGCCCTGACCTTCTCGGCCACTACGGGCAGGACGGTGTACATCGACGGCAACGCCTTGATCACCGACATGAAGGACGTCGGGCATTCCGTCGTGCCCAACACCTCGAAGCTCTATATCGGCTGCCGTTGCGACACCAATAACGTCCGAAACTACGGCGGCCAGATGGACGAGGTGATCGTGATTAGCCACGCCCTGGACGCCAACAACGTTCTGGCACTCATGCAGGTCCAGAACTTGGCCCCCACGGCCAATGCGGGGCCCAACAAGAAGATCATGCTGTGCACCACCCCCCTCATCAATTCGGTGGCGCTGGCCGGCACGATCAGCGATGATGGCCAGCCCAACCCGCCGGCCACCTGCACAGCCGCCTGGAGCAAGTTGTCCGGCCCCCCCGCGGCTGTGACGTTCGCCAACCCGGCCGCGGCCAGCACCACGGCCACATTCACCAGCGCGGGAACCTACGTGCTGCAACTGACCGCCAACGACTCCGTGCTGACCGGCACGAGCAACGTGACGGTGATCATCCTGGCGCCGGGCGACTTCAACGGCGACGGCAGAGTCGACGGCGTGGACTTCCTGAACTGGCAGAGCCATTACCCCACCACCAGCGGCGGCACCTGCGATCACGGCGACGCCAACGGTGACGGCAAGGTCGATGGTGTGGACTTCCTGATCTGGCAGTCGCATTACCACGGCTAAGCGAGTTTCTTCCCGCCAGGGCGGCGGATCCACCCGGATCCGCCGCCCTGGGGTTTTTTGATTCCTGGAGGCTTCCGTCTGGACCCGTTGTGAGTTCCTTCCCACCCCGCCGGCGCTGGCAGCGGCCAGCCGGCGGCGATGGCGAAAGCTTTTTTGCACGCGCGTGATGGCTCGGCCCCAAATGACTGGACCTCTTCACGAGCCGATCTGTCTGTCGTAGGCGCACGGGTTATCAGTTGTCCGCCGAGGATGCGTCCGAAGGCACGATGGAGGTTGAAGCATTCCTGCCGCTTTGCCCAGCGCAAGAGGAAGGATCCCACCGTCCACCCTGCCAAAGACAGCCGTGCCAAAGGTGCGACCTTTGCGGCAGCCCTCGAAGTGATGTGTGAAACGCCGGCGTACCTCGAAAAGGATGCGACATGAAATCTGCAATCCTGCTGTCGGCCGGCGTATTGTGCATCTCCCTTCTGGTCTGCCCCGCAGTGGCCAAAGACTGGTACATCTCACCTTCGGGCCTGCCCGGCAATGCCGGCACACAGGCGTCGCCGTGGGATATCTCCTCGGCGCTCAATGGCAGCAAGAATGGCAGCATTATGCCCGGCGATACAGTCTGGATGATGGATGGAACCTACATCGGCGATCGCGCCGGCCTCAACGGGAACCTGTGGGTCAAGCTGCTGGGCTCCCCCAGTGCGCACATCACCCTGCGACCTGTTCCCGGCGCGCATGCCAAGATTGACGGCGGCCTGGCCGTTGGCGAAGTCGAGAATTACGGCCAGGGAAACGTGTACACCCCCAGCGAATGGCTGGACATCCGCGATATTGAAATGGCCTCGACGCCGTGGCTGAACAATGTCATTTCCCAGCAGTCCGGCCCCTGGCCGGGTGACATTCCCTTGCCATTTGGCGGCGCCAATTTCTTTTGCGGCACCGGCATCCGGGTGATCAACTGCGTTCTTCATGCCGGCTCGGAAGGCATCTCCTGCTGGCAGGAAGTCACGAACTTTGAGGCCTACGGCAACCTCATCTACGGCTGCGGCTGGGAGGCCCCTGATCGCGGCCACGGTCACTGCATCTACACACAGAATGGCGACCCCAACGGCAAGTTCTACCGCGATAACTATTTATCCACTCGCTACCCCGCCGGGCAGCAGACGATACAGGCCTATGGCAGCGGAGATGCCAATACCTCCCACTTCTGGGTCGAAGACAACATCGCCACCGATGGCGGTCAGTTCCTGGTGGGCGGCGGCGGTCCTTCCGATGACAACCACCTGCTGGGCAATATCCTCAATGGGTGCGCTATGTGGGCCGGTTACAGCTTCTCCGCCTACAACCTCAGGTACGAAGTGCGAGACAATTGGGTCGTTAATGAGAGCATTAATTACTGGCGGATTCAGAACCTGACGGCCAGCAACAACACGGTCATCAACGGAACGATCAACCTTTATCCTTATCCTGCCACGCCCAATGGGGTGGTCACGCAGGGTTCACCCGTTCCCAGCCAACCGACGATCTTCCTCAAGCCCAATGCCTACGACCCCGCGCGAGCCCATCTGGTCATTTTCAACTGGCACAACGCAACGAGTGTCCCTGTAAACTTCGGCGGCCTGGTCGCCTCCGGCGGACCTTTCCGGCTGATGGATCCCAAGAACTTCTATGGAACGCCCTTGTTTCAAGGCTATGCCGATGCGACCGGCAGCGCCAATGTTCCTACCGTGGATGCCAACCACAATCCCACGCTGTTCAATGTCTTCGTTGTGCTTGCCGGCGCCCTGGGCAACATGGCCCCGCAGGCGAATGCCGGGCTTGACCAGTCGGTCACGCCGCCGGCGAACACCGCGACATTGACCGGCACCGTGACCGACGACGGCCTGCCCACCGGCGCGGTTGTGACGCACACCTGGAGCCAGGTCTCCGGCCCCGCCGCCACGATCGCCAATCCTTCGGCCTTGTCCACGTTGGTCACCCTGTCGGGCGGCCCGGGAATCTACGTGTTCCGCCTCTCGGCCAGCGACACGGCCCTGAGCAGCTATGACGACTGCCAGGTCACGCTCATCGGCAATCGACCTCCCGTGGTGAGTGCTGGGGCCGACCAGCACGTCTCTCTGCCGGCGACGACGGCCACGTTGGCCGGCACGGTCAGCGATGACGGCCTGCCGCCTCCCGGCACCGTCACGTTGGCCTGGACCCTGCAAAGCGGACCCGGAACGGTCAGCTTCGCCAATGCGGCCGCCGCCGCCACGACGGCGACGTTTTCCACGACCGGCACGTACGTGCTGCGCCTGACCGCCAGTGATTCAATCCTCCAGGGTTACGCCCAGTGCACCATCACCGTCCAGCCGCCCGGCTTCGGCGAGCAACCTTTTGCAGGGGTCCCCTGGCTTCTGCCTTGCCGCATCGAGGCGGAGAACTACGACCTGGGCGGGCAGAACGTCGCCTACTATGACACCACCCCGGGCAACTCCGGCGGGGCGTATCGCACCGACGATGTCGACATCCGCGTCACCACGGATGTCCGCGGCGGTTACCTCGCCAAGGACATCGTCGCCGGAGAGTGGCTGAAATACACGGTCAACGTGCCCTGCCTGGGGGTCTACAGCATCAGCGTCCGCACGGCTGGAACCAACACCGGCAAGTATCTGCACATCGAGTGCGATGGCAACGACGTGACAGGGCACATCAACCTGCCCGCCACCGCGGATTGGGATAACGGAGTGACGACGACCGCGCCCAACTGTGTGCTTCCGGCCGGCATTCACATCCTCCGGGTGTACTTCGACACGAACGAGTTCAACTTCAACTGGTTCCAAATCGCCACGGTCAATGCCGCCCCAGCCGCCAGCGCCGGGCCGAACCTGAAGGTGATGATCTCCAACGCCCTGACGTTGGCCGGCTCGATCAGCGATGATGGCCACCCTAGCCCGCCGGCCGCCTGCTCGGCCGCCTGGAGCAAGCTCTCCGGGCCCGGCACGGTTACATTTACCAACCCGGCAGCGGCCCTCACGACGGCCACCTTCTCCACCGCCGGCACCTACATGTTGCAGTTGACGGCAAATGATTCGCAGTTTTCCAGCACGAGCACCACGACCGTGACCGTCCTGGCGCCCGGCGATTTCAATGGCGACGGCCTGGTCAACGGCGCGGATTTCCTCATCTGGCAGCAGCATTACCCGATGCTCAGCGGTGCGGCCGTAAGCGATGGCGACGCCACCGGCGACGGGAAGGTCGATGGCCAGGATTTCCTGGTCTGGCAGCAGAACTACAAGCCGATGCCGTAGCGAATTTCAGGCCCCAGGGTCTGATGGGAAGACTCGCATGAACGAATAGTGGCGCCGCTGAGCCTGCCACGTGATTCGCAGGCGAGGGAGCGTACGCTTGAACGTAGAGCCGTTACACATGGAGTTGCGTTTTCCTGACCTGTCACAGAAAGAGTCCCGAACTGGCGAAAGCCGTGGTATAATGTGGTTTACAACCTTCAGGCAGTAAGCCCGCCTGCACGCAACGAAGAAGGAGGAGGTTATGTTCCGATCCGTGACCCTCATGAGCTTGTCGATGCTGCTGATTGCCCTTACGAACGCCCCGCCGATGGCCGGCGCGGCTATTGTGCTGAATGAGGACTTCGACAGCGGCGGCTTGAACGTGCCCCTGTGCATAATCAATACGAGCAACCCCTCCCGGCCCGCCATCACCCTGGCCGGCCGGTATAACTGGCCTGAAGACCCCAGCCAGTGGGCGTGGATGATGTTCTCCATGACCGGGGCAAATGCCACCACGCCCCAATTCACCGTGTTGGCAAGCAATATCGGCGGCGGGGTTTATTACCCAGCGAGCTGGACACGCTATGTCTACAGCTATGACCAGCAGAATTGGTTCTTCTTCGACAACGGCTCGCTGAATTCCGGGTCGCTCATTTACAGCTTCAGCAACAATTCCGCGTTCAATCAGAACACCGTGTATGTCGCCCTGGGCATTCCTTATCCCTGCTGGCGGACCGCGGCGTTCGTGGCCTCCATCAAGAGCAATCCCTACGTGAAACCCACCGCCAGCGCCGATGCGAATTGCATTGTCGGGAACACCCCTGGCACCTACGGGCACGACGCCAACGGCAATCTGTATTACGATGACATGGGCCGAGTGGTCCCGTCCATGCCCGTTTTCGGCTTCATGATCAACGACGCCAACGCCACCGGCCCCAAGACCCGCGTGGTGATGCAGAGCGGCAACCACGGCGCTGAGCACTGGGCGCATTATGCCCTGGAGGGTATGGTCCAGGCGCTGCTGTCGAACGATCCGAACATGGTCGCCCTGCGGCAGAAGGCGATCTTCTTCATCTATCCGGACGTCAATCCGGAAGGCAATTACTGCGGCTACTGGCGCTCGACGCCCGTCAACCCGGGTAACCTTCCTGGTCTTACCGCGGACCACAACCGGCTCTGGGCCGACCCCAACGGCCTGGCCGTCGGCTTTGGCGGTCCCACCAGGAATCCGGAAATTGCCATCGTCGAGAACGCCCAGCGCGCTGATGCTGGAAGCGCCGAATACTTCCTCGATGTGCATGGCACCTGGGATCCCACTTCAGGTCCGGATTATCTGAATCTCACCTCCTACAATTCCGCCTTGGCGAACAACCTTCGTCTGATTGATCCGGGCGATATCGGAGCGGAAACTTACTGGGGCGATCTGCGGTTTGCGATGGGGTACGCCTCGGCGCCGGTTTCTACCGGCGGCCTGGCCGCGGTCACCAGCCTCACGCCCGAGATCGGCATGAAGGCCGGAGAGACCGCCGACTATAACCGGCAACTGGGCAAGTACTATATGATGGCCCTGTACGCCACGCTGAACGCCCCGGGTAACAATTTTCCCCCGACCGTCAGCGCCGGCGCCAACCAGACCATCCACCTGCCGACAAACACGGCAAGCTTGGCCGGCACCGTCAGCGATGATGGCCTGCCGACCGGCTCGGCCGTCACCGTTACCTGGAGCAAGGTCAGCGGCCCGGGCACGGTCACCTTCGCCAACGCCAGCGCCGCGGCCACCCGGGCGACCTTCTCGACCTCGGGCACCTACATCCTCCGCCTGACCGCCACGGACACGGCTTTGCCGACCTTCGCGCAAATGCAAGTCACGGTAGCCTCGGGCAATGCACCCCCTGTAGTCAACGCGGGAGCCAACCAGAGCATTACGCTGCCCATCAACACCGTCAACCTGGTCGGTACGGTCAGCGATGACGGTCTGCCCACCGGGGCGGCCGTGACGACCACCTGGAGCCGCCTGGGCGGCCCGGGCAGCGTCACCTTCGCCAACCCCAGCGCCTTGAGCACCACAGCCACGTTCTCAACGGCGGGCACCTATGTATTGCAACTAGCGGCCAGCGACACGGCGTTGACTGGCACCAGCAACCTGCAGGTTACGGTTATCCCCGCGAATCAGGCTCCCGTAGTTAATGCCGGTGCGAATCAGGCCATCACGCTGCCGGTTAACACCGTCGCGCTGGCCGGTACGGTCAGCGATGATGGTCTGCCCACCGGGGCGGCTGTGACGACCACATGGAGCCGCCTCAGCGGTCCGGGCAACGTGACCTTCGCCAACACCAGCGCCTTGAGCACCGCGGCCACGTTCTCAACGGCGGGCACGTACCTGCTGCAACTGGCGGCCAGCGACACGGCTCTGACTGGCACGAGCAATATTCAGGTTACGGTTGCCCCCGGCGTTAATCAGGCTCCGGTAGTCAGCGCCGGTGCTAACCAGGGCATCACGCTGCCGATCAACACCGTTGCGCTGACCGGTACGGTCAGCGATGACGGCCTGCCCTTCGGGGCGGCCGTGACGACCACATGGAGCCGCCTGGGCGGCCCGGGCAGCGTCACCTTCACCAACGCCAGCGCCTTGAGCACCACAGCCACGTTCTCAACGGCGGGCACGTACATGCTGCAACTGGCGGCCAGCGACACGGCTCTGACTGGCACGAGCAACATGCAGGTTACGGTTGCCCCCCCGGGTAATCAGGCTCCCGTGGTCAGTGCCGGTGCGAATCAGACCATCACGCTGCCGGCCAACACCGTCGCGCTGGCCGGTACGGTCAGCGATGACGGACTGCCCACGCCTCCCGGCGCCGTCACGCTGGCCTGGACCCTGCAAAGCGGGCCCGGAACGGTCAGCTTCGCCAATGCGGCCGCCGCCGCCACGACGGCCACGTTTTCGACGGCCGGTACGTACGTGCTGCGCCTGACGGCCAGCGACACGGCGTTGACATCGTATGGCCAGTGCACAGTCGTGGTGCAGCCGCCAGCGTCGCCGTCGCACGCAGAACGCATCCTGATTGATGTCGGTGACCCAACGACCGGCAGTGGCACGGGTTGGAACAATTTCACCGTACATCCTCACTGGTCTGGCACTCCGGGCGTGGACCAGGATGGTTACGATGTGTACCTGCAAGAGCTTGCTCCTGGCGCCGTGGTTGACTCCAACAATGCCAATCTTCCCGGCGTGGCGTTCGGCGTCTCGAACCTCGACGATGTCAGAACCAATTCCGGCACGGCCAACAGCTACACCGTGGATGGTCTGACCTATCCCCTCACCGCAACCGAGGACATCGCCCAGAGCGTTGACGCGACCCAAGGCGATATTAATGGCCCAACGACCGGTTACATGGCCAGACTCATCATCTCCGGCCTGACCGGCTCGTCCTATAATGTCCGCCTGCTGAGCGCGCGCGACAGCGGTGGCACTCGGTTGGGCTACTTCCGCATCAATGGCGGCGCCATCCAGTCCGTTGACTCGGGCAATGCCCCGGCCCTTTTGACCTTCCCCAAATGTGCTCCGGCCGCCATTACCTGCGGCCAGACGAACCTTTCAAACGCCATCGAAGTGGAGTTCTGGGGCACAGTCGGTGGTACCGTGGACCTGAACCTGATCGATATGGTTGCCGTTCCCTCCAACACTCCCCCGACGGTCACCGCCAGCGCCGTGTACCCCAAAGTCATGATTCCCAACGGCCTGTCTCTGAGTGGCACGGTCAGCGATGATGGCCTGCCCGCCGGCAGCACGGTCACGGTCGCCTGGAGCGAGGTCTCCGGCCCCGGCAACGTGACCTTCGCCAATCCGACCGCTACCAGCACGATGGCCACCTTCTCCTCGGCCGGCACCTACGTGCTCCAGTTGGCGGCCAGCGACACGGATAAGACCGGCACGGGCAACGTGACCGTGACCGTCCTGGCCCCTGCCGATTTCAACGGCGATGGCAAGGTCGACGGCGTGGACTTCCTGATCTGGCAGAGCCATTACCCCACCGCCAGCGGCGGCAAGCCGGAGAGCGGCGATGCCAACGGCGATGGCAAGGTTGATGGCGTGGACTTCCTGATCTGGCAGTCGCACTATACCGGGTAACAGCCTGATGAGAGACCGGCGCTGACGGCGGACTAAATCAGAACCGTCGCGTGTCCAAAAAGAGAGACCCGCAAGCTCTGGACTTGCGGGTCTTTTTTTGCGATCTGGGGAACTAGGATTCGAACCTAGACTAACTGATCCAGAGTCAGTTGTGCTGCCGTTACACTATTCCCCAGTAAGGCTTAGGGGTCGCACGGCCGACACCAAAAGGGGCGTCAGCTGGACGCCCAGAGACACCAGAAGTGTAGTCATCCTGGCGGGCAAGTCAAGTATCTGGCCGCGGCAGGTGGACAGCTTTGAACTGGCCCCGTTCCGGCAGCCGACCCCTATGCGGCGACCGCGATGATGGGTTCGTCGGCGCAGAGCGTGGCCATGGGCCGTTCGAATTCGATGCCCAGCTGGTGCATGCCGTCGGCCATGTGGCACCGGCGAATGATGCCGCAGATGTTCCGCACGCTCATGCCGGCTCCCGGCAGGCGGACCATGACCCGCTGGCCCGGGTAGTGCCAGCGGCCCGCCAGGGCGCCCAGGCCCCCGCGGCTGATGTCTACCATTTCAACCTGTTCCACCACGTCCCCGCCGTCGGGGTCCAGGCGGGTTAATTGCACGGGCATGCGAACTTGCGTCCGCGGGTACAGCCGCCGCTCGGCCAGCAACGTTTCAGTGCCTAGCATATTTCGCGCTCCACGAGGGATTTGCCTCGTTGGTCGCATCGACCGACCAGAGGGGCAACTTGATTTGTGCGTAACGGTTTTGCGGTCTGTAGGGTTGGCCCTGTAGAATGCGACCATGGCCATTACGCCGTCAGAAGGCGAAGTTGTGCTCGTGGGCGCCGGTCCGGGTGATCCTGGGTTGATTACCCTAGAGGCCCTGCGCTGGCTTGCCCGGGCCGACGTGGTTTTCTACGATCGCCTGGCCCCACCGCAGTTGCTGGACTTCACGCCGGCGGCGGCCACTCGTGTCTACGTCGGCAAGTCCAGCGGCGAAAAGGGCTTATCACAGGAAGAGATCAACCACCGGCTGATCGACGCCGCCCGGGCGGGAAAACTGGTCGTCCGACTCAAGGGCGGCGACCCCTTCCTCTTCGGCCGCGGTGGCGAGGAAGCCTCAGTCCTCAAAGCGGCCGGCGTGAGCTACCGCGTAGTGCCGGGCATCACGGCGGCCTGCGGTGCGGCCGCATGGAACGGCCTGCCGCTGACCGACCGGCGGCTGGCAAGTACCGTCGCCTTTGTCACCGCCGAGGAAGACCCGGCCCACGCTTCGGGCCGGGTGAATTGGGCGGCGCTGGCGGGTATCGACACGGTGGTTCTTTACATGGGCGTCAAGACGCTCGATGGCGTGGCCGCCAGGCTTATCGCCGCGGGCAAAGCGGCCGACACGCCGGCCGCGATCATCGAGCGCGCCACGTTGCCCGGCCAGCGAGTGATTTCGGCGACGCTCAAAACGATCGCTCAGGCGGCCGCCGCGGCGGATATTCAGCCGCCGGCCATCACCATTGTCGGACCGGTGGTCTCGCTCGCCGCCCAGCTTGATTGGCGCTCGGCCTTACCGCTGGCGGGGCGAACGATCGTGATCACCCGGCCGGCGGACCAATCGATGCGGCTGCGCGACCAGTTGTCTGACCTGGGCGCCGATGTGCTGACCGCCCCGGCAGTCGAGGTTCGCCCGGCGGAGGATCTCGCGGCCGTGGATGCGGCACTGAGACAAATAGACCAATATGCCTGGATCTGCTTCACCAGCGCGCATGGCGTGGCCGCGTTTCTCCAGCGGGCGGTGTCGCTGGGGCTTGATGGCCGGGCGTTTGGCGGTGTGAAGATCGCCGCCATCGGCCCGGCGACGGCCGAGGCGCTGGGCCGGCATTTCCTGCGACCCGACCTGCTGCCGCATCGCTACACCGGGCAGGATCTGGCCGAGGAAATCCTCGCCCGCGATGGCGCGCCAGGCGGCGGCCGCGTGCTGCTGGCCCGCTCCGACCTTGCCCAGCCGGAACTGCCGGCGGCCCTCCGCCAAGCGGGGGTCGTTGTCGACGATGTGGTCGTCTACCGCAGCGTTTGCCCCGCTTCTTTGCCTGTGGATGTCGTGGCCGCCCTGGCCGCGGGCAAAGTGAACTGGGTGACATTTACCAGCGGGTCCACCGTTCGGAATTTCCTGGCGCTGGCCCGCCGGCAGGAGGTGGCGCTGGATGGTGTGAAGCTGGCCAGCATCGGCCCCTCGACCTCTGCCGCCTTGCGTGAGGCGGGCCTGGAGGTGCATGTCCAGGCGCAGCCGCACACCGCTGAGGGGCTGTGCGCCGCCCTGCTGGCGGCCGAGGGCATCAGCCCATGAGCCCTACACTGGAGATTACCTTCATGGGCACCGGCACCAGTCACGGCGTGCCGATGATCGGCTGCGACTGCCGCACCTGTCGGTCGGAGGATCCGCGCGATAAGCGGAATCGCGCCAGCGTGTCGATTCGGGTGAAGCCGGATCGCGCTGAATCGGCGCCGCCGACGGCGGCTGTGCCACATCGAGAAGCCGCGGATGACGAGGCGGTCTTGCTGATCGACACGCCGCCGGAGCTTCGCCTGGCGGCCATTGCCACGAGCTTGTCGCGGGTGGATGCGGTACTCATTACACACGCCCACGCCGACCACATCCTGGGGATGGACGACCTGCGGCGGTACAACGATTTGCGCGGCGGCCCCATCGACGTGTATGGGGCGGCCGACTCCATAACCATCATCCGCAAGGTATTCGGCTATGCCGAGGCGCCTTATGATAATTTTGATCGGCCGAGCCTGCGCTTCCGCGAGATGGCCGGCGCGATCTGTGCGGCGGGCGTGGGGGTAACGCCCGTGCCCCTGGTCCACGGCCAGCGGATGATCCTGGGCTACCGCATCGGCCCGGTCGCCTACTGCACCGACTGCTCGGCCATCCCCCCCGCCAGTTGGCCGCTGCTGGAGGACCTGGAGCTGCTGATTCTAGGCTGCCTGCGCTACACGCCTCACCCGGCCCACTTCAACGTCGAGGGGGCGTTGGCCACTATCGAGCGCCTGGGCCCCCGGCGGACGCTGCTGACGCACATCGCGCACGAGATCGGCCATGCCGAGCTTTCGGCCCGGCTGCCCGACAACATCCAGCCCGCGTTTGACGGGCAGCGAGTCGAGCTGCTCGGCTTGCAGGCCAGCAGGTGAATATCGCGGCAGCACCGGTCGGAAAGCAGCCGCGGGGGCAATCTTACGCCGCACGGCGCCAGTCGGCGCGGGCGGTCAGCGTGATCCGGGTGCCCCGGTCCGGAGCGCTTTGGATGGACAGCTCGCCCCCCATCGCGGCGACGCGCTGGTTGATGCGAAGCAGGCCCGTTCCGCTGTACAGGTCAGGCGCCGCGCCAGCGGAAGGCTCAAAGCCCTTGCCATGATCCTCGACGAAGACCTGGATGTGCTCCTCATCAGCGCGCAGCAGTTCCACGCGCGCCGAATCGACGCCGGCATGTTTGGCCACATTCAGCAGCAGCTCCCGGACGGAGTCGAACACGAAGTAGCGCAGCTCCTGGCTGGGCGGCTCGGCGGCGGGGTCGGCCTTGAGGTCGACCTGGAGGTTGTATTTTTCGGACACATCCCGGCACAGCCAATCCAGTGCGGCGGCCAGTCCGTGCGATTCCAGAACGGGCGGGCTCAGCTCCGCGGTCAGCGAGCGCGCCACCTGCAACGCCTCGGCCAGCATGGCGCTGGCGCGCTGGGCGGCCTGACCGTTTTCCGTATCCTTTGGTTTCTTGGCCATCAGCTCAATGCTCACCTTGGCCGCGACCAGCAATTGCTGAAGATTATCATGCATGACTCGGCCAATGCGCCGGCGCTCGCGCTGCTCGGTGGAGACCAGTTCATCCGCCAGGGCGCGGAGCTGCCCGGCCTGCTGTTCCTGGGTCTCATTGGCGGCTTCCAGTTGCGCCGTCCGTTCCTCGACGCGCAACTCCATTTCGTTGTACAGCCGCAGGACTTCCTTCTCCACGCGCCGTTGCTCGGTGATATCACGCAGGGCCGTCAGAACCGCCGGCCGTCCTTGAAAATAGATGCGGGCCGTGCTGGCCTCGACGTCGACCACCTTGCCGTCCAGCCGGAACAGCGGCATCTCCAGCGGCGGGACAACTCCTCCTTTGGCCAGCACAAGTTCGCGGCGCCGCCGCGCCAGGTCGCTGAAATCCGGCGAGGTAAACTGGGCCAGGTCGCGCCCCAGGAGTTCCTCCATGCTGGCGGCCCCGGCCAGATGAACGCCTACCGGGTTCACGTACACCAGCTTGTCATCAATGCTGACGATAATGGGACCCGGTGACAGTTCCACCAGGGCACGGTAGCGTTCCTCGCTCTCCCGCAGGGCGTTTTCCAGGCGCTTGCGCTCGGTGATGTCGCGGTCGATGCCGCCGTAGCATTCCAGGCTGCCCTTGGGCCCGAATATCGGCGCCCCGCTGGTCTCCAGCACCACCAGCCGGCCATCCTTGCGGATATGCATGTTCTCCAGTTGAACGATCTCGCTGCCGCGCTGGACGGATTCCTCAAAAATCGGCCGCACCCGCCGCGCTTCCTCGGGCGGCATGAAATCGAACGGCGTCTTGCCGATGACTTCGCGCGGCTCGTATCCCAGGACCTCGCGCACGCCCTGGTTGCAGTAGATGTACTGCCCGGCCGAACTGACCTCCCAGACCCAGTCGGATACCGACGCCACCAGCCTGGGAAGTGTCGCCGCGTACGGCGGCACTCTGCGGCCATCGCGGTCCTGCCATTCTCTTGCCATGCCCGAGCTCATAGATATGCTCTCTCTCTTCACTCGGGGCAGACTAAACCCGTGTTGGGACCCCTATATTTATCTTAGCGCCGCCGCCCGCGCAGGCAACGGGATCGGCCGGAAAACCTGGTCTTGACGGAAAGCCGCACTTGCATCTGGCGTCCTTCAAAAATACATTCATGTCCAATTCGCGGCCAGCGCAGATGTCGGGCCGCATCGGGAAAGATCGTCCAAGCGCCGCCGCCGTTACGGCCCGTGCGCTCTCGCCAGGATGGGTGCCATGATTAAGTTGATGTTTCTCGACTATCGCGACCTGGAAGTCGTCACAGCCTTCACGCGGCAGGCGCATCCGCCCATCAAGCACGCGGGCGACCCCTTGCTGCGGTCGGACCTGCCCACCGAAGACAACCTGATGAGCATGTTCGGCACCGTCATCCGCCGGCCCACCGACGGGTTGTGGCAGTACTGGTACAAGTGCTTTAACCCGAACGAGAAGGGCCCGGCCCTGGGATACGCCCAGAGCCGCGACGGCGTGAAGTGGGAACGCCCCGGCATGGGCGTGGTCAGCTTCAAAGGCCAGGACACGCACATCGTTTTCGATGCGGGGCCGCACGGGACGGCGGTGATCTACGATGAGCAGGAAACCCGCCCCGCCTGGCGCTACAAGATGGTGCACGGCTCCAACCCCACCAAGCGGATCTCCGCCCACCGCAGCCCCGACGGCATTCACTGGACAGCGGCCGGCGAGAACCCCGTCGTGTGCGCCACCGCCGGCGGCCCCCTGGGGCTGATGCGGGCCCAGGATGGCCGGTACGTGATGTACATCCGGCCTTGCAAGGGCGATCGCCGCGTGGCCCGAGCCGAATCGTGGGATTTCATCCACTGGACCGAGCCGGTGGTGGTGATCGACCAGGATCCTATCGACCCCGTCCAGGTGCAGTTCTACGGCATGGATGCCTGGCCCTACGGCGGCTACGAGATGGGGCTGCTGTGGATCTACGACACCGACGCCGACGACCTGGCCTTCCACAAGCCGCGCGGGCGGATGTTCCCCGAGCTGGCGTATACCCGTAGCGGCTACGCCTGGCACCGCGCCAGCGTGGGCACGCGCTGGATCGACCTGGGCGCCCCGGGAACCTGGGACCACGCCCAGATCCACCCTTCCAGCCTGCCGGTCTACCTCGACGATGAAGTCCGCTGGTACTACACCGCCTGTTCCGTGCCGCACGAGTTCGTGGCCCGCGGCGGCGAGCCTACCTGGGCCTTCGGCTACGCCTCCAGCCGGCCCGATCGCTACATCAGCCTGAACGCCGGCCAGCAGGAGGCCCAACTGCTCACCCGGCCGTTCTGGAGCGAGGTGGGCGAGTTCTTCGCCAACGCCCAGATCGACCGCGGCGGTTACGTGAAGGTGGAAGTCACCGACACGGCGGGTGCGGCCGTCGAAGGCTTCTCGCTGGCTGATGCCCAGACGCTCCAGGGCGACGATCTGCGGCATCGTCTGGCCTGGAGCAAAGGCAAGCCGGCCGCACTGGCCAATAAACAGATCCGCCTGCGCATCCGCGCCAAGAACGCCAAGCTCTTCTCCCTGGCCGGCGGCACGGAAGCCCAGGCCAAGCAATACTGGCGATTCCGAATCCCGCATTTCATGCCCATGGATGAGGAAAAGGCCCTGGTGGGCATCGGCTAGGGCGCTTTGTTTTCGAGCCCGCAGGGTTTTTGACCATTAGGGCACTCTGTTTTGGAGCCCGTAGGGCGGTTGACCATTAGCCCCGGGTGCTGCCGCGAGCGGTAGCGAGCGGCAAACCCGGGGAATACGTGGCCCCATATTCTCAGAGTCCGTCAGGGCGACTGAGCCGCGCAGACTCAAACGCTCCGATCTCATCACGTGACAAGCCCGCCTGCTCGGCCTTCCCGTAATTGGACCTGATCCAGTCTGCCGGATCTTGCGTAAGGGTAATGCGGACAACCACCAGTTGACTCTTTGTTGGACCCTTTGTGGCCAACGTCTCCATTTGTATTCCCTTGAGCGTGTCAAGCAGGCTCACGCGGTCCAGGCCGCTGATGATGCCGTACGCCTCGCCCTCCTTCCAGAGCCAGCGAACCAGCTTGTCCGGCATGCGGTCCTCGAAACGGATGGGGCTGGGCCAGCCGGTGTAGAACTGGAAGGAAAACCGCTCGGCGGACCAGAGGAAATATCGCGCCGGTTTGACCGGCACGGCCGCCTTTGTCTGGTCGGCAAGTTCGCGGCAACTGGCCATGCGGTAGGTTGGGGCCACCCACCCAATTGCGCCCAACCAGCCCACGAAGACCGCCGCCACGACCATGGCCAGTGCGGCAGGCCGGCCTTCTTTTCGCATCAGCCGCAGCGCCGCCAACGCCAGAATTCCGACCGCCGCCGGCGCGATCGCCATCCACGGGCTGAGCTCCTTCGACCACGGCGCCAGGATCATCGGTAGCGCCGCGACGCCCACCGCGCTGATCGCCAGGGCGGGCAGGCCCAGCCGCATCAGCCGATGCGGCTGCGCGGAGTCCGACCAGTTGCCCAGGAAGACGCCGATCAGAACCGCCAGCGGTGCAAAGAGCGGCATCAGATATTGGGCTTCCTTTCCGGAACTCACGGCCACCACACCCAGTGGTAAAAGCACGGCCAGCCACAGCAACAGCACCTGGCCTCGCTGCGACACGGCCAGGCCGCCGCGGCGGATGGACCGGACGATCACGCCGGGCAGCAGGAGCGTCCAGGGCATCAGCCCCCCCAGCAGCAAGGGCACGTAGAGGATGCCCGGCCAATGCCGGCCGACGCTGACGGTGGCAAAGCGTTCGAGATTATTCCTGATGAAGAAATACTGGAAGTACGACGGATCTCGCCACATGGCCGCCACGTACCACGGCGCCGCGATGGCCGCGAACAGCGCCAGCCCCAGCGGGCTCAGCGCTCCGGTCAGGCGGCTGTATTGCCGGCGGGCGATCATCCACACCAGGATCACCAGCAGCGGCAACGCCAGCCCCGCCGGCCCCTTAAACAGCACGGCGAGGGCCGCAAAGCCGTAAAAACCGATCCAACCGGCTCGCCGGGCCTTGGCCGAGGGATCTTCAGCGGCGGCGGCCTGGCCCCGCGCCAGCCACCACAGGGCGGCCCACATGGCGGCCGTGAAGGCCATGTCCATGCGGTACCAGTGGGCGACGAACAGAAACTCCCCCGCCGTCGCCAGGGCCGCCCCCGCCGTCAGGCCGGCCGCCCGACCCGCCAGCCGCCGCGCCCAGGACCAGGTGATCAGCACGGCCAACCAGGCCGCCAGGGCCGAGACCAGCCGCCCGCCCAGCTCGGCGCTGCCGGTCAGCTTCTGGCTCGCGGCGGCCAGCCAGAAAAATGGGGCCGGTTTATCGTAATACACCTGGCCGGTCAGGTGCGGCATGAGCCAGTCGCCGCCCTGGAGCATCTCCTTGACGACCAGGGCGCAGCGCGATTCATCCGGGTCCATCAGCGGCAGGCTGGCGGATTTGAACAGGAACAGGCACAGCACCGCCGCCGAGAGCCACAGCCAATCCAGGCGGCCGCTGGCCAGCCGCGCGAAAATGGCGCGGCGGCGCATACGGACGGCAGGCTGAGTGGCTTCTACAGGCATTGTAATTGCGGGCATCCTAAAGCACGCCCCGCCGCTTGTACAGGCAAAGTGAAGTCCTGAGGTGGCATGCCCTCACGCCGTGGGCCGCCAAGGCGGCCAAGGCGAGTGGGCATGGCTCATCCAGCAAGCCTGTCCGGCCGCATAAAATGGGTTGGCCTATGCGATTTCTCCTTTCGCTGCCAAAGGCGCAACCGATGATGGTGAAACGTTCCGACGCCAATCCGTTGATCAGCCCCGCTTCGGTCGTACCCACGCGCGAGGATGTCGAGATCTACTGCACGATCAACCCGGCCGCCACGTGGCTTAGTAGCGGCGAGGCGCTGCTGCTGGTCCGCGTGGGCGAGCGGCCGCTGCCGGTGGAAGGCACGGCCGCCGCACTGGTCTTCGATTACGCCAGCGGGAAGACGGAGGTCCGCCGGTATCGGCTCGACGACCCAAAGGTGGACATCCAGGATGGTCGAACCTTTCATTACGAAGGCCGCCGGCTGCTCACCAGCCTGTCGCACCTGCGAATCGCCCGCAGCCGCGACCTGCGCTCCTGGCGGCTCGATCCGCAGCCGGCCATCGCCCCGACCACCGAGTGGGAGGCGTACGGCTGCGAGGATGCCCGCATTACGCCGCTGGAGGGGCGATACTACATCACCTACACGGCCGTCAGCCACCTGGGCATCAACGCCATGCTGGCGGTGACGGATGATTTTGTGCGCTTCGAGAAGCTGGGCATCATCATCCCCACGTACAACAAGGATGTGTGCATCTTCCCGGAGCGCATCGGCGGGCGGTATGTCTGCCGGCACCGGCCCTACCGCAGCGAGTTCAACGAGCCGAACATCTGGACCGCCTGGTCGCCGGACCTGAAACACTGGGGCGACCATTCCGTACTGCACCGGCCGGTGCACGGCACGTGGCAGTCGGAGCGCGTGGGCGCCGGCGCCCCGCCCATCCGCACCGAGGCCGGCTGGCTGGAAATCTTCCACGGCAGCGACCCGGCCGGCCGCTACGGCCTGGCGGCCATGCTCTCGGAACTGGACCACCCCGAGCGGCTGATCGGCTACTCCGAACCTGTGCTCCAGCCGCAGGAACTCTATGAAACGGCAGGCATTTACGGCCAATGCGTCTTCAGCAACGGCCTCTTGACCCATTCCGACGGCCGGCTGACCATCTTCTACGGCGGTGCCGACACGATCGTCGCCGCAGCGCAAACGACGGTTCAAGAAATGGTTAACGCGGTGAAAGAAGCGAACCGTCGCTAATGGCTCCGGACGCTGCCGCGTAGCCAGTCTTGAGATTCCTTGCTTATTCCTGCATTCATAAGCAGTTAAGCACCAATCTCGGGTGCCAAAACAGGCCAAAACAGGCCAAAACAGCAATTAACCTTCTTTAGCACTTATGCTTATGCGCAAGTCCTTATCACACAAAGGCCCATGCAAAAGTGCATAATGCTTAAGATGCATATGCCCCTTTTTGTGCAGCTTGTGCAATTTCGCAAACTGCCCCATGCCGACCTCGCATCGTCGCTATTCACTTGTCAAGCCACACGCAGCCCTCAGCGGCCGCCAGCGTCGCGATTAACGCGCCAACAAGTATTAAGGGGCAAATTGCGTGCCAGACTGTGAACATTCCAAGACGAATTTTTGCACATTTCACAACCGATGTTCATTACAAGCGTTATGAGATCAAAATAACAGAACTAACTTTGCAACTCGCGACTTTGGCCGGCCGTGGCCTGCCAAAATGTGCGCATTTCGTTATCTTGGCGACCCGCACCTGCCATTCTTGGCATGCGTTGGGTGCCGTGGCTGCGTTTTTCTGCAGCCACGCGTCAGTGCAAGTTGCTCCCCTTCTCGCGCATCAACGCGGCTCCGCAAGTTCTTCCTGATGACGCGTGGCTGCGAAGAGAAGCAGCCACGGCACCCGGCTCGATTAGAGCAGTTAAGCCTTGCATATTTACGTCCGGCTTAAAGAAGGTTATGGAAACGACCGAGAATCGCTGGAGCCACGAATTTCCAGGGGTATCCCCTGACCGGCAAGTTCTTTAGCCTCCGCAGGAGGCGTTTGATAGTAGCACGACAGCGCTAGTTTGATCGTAAGTCCTTATTTCTCCGTCGGACCGTTCGGAGTCGTTGTGCGAGTTTCCTAAGGTTCTTGAACATCGAAAGTGAAACTAGCGCTGTCGTGGTAGGCCCGGCGCGCTGCCCCCAAGCGAGCGCCAGCGAGCGTGGGGGCGAGCCCGGGGGACAGGGCCCTCCCAGAAAAAGAGCCCCGTCAGGGGCGATTGAACGGTGCAACCGGGGACACTGCTGCGGCCGCATCGCTCAATCGCCCTGGCGGGCTCCCAGAAGAGGGGGTCCTTCCTTTCCCCAGGCTCGCCCTTCGACTCGCTTCGCTCGCTCAGGGCAGCGCCAGGGGCTACTGGTCAGACGCCCTGGCGGGCTCAAGAACCGGAGGAAACTCAGGCCGCCCGCTCCGGCTCGGTCGGCGCCGAAGCCTTCTTAAGCCGGATGTAAACATGCAAAGCTAAACTGCTATAGCCTAGCCTTCTCACAGCATTTCCTCCAGCGGGCGGACAACCTTGCGAAACGGCTCGGTGGGCATGGTGAGCGTCTGCCAGCGGGCGCTGCGGGGCTTGGCGGCGGTGCAGTAGTCATCCAGGGTGACGGCGGCGAAGATGTAGTGCCGGCCGCGATGCACGTGGACGTCCTCGAAGGGAGAACGCTCCGGCGAGCCCAAAAGCCAATAGACGAAAACCAGCACGGCACGGAAACCCGGGCCAAAGACCCGCTGCCACTGGTGCAGGCCGTCGATATCCTCGCGCGTGACCCAGTTCTCCCACGGCCGGCCGATGCGCCGCCGGCCGACGGCCGCCAGGTCGGGAAACTTGCGGCCCTTGACGTCCACCAGGAGATTGGCGCCGCGGGTGGAATAGACGATAAAGTCGAAATTCTTCAACTGCGCCGCCGCAAAGGTCTTCTTCTTGGCTTCATCCACCGCCACGTACGGGCACTGCCGGGCGCGGAGGAAGTTTTCGAAGGCATCTTCGTAATGGTCGCGGCGATGGGCCATGGAAGAATTTCAAATAGCCAATTTCCAATTGCAAATTAGCAATTGGCAATGGGTTGTCATCGGGCTAGTCCCCGCGGACGCGATTGAAGCTCCCTCGCCAGTTCGGCCCTCGCCACGGGCGCCTGCTCGCCCGTCGCCATGTCCTTCACCACCACCTCGCCGCGGTCGCGCAGCTCCTGGCCCACGATCACCGCGATGGCGGCGCCTTTCTGGCCGGCGGCGCGAAGCTGCTTGCCCAGGGCCTGGCGCTTATAGGAGAAGCCGGCCGCCAGGCCCGCGCGGCGAAGTTCAGCCACGATCGCCAAGGCGTCGTCAAACATGCCCTCGCCGGCGTCGATGATGAAGCAGTCGCAGCGCTCGGCGAAATCCGGCAGCTTGCCCTTTTCCGCCAGCAAGATGCCCAGCACGATATCGCCCATGCCAAAACCGGTGGCGCCGATCTTGGGGCCGCCCAGGAGTTCCAGCAGGTTGTCGTACCGGCCGCCGCCAGCCAGGGCCCGCAAGGCGCGGCCGCTGTCGAAGGCCTCGTAGACGACGCCGGTGTAGTACGCCAGGCCGCGCACGACGTGCAGGTCGAGCTTCACGTAATCCCCGGCCCCCATGGCGCCGAGCAGCTTGAGCACCTCTTCCAGCGCAGCGCGCGCTGTGGCCACCGCGTCGGTGGGTTCCAGATAGCCGATGGCCTCTGCCAGCGTCGTGGAATCCTGGAATCGCCGCAGCCGGTCGATCTGAGCGGCCTCCAGGCCGGCCTTGAGCGCCATCTCCTCGAACGCCTCGGGGGGGACCTTGTCGCGCTTGTCCAGGACCGGCAACACGGCCTCGTGTTTTTCATTCGCCACGCCCACGGAAGCCAGCGCCGCCGCCAGCAGCGACCGGCTGGAGAGAAAGACCGCCGCATCGGCGGGCGAAAGGTTCAGCTCGGCCAGCAGGTCCACCAGCGTGAAGATGCATTCGGCATCGGCCAGGACCTCGTCGGAGCCGACGACATCCACGTTCCACTGGTAAAACTCGCGGCCCCGGCCTTTTTGGGGATTTTCCGCCCGGCACACGTGCGGGATGCTGAACCACTTGATCGGTCGGGGCAGCCCGCCGATGCGGGCGTTGATCATCCGCGCCAGCGAGGGCGTGATTTCCGGCGCGATGGCCAGCTCGCGGCCGCCGCGGTCCACCAGGCTGAACAGTTCGCTGACGATGCCCTCGCCGCTCTTGACGCGGAAAAGATCGAGGTACTCCAGCATGGCCGCCTCGTACTCGACGAAACCGTTGCGGATGGAGACCCGTCGCCAGGCGTCGACGAGGTAGTTGCGCAGGGCCATCTGCTCGGGGTAAAAGTCGCGAAAACCTTTGACGGTCTGAAAACTTCCGGCCATGAATCTCGTTCTCCGGGTGGCACAGGCTTTTAGCCTGTGTCGGGCCGCAGGCTCAAGGCTGTGCCAACTCACTTCGCTTTTCGTGCGCCCTTGCCCTTGGCCTTCTTCGGCACTTTGGTTTTTCGTTTCAGCCGCTTCCGGGCATACTCGACGATCTGCTCGGGATGCGTGAAGAACAGCTTATACTCGTAATCCCCGCCGCGATAGTCGCAGCCGTCGCTGCTGTATTCCCGGCAGATCTGCGGCCGCCGGGCATAGATCGTGCAGCGGCTCTGGGCATCCAGGTGCCGGCAGGGCGTCGTGACGCTGACATACCACTGCCCCTCCGTCACAAACACCGTGACGCCCTCATGCATCAGAAACCAGCGCACCTCCTCGAACGCCTCGGTATCCTTCGGCTCGTCGAACGGCAGCGCAATGTAGCGGCAGCACGCGGCCGGACAGCGATGGCAGAGGGATTTCATGGGGCTGGATTATAGGCCGCGAGGCTTTCGATTAGAAGGTTAGGTCTCTCGTGAAGGGGAGAGAAAAAATCCCAAATCCAAAATTCCAAATCCCAAACAAATCCCAAGCACCAAATTCCAAACGGGGATGTGCCTGGGGCACTCCTCGACGCGCTGGGCAGATGCTCCGGCGCGGAGTTTGGAATTTGGAATTTGGTGCTTGTTTGGGATTTGGAATTTGGGATTTCCCCGCCGCCTCCGCAGTTTGATTACCGGCCAAGGCGAGCCATTGACACCCGAAAAGCATTGCCTATAATTTTTCCTGTACCTTCGGCACGAAGCGCAGGAGACCCTGGTGCGGACGCCCCTGACAGGTCAAGCTGCCAGCGAGGCCGGCCCGAGCGGCCGGACGGGCGATCTCCGCGCCGGCATCATTGCCGCTGTCCCTGTACGCTGCGTGCCTTAGGGCTTGCCTCGTGCATCTGGCATGCCGGCCCTGAGGCGTGATGGCTTCGGGGCTTTTTTTCTTGCCCCGCGGCGATTTGACGGTCGCCCGGCTCGCTGGAAACGGGCCTGAACGGCTCGGCCGGCCGCGACCGATAAGAAACCCATGTGCCCAGGAGGCATCGAACAACCATGGGCAAGACCGACAAACGCAGAATCGAGATCTACGACACCACGCTGCGCGATGGCACGCAGGGCGAGGGCGTCAGCCTGTCGCTGGAAGACAAGCTGCGCATCGCCGAGAAGCTCGACACGCTGGGCGTGGATTACATCGAGGGCGGCTACCCCCTTTCCAACCCCAAGGATGCCGGCTTTTTCCGCGAGATCACCCGGCGCGCCATCCGCCAGGCGAAGATCGCCGCGTTCGGCATGACCCGCCGGCGCGATGCCAAGGCGGATGAAGATGCCGGCATGAAGGCCCTGCTGGACTCCCACGCGCCCGTCTGCACCATCGTGGGCAAGAGCTGGGATCTGCACGTCCGCGAGGTGCTGCGAGTCAACGATGATGAAAACCTGGCGATGATCGCCGACAGCGTGGCCTTCTGCGCCAAACACGGCCGCGAGGTGATCTACGACGCCGAGCATTTCTTCGATGGCTACCGCGCCAACGCGCCGTACGCCCAGGCCACGCTGAAGGCGGCCCTGGAGGCCGGGGCCACGCACCTGGTGCTGTGCGACACCAACGGCGGCTCGCTGCCTGGCCAAGTGGCCCAGATCGTCGCCGAGGTCCTGGCGGCACTGCCGGCGGCGCGGCTGGGCATCCACACGCACAACGACAGCAACCTGGCCGTGGCCACCGCCCTGGCCGCCGTCCAGGCCGGGGCCGTGCAGGTCCAAGGCACGGTCAACGGCGTGGGCGAGCGCACGGGCAATGCCGACCTGACCAGCGTCATCCCCAACCTGGTCCTGAAATGCGGCTTTGACTGCCTCCGGCCCGGCTCGCTGTCGCACCTGACGGAGGTGAGCCGTTTCGTGTACGACGTGGCGAATCTGAACTTCCGCAGCGACCAGCCGTTCGTCGGCCGCTCGGCCTTCGCCCACAAGGGCGGCATGCACGTGCACGCGGTGACGCGCAACACCCGCACCTACGAGCACATCGACCCGGAGGCGGTGGGCAACACGCGGCGAATCCTGGTGAGCGAGCTATCGGGCGCGAGCAACATCGCCGCCACCGCCGGCGAAAAGTTCCATATTCTCGATAACCGGGCGGCCCAGAAAAAGGTGCTCGACGAGGTCGTCCGCCTGGAGGCCGAGGGCTACCAGTTCGAAACGGCCGAGGCGAGTTTCCAACTGCTGGTGCGAAAGACGCTCGGCGGGGAGTGGTGGCCCGGGCAGTTCTGGGAGCTGGGTCACTTCCGCTGCAACATCTACCGCCAGAACGGCCAGCCGGCCGAGACCGAGGGCGTGGTCTGCCTGACCATCAACGGCTGCCAGGAGCACACGGTCTCCAGCGGCGATGGCCCGGTCAACGCCCTGGATGGCGCGCTGCGCAAGGCCCTGCGCCCCCACTACCCCTGCGTGGACCAGATCCACCTGGATGACTACAAGGTCCGCGTGGTCAACGCCGTGGAAGAGACGGCCGCCAAGGTGCGCGTCACCATCAGCTTCCACGATGATCAGCACGCCTTCGGCACCGTCGGCGTCAGCACCAATATCATCGAAGCATCCTGGCTGGCCCTGACGGATGCGTTTGAGTATGAGCTGGTGAAAGCGATGGAGAGGGACGGGTGAGCTGGCTTGGCTACCCCTGGTCAATTGGTCAATTAGTCAATTGGTCAATTCGGGGGGGGGAAGCGCCTGCCTCTCTACTAATTGACGAATTGACTTGTTGACTAATTGACCGATTGACGACTATGCCAACACAACTGGACCCTGTCTACGACCCCAAACGTTTCGAGGCCGCCGCCTACCAGCTCTGGGAGCAGGCAAAGAGTTTCCATGCCGAGCCAGGCGATGGCGAGAAGTACTCGATTGTCATCCCCCCGCCCAACGTAACGGCCCCGCTGCACCTGGGCCACGCCCTCAACAACACGCTGCAGGATATCCTCATCCGCTGGCAGCGGATGACCGGCAAGGCGACGCTGTGGATGCCCGGCACCGACCACGCCGGCATCGCCACGCAGACGGTCGTCGAGAAGCGCATCCTCGCCGAAGAGGGCAGGCGGCGGACCGATTTCGCCCGCGAGGAGTTCGTCGGCCGCGTGCAGGCGTGGAAGGATGAGTACGAGGCCCGCATCGTGGGGCAACTCAAAGCGATGGGCTGCTCATGCGACTGGGACCGCAGACGTTTCACCATGGACGAGATGTGTACCCGCGCCGTCCGCGCGGCGTTCTACCAGCTTTTCGCCGATGGGCTGATCTACCGCGGCAAGCGCCTGGTCAACTGGGACCCGGCGACGCAAACCGTGCTGGCCGATGATGAGGTCGAGCACGAGACGATCAAGGGCTTCTTCTGGTATCTGCGCTATCCGCTGGTCGAGGGTGCGGAGATCGACGGCAAACGCGTCGAATGGGTCACCGTCGCCACGACGCGGCCCGAGACCATGCTCGGCGACACGGCCGTGGCGATCAACCCGCGCGACCCGCGCGCCAAAACCCTGGTGGGTAGGCAGGTGCGCCTGCCCATCGTGGGGCGAATCATCCCCATCATCGCCGATGACTACGTCGTCATGAGCGACCCCACCAGCGAGGATGCCAAGGCTCGCTTCGCCACCGGCTTTCTCAAGGTGACCCCCGCCCACGACCCCAACGACTGGGAGATCGGCCGGCGGCACAACCTGCCCGTGATCAACGTCATGGCCCCCGATGGCAGCATCTCGGACAAGCATGGCTGGACCGACGCCACGGAACCGGAGGCCCAAAATCTCCTGGGCATGGATCGTTTCGAGGCCCGCGAGGCCATCGTCGAGTACTTCCGCGAGGAGGGCCTGCTCGAAGAGGTGCGCGATTACGAACACGAGGTCGGCCACAGCTACCGCAGCCACGTGCCCATCGAGCCGTACCTGTCAGACCAGTGGTATATCGCGGTGAAGAAGCCGCTTGCCCTGAGCGAGCGCAGCGAGTCGAAGGGGATTGTAAATTGTAAATTGCAAATTGCAAATTGGGAACGGGAACATGCGGAGTTGGTTGAAAAACAGGGCGACCTGACGGTGCTGAAAGGCACCGACGTGCCGGTTAATTCGCTGGCTGGCATGGCGCTGATGCCGCTGCTGGATGGGCGGCTGAAGTTCGTGCCCGACCGCTACGCCAATACCTACCGCGCCTGGCTGGAGAATCTGCGCGATTGGCCCATCAGCCGACAGCTCTGGTGGGGACATCGAATTCCCGTCTGGAGCATAGAGTTCTCGCAGGCCCATCATGGCAAAGAAGCCGATGGCAAGCGTCCAGAGCATGTGGCCAACGAGATGCGTGACTTTTTCGCCAAGCGCAGCGTCACCACGCAAGTTGAACTGCGATGGCCGCCTGTTCTAGTGGAAGGGAAATGGTTTTTCCATGTCAGCGCGATGACGCCTCGTGCCAGTCGCCTGCTTGAGTTGCTCGGAAAGGTGCTGAAGCATCACCCGCCCGACAAGAGTGAACTCATGCATGAGATGTGGGATGAGAATAGGGAACTCCGGGAGGAATTTGGCGAGGAATCCCTTGCAGGGGTGACCAAACTGCGCGAGTGTCTAAATGGTTGCCAACAGGACCCCGACGTCCTCGACACGTGGTTCTCCTCCGGCCTGTGGCCCATCTCCACGATGGGCTGGCCGGAAGAAACGCCGCTGCTGAAGGCGTTCTATCCCACCAGCGTGCTGTGCACGGCCCGCGAGATCATCACGCTGTGGGTCAGCCGCATGGTGATGTTCGGGCAGTATTTCCGGGGCGACATTCCGTTTGCCGATGTGTACATCCACGCCATGATCCAGGATGGCGAGGGTCGAAAGATGTCCAAGAGCCTGGGCAACGGAATCGACCCCCTGGACATCATCGACAGCCACGGCGCCGACGCCCTGCGGTACACGCTGGCCGCCATGACCACCGAGACGCAGGATGTGCGCATGCCCGTCGAGCACATCAAGCTGCCCGATGGGCGGGAGATGAACAGTTCGCCGAAATTCGACATCGGCCGCAACTTCTGCAACAAGCTGTGGAACGCCTCGCGCTTCGCCATGATGAACCTGGAGGCCCTGCCGGCCTTCGGCGACATCGACTGGCGGGGCAACCTGGCCGACCGCTGGATCCTCAGCCGCCTGCACTCGACCATTCGCGATACGACGGCGGCCCTGGCGGCGTATCGCTTCAATGACCTGGCCTCGACGCTCTACCGCTTCATGTGGGATGACCTGTGCGACTGGTACCTGGAGATCGCCAAGGGCCGCATCAACGCGGGCGAGACTGCGCCCAAGGCCATCCTCGCCTACGTGCTGGATGGCCTGCTGCGGCTGCTGCACCCGATCGCCCCGTTCATCACCGAATCCATCTGGCAGCACCTCAACGAGGTGGCGCCTTCGCGCGGCCCGGCCGGCAGCGCTGCCGAAAAACTGCTCATCACGGCGGCCTGGCCGACGGCCAATGCCGACTGGATCGATGCGGCGGTCGAAACCCAGTTCGGCCTGCTCCAGGATCTCATTCGCTCCATTCGCCAGGTCCGCACGACGCACAACGTACCGCCGGCGCGGGAGCTTTCCGTGCTGGTTCGCGCCAGCGGCGAGCCGGCCGCACTGGTCGGGGCAAACGCCGGGCTTATCCGGTCGCAGGCCCGGCTGGCGGAACTGACGGTTCGCGCCGACGCCCAGCGCCCCGACTCCAAGGCGGCCACGGTGGTCGCCGCCGGCCTGGCCGCCTTCGTGGCCGACGTGGTGGATGTCCCCGCCGAGCGGGCCCGCCTGTCCAAGGAACGCCAAACGGTGGCCAAGGGCATCGCCGGCGCCGAGGGCAAGCTCAACAACGAGAAATTCCTGGCTAAGGCCCCGCCGGAGGTTGTGGCCTCGGAGAAACAGCGACTTTCAGAAATGAAGGCGCGGCTGGAACAGATCGAGAAGGCGCTGGGCGAACTGTAAAGATTGCCAATTTGCCATTCCCGAAAAAAAGTGCCCCATCCGGTGAGTCCCGGACGGGGCGTCCCTCCCTCCGTCGCCAAGGAAGGATCCTCAGCGCGGGGTCTTACAACTGGGAAAGGATCAGGGAACCGGCGCATCGGCCCCGCGCCGGGTCATCACAGGTATCGGTGCGATCGGGTACTCGGGGCGCGTGCGAACCAACAGCGTGACGGGCACCAGAGTCAGCAGCATGGTGTACACCCAGATCGAGACGCCCACCGTGGCCGTCTCCGGCCCGGCGCGCCACACCGGTACGACCTGGCTGACCATCAGCCAGCCCACCAGGAAACCGAGCAGCGACAGCCAGTACAGCACAAAGGGAAATACCAGGCCCCGGCCGCCGTGGCGGTAGGCCACCACGAGCATCACCAGCCCCAGCAGCAGCGACAGGCCGTAAAACGCCGGCGAATACACCATCAGGATCGCGCCGGCCAGGGCCGGGCTGTCGGCGGGAACTGAATCCAGCCCCACCATCTCGGGGAGCGAGTGTGAAAACCCGACGCGGGTATCCAGCGCGCTGCAAACGCAGGCGTGGGTGCTGTGCACGATGACCTGCCATCCCAACAGCGGCGTGACCGTCAGCGGCCCATTCCCGGAGACCCCCTGGGGCATGTTGTACCAGGGCAGGAAAATGAAGCCCCCACACACGATCAGGATGAGCGAGCGAAGAATCATCCAGCCCATCGGCGGCGCCGGGTCGGATTGCGCCTTGGCCCAGGCCTGCGGCCAGCGCGTCACATGCTCGGCGACCTCCGCATCCGGCCCGGTAACCACCACCGGCACCTCGGCGGATGGGTCTTCGGCCGTCGCCGCCAGAGTCGAGGTCCGCGCGGCGGCCAAGCCGGCTGGCGGCGGCTGACCTTTGGCCTGGCCCTCGGCCAGATGCGCCGTCCCCTCATGCGCCAGCACGACCGGAGGCACCTGGGACGGCGGCACCGCCCGGGGCGACCCGACCGGCAGATTCACCAGGGCGCCGCATACCTTGCACGTGAAGACCTGGCCCGCCCGGCTGTCGTCCAGCCGGTATTCCGATCCGCAGTGGCATTTGACCTCGATTGCCATCGCTATGCTCCATGCGGCTGCTGCGCAAGAAAACGGTACGGAAAGCTCATCGGGTTATTACGCGGGAGACTTTTGCAGTGTCTCAGGCCAAAAATCCCAAATCCCAAATCCCAAACAAATCCCAAGCTCCAAATCCCAAAGGGGAACAAGAGGCCCGCTGGACAGCAGCGCGAGTTCCCGTACGGGGTTTGGAGCTTGGGATTTGGAGCTTGTTTGGGATTTGGAACTTGGAATTTGGGATTTGCCGTCCCAAAAGCAGCGGCAGGACGACCTGAAGCCATCCTGCCGCCGCCAAAAAGACACTCGACCCAGAAAAAGCTACGGCTGCGAGATTCCCTGGCTCTTGCCATTCTGGATAGACAGCGCCCGGTTCACCGCTGCCAGATACGCCCTGCCGGAGGCCTCGACGATATCGGTGGACAGGCCTCGGGCGCGGATCTTCCGGCCGCCCAGGTCCACCTCGACGGTCACCTCGCCCTGGGCCTCCTTGCCGCCGGTGACGGCCCGGAGCTGGTAGTCGGTCAGCTTCAGTTCCACGCCCGTAATTCGGCCAATGGCGGAATAGATCGCATCCACCGGCCCATCGCCCGTGGCGGCGTCGGTGAATTGCTGTCCCTGTTTATCCAGGGTCACCGTGGCGGTCGGCATGGAATTCGTGCCGGCCATGGTCTGCAGCGCCACCAGCTTCCACGTCTCGACGATGCGCTCGGTCTGCGCCTCCAGGATCGACTCGATGTCCTCGTCGTACACGTTCTTCTTCTTGTCCGCCAGGCGGATGAACAGGTCGAAGGCGGCGTCGAGCTGCGCATCGCTGATTTTGTAGCCCAGCGCCTCCACGCGGTCGCGGAAGGCGTGGCGCCCCGAATGCTTGCCCAGCACCAGCTTGGAAGCGGGAATGCCCACATCCTCGGGCCGCATGATCTCGTACGTCTCGCGATTGGCCAATACCCCGTGCTGGTGAATGCCGGCCTCGTGGGCGAAGGCGTTCTCGCCGACGACCGCCTTGTTGCGCTGCACGTTGATGCCCGTGATGGACGAAAACAGCCGGCTGGTCGGGTAGATTCGCTGGGTCACGATGTTCGTTTCGGCGCCGAAGATATCCCGGCGCGTCTTGAGCGCCATGACCACCTCTTCCAGCGAGGCGTTGCCGGCCCGCTCGCCGATGCCGTTGATGGTGCATTCCACCTGCCGGGCGCCCGCGCGCACGGCGGCCAGGCTGTTGGCCACGGCCATGCCCAGGTCGTTGTGGCAGTGCACGCTGATGACCGTGCGCTCGATGCCCTTGACGTGCTCGCGCAGATAGCGGATCAGGTTGCCGAACTCATAGGGCACGGCGTAGCCCACGGTGTCGGGAATGTTCAGCGTGGTGGCGCCGGCCTCGATCACCGCCGAGAGCACCTGGGCCAGAAAATCCCACTCCGTGCGCGAGGCATCCTCGGGGCTGAACTCCACATCGTCGGTAAACGTCTTGGCCAGCTTGATCGCCTCGACGCTCATGGTGACGATCTGGTCCTTCGCCTTGCGCAGCTTGAACTTGCGATGCACCTCGCTGGTGGCGCAAAAAACGTGGATGCGCTTGCGGCCGGCCGGCGCCAGCGCCTCGGCCGCGCGCAGGATATCCTTCTCCAGGCTGCGGGCCAGGCCGCAGATGATGCGGCCGGTGATTTGCTCGGCCACGGCCTTGACGGCCTCGAAATCGCCGGGCGAGGCGATGGGAAAACCCGCCTCGATCACATCCACGTTCAGCGCTGTCAGGGCGCGGGCCATCTGGAGCTTCTCCTCGATATTCATCGAGGCGCCGGGGCACTGCTCGCCGTCCCGAAGCGTGGTATCGAAAATGATGATCTTGCCGGCCGGCTGGTCGGCCGGGGTTTCCGTTACGTTTTCTTGCTTCTCTGGCATGGCTGTTCTTCCTTCTGGGCCGGTCGCCCGCAGACGCCGGCGGTGGTTCCTTAGAGAATCTGTCGCACGCGTTTCGCACCACCACTTGATAGTCGAAACGGCCGAACCGGCCATTGGCGATCAGTCTTTTCAGTCATCATCATTTCCTTGCCACGATGAAGGCATAAAAAAACCCGCGACATTGCAAGGTCGCGGGGCAAGTTCGTCAAGTCTGGCGTAATTCGATCAGCCCGAGCGACCCACTAGCACAGCAATAGCCCCAGTCGTAGGGCGAGGGTCAAAATATTGCTGCCGCAGGTCATCGGGTGCTCGCTTTTTCGGACTTCTATAGAGATAGTATCGTCCCGTTTGGCGAAAGCAAGAAGAAAAAGCAGGCTGCAAACCTTGGGGCAGACCGGAGCCGCACTATGGATAAACCGTTAACCTCTTCCGACTACTCGCACTTGCGCAGCGAAGGCCGGCGGCTGACCGTCACCGCCACCGTGGGCAAGGCCGGTCTTACCGAGGCCGTCGCCCTGCAGATTTCGACGCTGCTGGCCCATCATGAATTGGTCAAGGTGCGGATACCACCATCCGACAAGGCCGGGCGAGCTGAAATGGCCCAGAAACTGGCTGCAAAAACCGCCGCCACGCTGGTGGAACTGCTGGGCCGGACGGTGCTGCTGTATAAACCGCTGCCAAAACAAGAGTAACGTGAGCATCCCTTCTGGCGATGGCCTACCGCGACTCCGACATTGTCGCAGTCAACTGCGGAATTTCCGCAGTTGACCCCCGGCGCGACTCCATAATTTTTGGAGTCACCTCCTGATTCACGTCCGGAAATTCCGGACGTGAGTACGCCTCTGGCCGGGGAGCCGGGGCGCGACTCCGAGATTTTCAGAGTCGATCTTTCATTCAGTTCATTCCCGGAATGAACTGAGGACTGCCAGGAAGCCCCCAGGGACACAGCTCAACTCCGAAATTTTCGGAGTTGACTGGAGAAATTCTCCAGTTGGAGCTTGGCGCGACTCCGACTTTGTCGGAGTCAACTGCGGAAATTCCGCAGTTGTGCCCGGCGCGACTCCATAATTTATGGAGTCACGTCCGGAAATTCCGGACGTGAGTATCCCTTCTGGGTCCGACTTTGTCGGAGTCAACTGCGGAAATTCCGCAGTTGAAGCCAGCGGTTGGAGTCAATGCAAGAAAATGGGGCCGTTAAGTGTTACACTCGTTATCATTTTCGGATGACTGTAACACTTACAATGCCAGCCTATGCTCAATTCCACCCTATGCGCCAATCCGAAGGAGCATCAAACTGACAGTAGCCATCAGTTGAGAGCCAGGATTACGCTGTAGAAAACGCCGTTAACCCATTGGGCAACATGGTGCAGCATCATCACGGTCGGCACGGAAACGGCCGCTAGAATGAGCACCTTTTCGACTGCCGAGACACTCGTACCGGTCATCTCTCGGCTCCCTCCTTCTGGCCCTACGGAATTAGAAACCGCCCCCAACATTCACCGCCGCGATCGGCGGTGCGGCCATTACAGGTGCGGCGGCATCTTGGCGACTACCTTGGCGTGACTCTCCTGCTCGATGAGCATGCCGTCGAAGTACGAGACGACCATGCGGGCCACCGCCGGGCTGTTAGCCGCCTGGCCGTCGCGGGCGCCGGGAACGATCAGCCGGGCGATATTGCCGCCGGCGCCGGCCACAATGGGCTCCAGGTCGGCCGGCGGCGTGCTCTCGGCCCTCGAGCCGGTGATCAGCAGCAAACCGCGGTCGGTGTAATTGTGGGAGGAATCGACGGCGTTCTCATCGATGAGACGATGGCCGAAATACGCGCTCATGCCCCAACTGAAGGCGGTGCCAAGTTCCGTCGGCACGTGCATCCGATGGGCCATGTTCTCGAAAACCGCCGGCACCGAGGGATACGAATCGACCGCCACCACGCAGCGCACGCCCTTGCAGCGCGGCCCGGCCAGGATGGCGGCATAGCCGCCCATGCCCGTCCCCAGAATGCCGATACGCTGCTCATCTACGCCGGACTGGCTTTGGAGATATCGCACGGCGGCCATCACGTCGGCCGCTTCGGTGGTGCCGAAGGAAACGGGGGCATCGGCGCTGAGCCCGTGTCCGCGGAAGTCCAGCAGCAGCAGGTCATAGCCGGCCTGGGCCAGTTCACGGCCCAGCGGATAGAGCAACTGATCGCGGTTGCCCCCGTAGCCGTGGCACAGGACCACCCCCGGGCGCCGCTGCTTCCAGTTCTCCGTCGTCAGCGGGCCGCCGGCTACCAATGAGTTGATGTACCAGCCCTTAATGATGACCCCGTCATCGCTGTTGAAACGCACATCGCGGCACACCAGCGAGAATTGGTCGGGCGTGACGGCAATCGCCTGGCGCGGCGGGTGCGTCACCGAGTAGATCATCACCAGCCAGGCGCCCATCACCACCAGCGGCAGCAGGGCCACGCGATACAGCACGCCGCCCACAAAGCGCCACAGGTAGGGGTGCTTGGATTTGGAAGCCGGCATCATGGCGCCGAAGGGATGCCAGAATAAGATCTTGCGCATCGTCGGCCAGAAGATGTTCGTCACCTTTCCCACATGGTGAACCACGTAGGCCAAGGCGATCAGCATCCGTCGATACAGCGGCATTTGCGTAGCCATTTTGTTCGCCTCACAGACAGTCTGTTTGCGCGCTGGGCGCGCTGCGGGGCGCCCCGCATCAGAAAACCTACGATTCCACTCGGATGAATGAGATGCCGGGTTGGGTAAAAAACAGGCAAATCGCGGGTCGTGGGCATTGCGAGGCGCCTTGATAACGGCCTTGACCGTCCCACGAGGCGGGTGATAATTCGTTGTTAGCGGGGCGGAACCAGCAGGTGCGCAGATGCGCACCTGAAAAACGCGCCCCCAACTTGCCGCCTTAGTCGTTGAAAAAAGGTTACGGCGATTCTAAAATCGCTGCTTACGCCGAGATCGGAAACGAGGATATCCAATGGCGGATGAGAAACCGCAGCAGACGCCCAAGATCGTAGTGGATGATGACTGGAAGAGCCAAGCGCGCGCTGAGAAGGAGCGTCTTGCGGCCGAGCAGCAAAAGCCTCGGACCGCCGCCGCTGGCGCCGCAGGCGCACCCGCTTCCGGCGCCCCCGCCCGGGCTGGCGCCGCCGCCGGGGCCGAGCATGCCGGCGTGCCGGACGCCAGCTTCATCAGCCACGTGGCGACACTGGCGTCCCAGGCGCTGTTCGCCCTGGGAGCCTTACCCGACCCGCAGACAGGCCGGCGCTACCTCGATATCGAGCTGGCTAAGTATTACATCGACACGCTCAAGATGCTGGAAAGCAAGACGGCCGGCAACCTGAGCGCGGATGAGAAGAAGCAGTTGGATAGCGCGCTGTACCAGCTCCGGTCGGCGTACATCGAAGCGGCCTCGGCCGGAAATATCATATGAGCGACCCGCGGACGGCGAGCGATGCGGGCGAGGGCAGTCTGATGCGAAAAATGGCACTGGTTTGGGTCGTGGCGCTTCTGGGCCTGCTGACGTCCTCGTGCCAGCAGGAGGTTCTCAGCGAGACCTCCAGGCCCTTGGGCCCCAACATGAAAGCGAACAACAACCTGGCCCAGGGCCAGGCGCGCAACGGCCCGGTGCTCACCCCGCAGGCCCAGCCGTCGCCGCAGGAGGCGGCCGCTGCTGCTGCTGCTAAACCGGCCAGCCCGGACGTGTGGGATTGGCTGACCGGTGTTTTTGAAGGTCCTTCCAAGCCCGCCGCCCAGCCGGCGCCCATGATGTCGCAGCCCGTGCAGCCGGCCGCCTCCCTCGCCCCGGCGACACCCAAAGGCCAGGTGCAGACGGCGACGCCCTAGGCATTGACGGCGGTGGCTTGAAGCAAAAGCCCGGGCCATGAGGCTCTGATGAGCGAAGCGGACGTCCGACGCCAGATCGAGCAGCTCCGGTCCCATATCAACCGCCATAACCGCCTGTATTATGTCGAGGCCAGGCCCGAGATTTCCGATCGCGAGTTTGACGAACTCCTCAAGAAGCTCGAGCAGCTCGAAAAGCAGCACCCCGAGCTGATCACCCCCGACTCCCCCACCCAGCGCATCGGCGGCGAGCCGATCGGCGGCTTCGTCACGGTAACACACGCCGTGGCGATGATGAGCATCGACAACACGTACACGCAGGCCGACCTGCGGGAATTCGACCGGCGCGTTTCTCGCGGGCTTTCCGGCGAGCCGTACGCCTATATGGCCGACCCCAAGGTCGATGGTGTGGCCGTGTCGCTTCGATATGAAAACGCCCGCCTCGTCCTGGCGGCCACGCGCGGCGACGGCCGCACCGGCGACGATATCACCGTCAACGCCCGCACGATTCGCGCCATTCCGCTGCTGCTGGAAGGCGACGATGTGCCGGAGGTTTTGGAGGTTCGCGGCGAAATCTATTGGCCCAAGAAAGAATTCAACGCCTGTAACGCCCGCCGCAAGGAGTTGGGCGAGGAGCCTTTCGCCAACCCCCGTAACGGCGCCGCCGGCACGCTCAAGCAGCTTGATCCGCGGGTTGTCGCCGAGCGCTCGCTCAGCTTCGTGGTGCATGGTCTGGGGGAAGTTTCAAAAATGCCCGGCGCCACCAGCAGCGAGGTGATGGAGCACCTGAGCCGCTGGGGCCTGCCGGTGCTGCGCGATCGCAAGCTGTGCGCCAATATCGACCAGGTATGGCAATTTATCGAAGATTTCCAGCCCCGCCGCCACCTGCTGGCGTACGAGGTGGACGGCGTGGTGGTGAAGGTCGACAGCCTCGACCAGCGCCGCCGGCTGGGCGCCACCAGCAAGTATCCGCGCTGGGCCATCGCGTACAAATACGCCGCCGAACAGGCCCAAAGCCTGCTCCACACCGTGGATTTCCAGGTCGGCCGGCTGGGCACGATCACCCCGGTGGCGCACTTGGAGCCGGTGCAGCTTGCCGGCACGACCGTCTCGCGGGCCTCGCTGCACAACTTCGATCAGATCGAGCGGCTCAACGTTCGCGTCGGCGATACCGTGCTGGTGGAGAAGGCCGGAGAGATCATCCCGCAGGTGGTCGCGGTGGTGATGGAAAAGCGGCCGGCCGATGCCCGGCCCATCGCCCCGCCAAAGCACTGCCCCGTATGCAAGGGTCCGACGGCGCGCGATGAAGGCGGCGTGTACCTGCGCTGCGTGAACCCCGAGTGCGGCGCCCAGCTTCGCGAGCGGCTGCGCTTCTTCGCGGCGCGAAACCAGATGGATATCGCGCACCTGGGTCCAGCGCTCATCGACCAGCTTGTGGATGTCGGCAAGGTCCGCCACTTCGCCGACCTGTACACGCTGAAGCTCGAGGACCTGCTGGCGCTGGAACGCATGGCGGAGAAATCCGCCCGCAATGTCGTCGAATCCATCGCCGCCTCGAAAGACCGGCCGCTTTCGCGGCTGCTGGCCGGGCTGGGCATTCGCCACGTCGGCGGCCGGGCGGCCGAGGTGCTGGCCGGGCATTACGGCACGATTGACAAGCTCGCCGCGGCCAGCGAGGAAGAGCTGTGCGAAGTGCCCGAGATCGGGCCGGTCATCGCAGCCAGTATCCGCCAGTTCTTCACCAGCCCGGCCGGCCAGGAGGCAATCAAGCGCCTCAAGGAAGTCGGCGTGCGGCTGGATGAGCCGGCCGCGGCGCCGGGAACTGCCAAAACCGCTGCCGGCGGCCCGCTGGCCGGAAAGACCGTCGTCGTCACCGGCACGCTGGAAACCTTTTCGCGGACTGGCGCCGAGCAGGCCATCAAGGATGCCGGCGGCCGCGTTACCTCAAGTGTCTCTAGCAACACGAGTTTCGTCGTTGCCGGCGCGGACCCAGGCAGCAAGCTCGACAAGGCGCGCGCCTTGGGGGTCGAAGTGATCGATGAGGCCCAGTTCCGTAAGCGCCTGGGGCTGTAACAGCCACACAAAACGCCCAGGAAATCACTACCCGAGTTGACTTCGTTGATGAACTGCCTTGCTCAGCGCGGCCGGCAGAGCCGGCCCTTCGACTGCACAATCAGCACATCGCCGCGAAGCTCAGGATGATCAATATAAGAACTTTTCGTTTGTGACGCCAATTTTTCGGCCACATGGGATTACCTCCTGAGGCAATCTCGCACGCTTTTTCACTACAGCCTGAGTATACCCCGAGATGGCAAATCCGTGGGGACGCAAGTGGCACTTTTGTCGCAAAAAGGCCGCAAAAAGCGGCCCTCTTTGGTAAATTGCGCAAACTATTCCGACGGGGAAGGATTCGGGCGTAAGATGGGTAAACTCTATGAACTGCGTAATGGCAGGTTTCGCCTCAAAGGCCGTAAAATCAGGGCATTCACGTGGTCGATTCGACCACGTAATCACGCCAAATGACCATCACTCAACCGTAACAATGTTACGGTTGAGGGTACCGAGATGAAGTTTTCGACCCGCCGGGGTCGCTATCCTTTCGTCGGGGACGGGGTTGCGAACGGCTGGCCGCAGGGTTAAAAGACAGTGAATATTGCCGCACATCAGAATAAGGTCCACGAAATTGAGTGACGCCACACCATCGCTGGCAGGCGTTGTCGCCCTGATCACCGGGGCCGGCATGCGGCTGGGCAAGGCCATGGCCCAGGCCCTGGCCGCACGCGGGGCCGACGTGGTGGTGCATTACCATCGCTCCGCCGAAGGCGCCAATCAGACCCTCAGCGCCGTCGAGGCCCTGGGCCGGCGGGCCTGGCCGGTGCAGGCGGATTTGGGCAAGAGCGACCAGGCCGAGGGACTTTTCAGCCGCGCCATTGCCGCGGCCGGCGCGCCGGTGGACATCCTCATCAACAGCGCCTCGTTTTTCGAGTCCAGCCGCATAACGACGGTCAGCATCGAGGACATCCTGGCCAACCTCCAGGTGCACGCGTTTGCCCCGCTGCTCCTGTCGCGGGCCCTGGCGGCGCAAGGCCGGCCAGGACGAATCATCAACCTGCTCGATACCCGCATCGTCGATTACGATCGCGAGCACGCGGCGTACCACCTCTCCAAGCGCATGCTCTTTACGCTCACGCGCATGCTGGCGCTGGAGCTGGCGCCCCAGGTGTCGGTCAATGCCATCGCGCCCGGCGCCATTTTGCCCGCCGCCGGCGCCACGCCCGAGCAGTTCGAGCAGCTCGCCCAGGCGGCCCCGCTGGCCCGCGTGGGCAGCCCGGACGACATCATCAAGGCCATCCTGTTCCTGCTCGATAGCCCCTTCATCACCGGCCAGGTGATTTTCGTCGATGGCGGCAGGCACATGCGGGGGAACGTGTATGGCTGAACAGCGCGGCGACCGCATCCACATCCGCGACCTGAAGCTGCGGTGCATCGTCGGCGTTTTTTCCGAGGAACGCCGCGAGAAGCAGGATGTGACGATCCAGATCACGCTCTTCGCTGACCTGCGCCCCAGCGGCCGCAGCGACAACCTGGCCGATACCGTCGATTACAAGGCCATCAAGCAGCAGGTGGTGGCGATGGTCGAGCAATCCTCGTTCCAGTTGGTGGAGCGGCTGGCGCAGGCGATTGCCGACATCTGCCTGGCGCCGCCGCTCGTGCAGGCGGTGCAGGTGACGGTGGAGAAACCCGGCGCCTTGCGCTTCGCGCGGACCGTGTCCGTGGAGATCACGCGCCGCAGAAATGAAGGCTAGCCAACACGATCGACAGCACCGCCTACATCGCCGTGGGGTCCAACATCGACCCCCAGAAGAACATCACTGGCGCCCTGTCGCTGCTGCGGCGGCAGGTGACCGTGACGGCGAGCTCGACGTTCTACCGCAGTCGCGCCGAGGGCCGGCCCGAGCAGGGAAGGCCACAGGCTAAAAGCCTGTGCCACCAGGAATTCTCCAACGGAGTATGGCGGATCCACACCGCCATCGAGCCATCTCCGCTCAAATTCGACGTGCTGCGCTCCATTGAGAACCACCTCGGCCGGCGGCGGGACGTGCGCGACAAATTCGCCGATCGCACCATTGATCTTGACCTGATACTGTATGCCGAATGTATCATTGACGCGCCCGAACTGAGAATTCCCGACCCGGGAATCGTGCGGCCGTTCGTGGCCGTGCCGCTGCTGGAGCTGGCGCCGGGGCTGATCTTGCCCGATGGCCGGCCGCTGGCCGAGTTGCCTGGGGCGAACGATCCGACGGGGCTTGAGCCACTGGCGGAGTTGACGGCGATGCTGCGGGCGGCTCTGCGACGCGATGTGAGGACCACGGAATGAACATCGAACGTGTCGAACAACTGGTGCGCGAGCTCTTGATCGAGATCGGCGAAGACCCGACGCGCGAGGGCCTGCTCAAGACCCCCCACCGCGTGGCCAAGGCCTGGGAATTCCTCACGCGCGGCTACCGCCAGAACAGCGAGTCGATCGTCAACGGCGCGATCTTCCGCGCCGAGACGAACAACATGATCGTGGCCCGCGACATCGAGGTCTACAGCCTGTGCGAGCACCACATGCTGCCGTTTTTCGGCCGCTGCCACATCGGGTACATCTCCGACAAGCAGGTGATCGGCGTGAGCAAGCTGGCGCGGATCGCCGACCATTACGCCCACCGGCTCCAGATTCAGGAGCGGCTGACCGCCCAAATCGCCCGGGCCATCATGGACAGCGTCCACGCCGACGGCGTGGGCGTGGTCATGGAATGCCGCCACCTGTGCATGATGATGCGCGGTGTGGAAAAGCAGGGCTCTGTCATGACCACCTCGTCCGTGCTGGGCAGCTTCCACGATGACCAATCCACGCGGCTGGAGTTTTTAAACCTCATCAGCCGGCAAATAACCTAGTCAAGAAAGTCTGAAAACCGCCCTGGATGCATCCGATAACAAGATGAGGAGGTACTTGCGTCTGGCCAAGGCTCAGGGCGAGGAAAAGCGCAGATGGACTTGGTGGGCAGCAGAAGAATGAACGCCAAACGCGTCAAAAGCAGCCGAATTGTCGCCTTGGCGCTGGCGCTGCTTGTCGCGGGAATTGCGGGATGGTTTCTGTATGACGAGTACCATGCCCACGCTGGCTGGCGCGTAGACGAGCAGATCTGCGCGAAGGCCATGTCGCAGATTGGGGACGTGAAGCTGGACATGACCACCAGCTATGGACAGATCGAGAGGATCTTTGGCAAGCCACACTCGATCCAGGGATGGAACAGTGGCTTGGTGAAGAACGGGGTCACCGCCTATTGGTGGGGCGACAAAATCCAGGCCACCTTCATTGGCTTTGTCGGAAAGTTCCCTACCGCCGAAGACAGAGATAAATCTCCCGTCATTATGCAGGTCTCCCCTCCTTTCAATGGGTCGCTCTGCGGCGTGCATCTCGGGGATACGCCCGAGCATTTTCTTGGCGTAGCGCACCCGGTGGCGTCGAAAGATTTTACGGTATGCCCGGCCGGCAGTTGGCAGTGGCGCAATGGTAAGAAAGTGGACACGACCGGCGAGTGGCAAATGTCCCAGAATCGCGTCGATTGCCAAGCGCGGAATGGAAAGATAATCCAGATACACGCCGAGAACTATACGCTGAAGATCCAGGAATAAATCGCACCGGCCGCTGCCGCGCCCAATCCCGCCTCCACCGGTGTGCAGCAAAAGTGCACACCCTAGGTAATCTCCCCGTCGGTGAGGTAGCACGCCGGATCATCACCCCAAATATCGCCGGCGGCCTCAGCGCGCGCCCGCAGGTTGCCGTTGCACACCTCCAGCCAGCGGCACCGGCCGCAGCGCCCAGCCAGCGGGCGGGGGCGCTGGCGAAGCTGGCAAAGCAGCGAGCCGGCCGGCACGTCGGTCCAGATGGCGCTGAACGGCCGGCGGCGGATGTTGCCCAGGCTGTGCTGCCGCCAGAACTGGTCGGGGTGAACCTCGCCGTTCCAGCTCACGCAGCCCAGCCGGCAGCCCGAGGCGTTGCCGCCGGCGGCGCGCAGGAGCGCTAAGGCCTGGGCGGCCAGCGCCGGATTTTCGCGCGCGAGCCGCATCAGGAGATACGGCCCATCGGCATGGTTATCGACGGTGAGCACCTCAGCGGGTTTGCCCGCGCGATGCAGGGCGGCGGTGCGATCGATGATCAGGTCAACCGCCGCACGTGTCTGGGCGTGCGACAGGTCCAGGCCCGAAGACGACTCGCCGCCGCGGCCGGCGTGAACGAGGTGGTAGAAGCACACGCGGCCGATGTTCTCGCGCTCGACCAGGTCGAATATTCCGCCCAGCTCGGCGACGGTGTGGGCGGTGAGCGTCAGCCGCAGGCCCACTTTGAGCCCGCGCGACCGGCAGCGGCGAATGCCGTCAATCGCCGCGGCGAAGGCGCCACGGCGGCCGCGGAAGCGGTCGTTCGTATCCGCCAGGCCGTCGAGGCTGACGCCGACGTAATCGACGCGAATGGCGGCCAGCCGCTCGGCGGTGGGCTCATCGATGAGCGTACCGTTGGTGGACAGCACGGCCCGCAGGCCGGCCGCACGGGCGTGGGCGATCAACTCCAGCGTGTCCGCTCGCGCCAGCGGCTCCCCGCCGGAAAACAGCACCACGGGCACGCCGAAGGCCGCCAGGTCATCCAGCAGCCCGCGGGCCTCCTCGCCCGTCAGTTCATCGCCGTCGGCCGGCCCGGCGGAGGCGCTGTAGCAGTGGATGCACCGCAGGTTGCACGCCCGCGTGCAGTTGTAGACGACGATAGGCTTTTGCGCCCGCACAGGTGCGGCGGCATTGCCCGCACTCCCGGCGGCGTTCGATCCGCCCGCCGCATCTCCCGCGGCGGCGGCGGGCCGGCCGTAGCGCAAGCCATCGGTCGGCTCGGCCCTGCCGCAATACAACCTGGAGATTCCAATCATGCCTATCCTCCGCCAATCGTGCATCTTACGCGACCGGCACAGCCGGAACAACCGAGCCCGGGTAGCCCATTTGCCGCCTTCACGATTTGGCCGCCCGGGTGTAGAATGACTGTGGAGTTAGTAATTTCGCGTTGCGGAAGGGAGGCCGCGGCCGGTCGTTTTGGACGAGCGGAAAATGGATTTACCCCGCTCGCCGGCGTGCCGCGATGACCAGACTGTGGTACATCTTCTGGGCCATGCCGCTTTTCTTTGCCGGCTGCGCCAACCACGCGAACGACTACGTCCTGCAATACCGGCCCGAATTCCTCATCCAGGAGACCGCCACGGCGCGGCCCCCCAGCGCCATCTTCGACCCGCCCTACCTAGCCGACACCGACGCCTTCGGCCGCGATGAAATCGCCGGCGTGAACCTCAACCACCGCACCGTGCCGCAATCCATCCGCGGCTACAACCTGGGCGAAATCGAGAGCTACCAGTACTACTACACCGACTACGGGCCCGGCAACGGCTGCGGCGGCTGCGGCTCTGGTTACGGCTGGGGCGGCGGGCCTTCCAGTACGCTGTATTACTACCGGGCCGGGACGATGGTGCCGTGAGCAGAAGGGCGAGCAATTCCGTCAATGGCTATCTTGCCTAAGGGGTTCTCCCACGGCTTCTTTCATTGCACGACGCATTCTGTACAAGACAACGGACATGGTTACTCCGACAAAAGGAGGTATCAGGGAGAGGCAAAGTGACAGCCACAAGAACGCCCTGCCCCACCGAACTGAGACAACAATCAGTCCCTCAAAGAATTCCAACAATACGCTGAACATGCCGATAGCTACGACCAGCCAACGGCATAACCAAATCCATCTGACGTTCATTTGCTTAGACCGCCGCGCTATTCTTTCCAAGCAAACCAAGGCTCCAAAAACTGCAATTGTGGCTAGAATCGCTTCCGGTAAAGTCCAAGAGGGGGCAATCGCACCTGGCCGGTGTAGACAATCTCTTGACGCATGAACAACCATTGACATTCCCAAGGCAATAGCTGGCCATTTGCGCCACTGGGGCATGAATAGAGGGCGTTCGGGATCATGCCTCGTCAACAAGACGATTCCGATTAGCAGGCCAATATTCGGAATGAAGTAAGAAACAATCTCAGTGAGCCGTGCATCCGACTCTATAGATAACAAGCTGCGAAGGACAAAGTCGCCAACGGCTGACGTAGAATCGTAAATTACCAATCCGGCGTAAAGAGCGCTCTCAAAGATCTCACCAATCAAGCCTGCTGCGAATGCCAACGCCAAAATGGCCAATCCCAAGAGCAGCCTGCGAACATACTTTGGATCGGCCTGGCTCCAGTGCTCGCTCTTGAGGCTGTCGGCCACGGCGCGGCCACACTCGGGACATCGGCCGTCGGGGCGCAGTCCCCGGAGGTTGTAGCCGCAGGCGACGCAGGCGACATCCTTGTCGAGGGTGGAGTTGGCGGCATCGGGGCTGGGCGGTCCGGCAGCGCCGGAAGCGCCGGCGGCCTGGCCGGCCGTGCCGGGCTGATCGGGAGGCTGGCCGGCCTTGGGTGCGGGCTCGCTCATGCCGAGCCCTTCTTCTTCTTTTTGTCCTCGGCGGGGCGGGCCAGTTCGGCGGCCATCTGCGCATCGGCGGCCTGTGTGAAGAGGCTCGTCGGCGCGGTGTCGCGGACCCAGGTCTGCTCGGCGTAGCGCAGCAGGTTGCCCAGCGGGCTGCGCCCCACGGCCAGGCCGCAGTTGGCGCACCTTCGGTCGTTGCGCAGGCCCGTCAGCGAGGCCCCGCACGCCAGGCACGCCGGAAGCTCCACCTCGGCCTGGTACGGCCGGAATTTCAGCGCGGCGGCCGCATCGCGGTCGAAGGGGGGCAAAGGATGGTCACCGTCGCGGATCATGCCTGTTCTTCATGCCGCCGGTTGCCCGGGCGACTGGCCTCGCGCATCCATACGCAGCGGCGAGCCGCCGGATGCCCCTATGATGCGCCCGCGCGGCCGCCAACGGAAGCGCCGAATGGGGTGCGCTCAGCCAGGATTTTTCGGGTCAGGTGGCATGCTCTCACGGCCGGGGCGGGAGCACCGGACGGGTGAGCATGGGCGGTCCGCAATGCGAACGACGCAGCGCCCAACACGAACGACCATGCCCACCCGCCTCGGCCGCCTTTGGCGGCCTTCGACGTGAGGGCATGCCACCTCGGCCATATATTGGCCTTGCCCGCCGAAGCTTTTCCCTTGCGTGCCGGCCGCACGAGGCCATAATGACCCGCGCACGTGTCATGGGATGAAGCATTGCGCGGACCTCAAGAAAACGAGGAATCAAGGATGAGACGCGTACTGGCGGCGATACTGGTCACTTCTTTGGCGGTGGGGCTTGGCGGCTGTCGACACCGAAACACGGGGATGATTCACGAGGGCCTCGGCGAGCCCGACTACGGCCGGCAGTTGGCCCTCGGGCAGTTGGCGCTGGTGAAGATCACCGATCCCAACGAGATTCCCGACTTTTCCGCCGCCTGGGCCGATCTGTCGGGCCTGCACGAGGCCATCGCCCGCAGCCTGGATTACCTGGCCAAACCCTCTAGCGCACGCTGCTTCCCGTACGGCGATATCCCTCGCGACAAGGCCGTGGCCAGTCTGCGCGCCTTTGATGCGCTGATCGCGCAGCGCGTGCCCGCCTCGCAAATCAACCAGGTCATCCGCCAGCAGTTCGACGTGTACACCTCCGTCGGCTGGGATGGCCGCGGCACGGTGCTGTTCACCGGCTATTACACGCCCATCCTGGAGGCCTCGCCCGTGCAGACGGAGCGGTTCCGCTACCCGCTGTACCGCGCGCCGGCGGGAATCCTCAAGGATGAGGAAGGCAACGTCCAGGGCGTGAAGATGGCCGATGGCAGCGTGCAGAAGATGGCCGACCGGGCGGGCCTGGAATCCTCGGGCCAGCTCAAGGGCCTGGAACTGGTCTGGTTAGCAGACAAATTCGAGGTTTACATCGCCCAAGTCCAGGGCTCGGCCAAGTTGCGCATGCCCGATGGCTCGCTGAAAACCGTTGGCTACACCGCCAACAACGGCTACGAGTACAAGAGCGTGGGCGAGGCGATGGTGAAGGATGGCAAGGTGGCCGAGAAGGATCTGAGCCTGCAGTGGATGATTCGCTACTTCCGCGCCCACGGCGATGAGCTGGACCGCTACGTGAAGGCCAACCCGCGCTTCGTCTTCTTCGCCGAGTCGGATGGCCCACCCCGCGGCTGCCTGAACGAGCCGGTGACCACCTGGCGCACGATCGCCACCGACAAGAGCATCTTCCCCCGGGCCTGCCTGGCGATGGTCCGCACCCGCCGGCCGCAGATGCAGGGCGCCAGCGTACAGATGACCGCCTTCAACAACTTCGCCTGCGATCAGGATGCCGGCGGCGGCATTCGCGCCCCCGGCCGCTGCGACATCTACATGGGCGAAGGCGACAGCGCCGCCGACCTGGCCGGAAGAACCAAGGAAGAGGGCAGGCTGTACTACCTCTTCCTGAAGTAACCTGAGTGTTCTGTCACACATCATGTGATGGGTGCTGTGGTTTGCGGAGGTCGCTACTGCGACCGAAGCAACCACGCTGGCTGTTGATCGCCGTCGGCGTGGGGGCATTCGCACGAAGGCACGTGCCGACTGCTCCGGACTGCTGGTTCTTTTCACAACCCCGGCAGGGGTTGAAACAGCTACGGTCCGATCCTGGTACATAGGTAACACTTTAGTCCAGGCACATGGGTGACACTTTTGGTAAATGCGTGGGCAAAAGGAGTTCGCCTATGCCCTGGCAGGAGACATCACCAATGGACGAACGTGTTCAATTTGTGGCTGCGTGTCAGCAAGGCGAGGGATCGATGGCCGAGCTTTGTCGGTTCTATGGCATTAGAGCAGGTTAACAAATCGTGTAGCGATGTTCTTGCTGGAAATGGCCTAAAAACAGTCATTTTTAGGCCTTTCGACCGCTACAAGAAAAGCAAAAGTGCTCTAGTCGCAAGACGGGCTACAAGTGGCTCGGCCGATACGAGCAACAGGGGCCCGAAGGCCTGCGGGATGCCCGGCGGGCGCCGCGGCATCATCCCAACCAACTGGAAGCGCAGGTGCTGGCCGCGATCTTGAAGCATCGCGATGCGCATCCGACCTGGGGGCCCAAGAAGCTGGTCGCATTGCTGGCGGCCCAGCGCCCCTCGTGGGCGGTGCCGGCCCGCAGCACGATCGCGCCGTTCTTAAGCTGCATGGGCGGGTGGTCGAGCGCAAGCGGCGTCGGCGAGTCCCGCCTCAGACCCAGCCCTTCGCCTCCTGCGAGGGTCCCAACGCGTTATGGTGCTGTGCAACCGGGCACATGGGTAACAGTTTAGTCCAGGCACATGGGTAACACATCTTGCTCCGGTGGCGAAGCTTCCTGGAGCGCAGCGGAAGGAAGCTTCGCCACCGGAGCGGCGGCCGCCGGGGCATCTCCTGCCGCCCATGTGCGATGGAGGCGGCGCTGCTGAGCCGCACTAGAGCACTTTAACTTTTCCTGTAGCGTTGTCCGATAGAACTGTGATGGAAAGCTACTCGATGGATTTGCGTAAGCGAGTGGTCGAGGCGTGCGACTGTGAACAACGACGTGGATCCCGAGCACGGATCGGCGCGCAATTCGGGGTCTCGACAGCCTGGATACGGCGATTGTTGCAGCGGCGTCGCCAACTGGGCCACTACAGGCCGCTGATGACCAAGCCGGGACGCAAGCCCATCTTCTTTGGCCGCTCAGCAGAGCAACTGGAGCAGTTGGTTCAGCAGCAGCCCGACGTGACGTTGGCCGAGTTGCGGGATCGCACCGGAGTGAACTGTTCGCTGGCGGCGATTTGCAAGACGCTGAAGCGCCTGGGCTATCGTCACAAAAAAAGACGCTCCGGGCCGCTGAGCAAGATCGACCGGACATTCAGCGGCAGCGTGAACAGTGGCGGGTGAGAACGGCCACCGTTGACCGGTCGCGGTTTGTTTTTATCGATGAAAGCGGGGCCAAGACGAACATGACCCGGCTTCGAGACCGGTGCAAAGGTGGCAGCCGCGTGCACGACTCGGCGCCGCTGGGGCATTGGGAAACGACGACGATGATCGCGGCGTTGCGGCTGGAGGGTGCGACGGCCCCGATGGTGATCGAAGGAGCGATGGATGCGGCGGTGTTCCGGGCGTATGTCAAGCACGTGCTGGTGTCGGTATTGCGGCCGGGTCAGATCGTGGTGCTGGACAACTTATCCAGTCACAAGGGCGGTGAGATCCGCCAGATGATCCAGGCCGCCGGGTGCGAGTTGTGGATGCTGCCGCCGTATTCGCCCGACTTCAACCCGATCGAGAAGATGTGGTCGAAAGTCAAAGAGTTCCTGCGTTCGGCCAAGGCACGCTGCACGGAAGAACTGGATCATGCCGTCGGCGCAGGGCTGCATAAGGTCACTTCGCAGGACGCGACGGGGTGGTTCGAGTCCTGCGAATATCGCTACACGAAAAGTTAAGCTGCTCTAGAACGAGCCTCGCACCAGGAGGCCTCGGCCGGGGTCTGCCTGAGTCGATCATCGGCGACGGCCAGGTCCGTCAGAACTGCGCGAATGGACTTGTCGGGGTTCAGGGCACGATGGACCATCGACCTGATCGTAACCGCCGGCGTGAAAATTCTATCTCGCCACGTATGCCCCAGGTGGCGGCAGATCTCGTCGTCGCTCACAAGTTCTTGAAGGGCAGCAACTTGAATGCCGTGCAGAAATCCTGGATGAGAACCGGCTGACTTGTCGATACCATGCACGGCTGGCCTCCTTGCCTGATGAGTGAGGGACTCTATCCACCCTTCTCATCGACAAGGCAGGCCTTCATTTTTGATGGTTCCTGCCCTTATCCTAATGCCATTAGGAAGATAATCCCGTATAGCGCATCCAGTGGGTCACTCCCGTCAAGGCACACCCACCGTCAAATCCACCCCAACGTCAAAGCCATCCCACCGGCATAGCAATTCCGTCAGCAACGCCCCCTGCGCCCTCTCCGCTCTTTCCCCCTCGTGGCCAGTGGCGAAAACCTGCACAGCCGAGGGCGGCTGTGCCACACAACCCTGCCGCTTCTAGCCCTGCCTCTGTCCTTTTCCGGCCGTTATCCCCTGCATCCCCTGCATCCCTGCCCTTTTCTTTCTTCGCTTGGGCCCGTTTTCCAATTCCGCGCGGCCGCGACTTTGCTCTTTCCTCTTCTTGCCCGCGCAGAGTAATATGGCGCATTCGTATTGACGATAATGCACGAGTAAGACTCTTCATGTGAAATCCCGAACACGGTCGTAGTCGAGGAAGTGCAATGAGCGACGAACAGGGCAAGGACCTCAACCTGCATCGGTCTGGGCCCGGGCTGGATGCCGACCTGCAGCAGGAAATCAACGAGGCCTTGGGCGGCAAGAGCGTCGAGGAGCTGCTCGAGGCGGAACAGGCCGCCGCCGGCGGCTCGCGTGGCGAGGCGGGCTCCAACATCCGCCACGGCCGCGTGGCCGCGGTGCACGGCGAGGACATCTTCGTCGACATGGGCGGCAAGAACCAGGGTCTCATCCAGGTGGCCCAGTTCGCCGAGGGCGAGGTGCCCAAGGTGGGCGACATCATCGAGGTCACCATCAAGGGCGTGGACAACCAGGACGGCCTGCTGCTGCTGGCCAGGCCCGGGGCCGTGCAGGAGGCCTCGTGGGAAACGCTGGAGGTGGGCCAGGTGGTCGAGGGCCGCGTCACCGCGCTCAACACGGGCGGCCTCGAGCTGAACGTCAACAATATCCGCGCCTTCATGCCCATCAGCCAGATCGAACTGTACCGCGTGGAGGACCTCAAGCCGTACATCAACACGCGGCTGTCGGGCAAGGTGATGGAGCTGAAGAAAAAGGGCAAGAACAGCTCGGTCGTCATCTCCCGCCGGCAACTGCTGGATGAGGAGATGGCCAAGATCCGCGAGGAGACGCTGGCCCAGCTCACCGAGGGCAAGACCGTCAAGGGCCTGGTCAAGTCGATCATGCCGTACGGCGCGTTCGTGGACATCGGCGGCGTGGACGGCCTGCTGCACATCAGCGACATGAGCTGGGCGCGCGTGGAGAACCCCTCCGACATCGTCAAGGAAGGCCAGCAGCTTGAGGTGATGATCCTGAAGATCAATCCCGAGACCCACAAGATTTCCCTGGGTCTCAAGCAGGTGGCCCCCGACCCGTGGACCGTTGTGGAGACCCGCTACGGGGCCGATTCCATCGTCAGCGGCCGCGTGACGCGGCTGACCGATTTCGGCGCGTTCGTCGAATTGGAGCCGGGCGTCGAGGGGCTCATCCCGATGAGCGAGTTGTCGTTTGAACGGCGGATCAAGCATGCCTCCAGCGTCGTGAAGGAAGGCGACGTGGTGCGGCTGCGCATCCTGTCCGTCGACCTGGAGCGCAAGCGAATCAGCCTGTCGCTCAAGCGCGTGGGCGATGACCCCTGGACCGGCGCGCTGGCGCGCTGGCCGGTCGACAGCGTGGTCGACGGCATTGTCACGCGGACGACCGACTTTGGGGCGTTCGTGGAGCTGACGGCGGGCGTCGAGGGCATGGTGCACATCAGCGAGCTTTCCGACAAGCACATCAAGGCCGTCAACCAGGCCGTCAGCGAGGGCCAGACCGTGAAGGCCAAGGTGCTGGCGGTGGATGAAGAGCGGCGGCGGATCAGCCTGTCGCTCAAGGCCCTGATCGTGCGAGCAGCACCTGAGCCCACCGCCCAGCCGGCCAAGACCGCCGCCGGTAGCGCCACACCGGCCGAAGCCGCCAAGGCCGCCGAGGCCGCCAAACGCAAGAAGCCACTCAAGGGCGGTCTGGAATTTCCGGGCGGCGGCATGAGTCTGGGCAACCTGCTCGGGCAAAAGCCCAGGGAGTAGCCTACCTGCGATTGGGTGGAGCGGTTTGCGAAGCGCAGCGCAGCAACCACGCGATGTCCCATACCAGCGTGGTTGCTTCGGTCGCAGTAGCGACCTTCGCAGCCCACGGTACCCATCACTTTAGGTGTGACAGAACACGAGTTCCTTCCTTGACATTTCCGTCCCGCAGGCTTAGCCTCTCTCCGATCGAAAAGCGCGTTCATGGTGGAACGGCTGAGGGCTAACGGAAAGCACGGGTTATGATCAAAAAGAGAAAAACGGCGGCACTGTTTGAGGTCATCGCCAAGGAGCAAGGCGGCCAACCGGTGCGTCTGCCCGGCTGGTTTCGGCGGAATCTCGTGGCCGTCGCCCCCGTGGCTCGGCCCAGCCCCCGACTGAAACAGCCGCCGGGGCTTGCCGGACTTAAAGCTGTCGGCCAGGCCGCTACGGCCACGGCCGTCGAGGAAGATCTTGAGGAACAGGCGGCCCAATCCGTGCCGGCGGCCGCTCCTCGCCCGGCCACGGTGCCGGTTTCCTCAGCCGCCCAGGCGCTGCGCCGACTCCAGATGTCGCAGGCATCCGCCGTGGCCGCGGCCGCACCCAAGTCGGCAACCCCTGCGGCCACCGCCGCACCGGCGTTTCCTGGGGTCCAGACCACCGTTATTCCCGGCGCTGTCGTCAAGACGCCTGCGGCTTCGGCAGCGCCCGCGCCAGCTCCGGCCGCCGCCAGCACCGCCTCGCGCGCGCGGGAGGAAACCCGCCCCGTCGCCGAGCGTCTTGCCGCCGTCGTGGGCGGCCGCCTGCGCGTCAGCTTGAGTTATCCCATCTGCGTGGCCGCCGCCTTAGGGCTGGTGGTGCTGCTGGTGGGCGCATTCAGGCTCGGCAGGCACCAGACCAGCACAGCCGCACCGCCCGCCGCGGCCCAAAGCGCATCGCCAAACCCGATCGCCCCGGCGCCTGTGGCCGGCAATGGGTTCGATTTTGACAAGAGCCAAATTCTCGGCGAGGCACGCTATAATGCCGAGAAGCGTTACCTCATGGTTGAGCCCAGCGTGGCCAGCAAGGCCGATGCCGTCGCCATCTGTGAGTGGCTGTACAACAACGGCTTTGTGCCGTGGGCCGCCAACGACAACGACCGGATCGTGGTGATCGCGCTGCCGAAGGAACCCGGCGGCAGCGCGGACACCTTTAACAAGCAGGCCGCCAGTCTTCGCGAGCTGGGCAAATCGCGCGGCTGGAAGCTGCGAGATCGTTACACGTTTGCCCAGGCCAGAGTAGAACCGAAAAAGTAGAACGGAAGGAGTCGTGAATTCATGAGCGTTGACCGCACACTGCATATTCGTTCGGGCGGAACCCAGAAGCGCAACGTCCTGTCGCGGGCGGAGCGCATCGCCATGCTGGCCGAAGGCGGCGAGGTGGACCTGGATGCCCTCAATCCGCTGGGACTGACCAAGACCAAGGTCCGTGTCTCCAAGGCCGGCACCAAGAGCAAGAAGGAAGAGAAGCCTGCGGAAGGCGCCGAAGGCGTGCCCGCGGCCGAAGGCGCCGCCCCCGCCGCCGGCAAGGAAGGGGCTGCGGCTGGCGCCGCCAAGCCCGCCGCCAAGCCCGCCGGCAAGGCCGAAGGCAAGCCCGGCAAGGGCGAAGCCAAGGCCGAGGGGAAGGGAAAGAAGTAGGGCATTTGAGACCGTCCGCTCCAAACCGGCGGGCCGTCCCTTGAAGCGTTAATAGGTTAACTGGTTAATCGGTTAGCTGGCCATGCCGGCCAGGCCTAATCAGTTAATAGATGCATTTAGTGAGTCCTCCGCAAGCGGGGACGCGTTGCCTATTGTCCGATTAACCTATTACCTGCGTCGGAGCCATTTCAATGAAACTGCGAGCTATCAGGATTGACTTTGCAAATGCAATTTCTTCCCAAGTAGTTTTTCTAGACGATAAAGAAAACCGGAAACTTCAGGCCGCTTGGGACAAGAAGAAGGGCAGAATCGCAGTGGAATGTCGGCATTCCCAAGAGGACAGAGAGGTGCATACAAAGCGTTTGGATTTGAACGGTGTCGTTCTTATAGAAGACCTTTCAGGCAGCCGGGCCTGATTCGCGGCTGGGTTTCGGCTGTCTTTGCCATTTTCAACTCTGTCGTCGGCATGAAACAGAATGAAGCCACGAATGCCCAAGTCCTTCCCCATCGCCGAACGCATGGCCAAGCTGGATGCCAGCGGCATCCGCAAGGTGTTCGATCTGGCCGCCGCGATGAAAGACCCGATCAACCTGTCGATCGGCCAGCCGGATTTCGACGTGCCCGAGCCGGTCCGCCGCGAGGCGGCCGAGGCCATCGCCCGCGGCTTTAATAAGTACACCCAGACCCAGGGCACCGCCGAACTGCGGGCGGCCGTGGGCAAGGGGCTGGCTGAGGAGTTCGGCTGGACGGATGAGCGGCCGGTGCTGATCACCTCGGGGGTCTCCGGTGCGCTGCTGCTGGCGTTCCTGTCAGTCATCAATCCAGGCGATGAGGTGATCATCCTCGAGCCGTACTTCGTGATGTACAGCCACCTGGTGAACCTGTGCGGCGGCGTGCCGGTGTGCATTTCCACCTATCCGAGCTTCCGCCCGGATGCCGATCGCATGGCCGAGGCCATCACGCCGCGGACGAAGATGCTGGTGGTGAACAGCCCCTGTAACCCCACCGGCGCGGTGTATACCCAGGCGGAACTGGAGGCCCTGGCGCAGGTGGCCCGCAAGCACGGCCTCTTAGTGGTCTCCGACGAAATCTACAACAGCTTCTGCTACGATGCCCCGTTCGTTTCCATGGCCGGCCTGTACGAGCATACGCTGCTGATGCGGGGTTTCAGCAAGACGTACGCCATGACCGGCTGGCGGCTGGGCTGGTGCACCGGGCCCAAGAACGTGCTGGAGAAGATGACGATGCTCCAGCAATACAGCTTCGTGTGCGCCCCGAGCATGGCCCAGGCGGCGGGTATCGTGGCCCTCGGGGTGGATGTTTCCCAGCACCAGGACCAGTACCGCCGCAAGCGCGACATGGTCTTTGCCGCCCTGGCCAGACCCTTGGGCCTGGCCAAGCCCGGCGGGGCCTTCTACGCCTTCGTGCCGGCCCCCAAGGGCCAGACCGCCACCCAGTTCGTCACGCGGGCCATCCAGAACAACGTGCTGATCATTCCGGGGAACGTCTTTTCCACCCAGGACACGCACTTTCGCCTCTCCTACGCCACCAGCGATGAAAAGCTGGCGCAGGGGCTGGGAATTCTGGTGAAACTGGCGTAGCGCACGACCCGCCGCCGCGGTGGTTTTGCCCCCTCATTACAGGCCTTTCTGCAGAAAACCCGCGACTTATCTAGGTCTCCTTGATACACTGCCGGTGTGAGCGTTTTTTCCGGCTACACACGACGCTACATGAATGCCGAAGCGGCGGGGAAAATTAATTTTCGCTGCCTGTGGCGGTACATCGGTCTGGCCTTGCCATACTGGTGGAACTTCCTTCTGGGCGCGGCCGGGGGAATGGGCCGGCAAGTGCATGGGCTATACGTTCCTTGGATGATGGCGTACCTGATTGACGCGGTCGGAACGCCCTACCTCAAGGGCATGCTCAAGACATCTGAAGTGTGGAGCCGGACCGGCTGGGTTATGGTGCTTTTCGCCGATCTGCTTGTTTTCCATGTGTTGATGACAATGGCTCGCTTTTATTTCCCCTACCAGGGCAGCGGCAGTGTTTCCAGGGACTTACGTAAAGACCTTTTCGCCCATCTCCAGGGGCTGTCGCTGGCATTTCACACGCAACGGCCCGCGGGCGCCCAAGTGGCCCGTGTCATGGCCGATGTGGATGCGGCCCAAGGTATTTACGACAGCCTGTTCATTCAGCTTACGCAGCAGCTTTTCACCGGTGTCTGGGTTGCCGTTGCCCTGCTGCTGAAGGACTGGCAGTGGGCTGTGGTTGTGCTTATCGCTACGCCGGCCTTCGCCATGGTGGCACGCTTGATCGGCAAGCCGCTTCGCCTTGCCACACGCATGTATCGCCAGAGTTTTGAAGGGGCCAGCGCCCAAGCCCAGGAGCGCTTGGCGATGGTTCGCGAAGTGCAGGCCTTCACCGCCGAGAACCGTGAGGAAGAGAGTATTCGTGGCCGATTTGACGCCTTGCGTAAGTGGACCGTGCGACTGGGCCTGCTTGGCGGCGGCTTTCTGGGCGCATCGGAAATCGCCCGCTTCTTAGGCACGGCTTTAGTTATAGCCTTCGGTATTTACGGAATCGTGCACCACCGCCCGGGGGTCACGGCCGGTTCGCTGTGGCTCTTTGTCACCTACACGGACAAACTGCTCTTTCCGATCGAGTACTTTGCCGACCTGTACACCCGTCTTCAAACCGCCGCCGCCCCGGCCGATCGTATCTTTGAATTCCTCGACACCCCGCCGGCAATTCGCGATCTCCCAGGCGCGCACAAGCTGGAGCCACAAGGCGCGCTGCCGGTGCAGTTTGACGCTGTCTCCTTCGCCTACCCCTCCAAGCCGTCGGTGATGGTTCTGCGCGAGGTAAGCTTCAGTGTGCCGGCCGGAGCCCGCGTGGTGATGGTAGGAGAAAGCGGGGCCGGCAAGAGCACCTTGGCCAGTCTCCTGCCCCGGTTTTATGACGTGCTGACCGGCCGAATCCTTATCGATGGGCAAGACCTGCGCCACTTTCAACTCAAGTCGTTGCGGCAGGCGCTGGGCATCGTGCCGCAGGACCCGGTGCTGTTTGCCGGTACTATTGCCGACAATATTCGATATGGGCGGCCGGAAGCCTCGCTGGAAGAAGTACGCCAGGCCATTCGTGACGCCAATGCCGAGCAATTCGTCCTGGAAATGGAGCACGGGCTGGAGAGCCAGATTGGCGAGCGCGGTGTGGGGTTGTCGGGGGGCCAAATTCAGCGGCTGGCCATTGCCCGGGCATTCTTGAAAAACCCGCCGCTGTTGATCCTGGATGAGCCCACGAGCAACCTGGACGCCAGCAGCGAATCCCAGATCATGGAAGCTCTGGAGCGACTTTCGAGGGGCCGAACCACGTTTGTCATTGCCCATCGCCTCTCTTTGGGCCGCGACGCCGACATGATCATCTCCCTGGACAGGGGCCGGCTGGCCGAAATTGGCACGCATGAGGATTTGCTGGCCCGCGATGGCGTCTACCGCCACCTGTGGCTACAGCAGATGGGCGATGTGGACATTCCCGCTATCGAACCCGATGCGGCGGATTCCAGCCCGGCGTAGGGATAATCACGTGTGCGCCGCGAACATCTGCGGCGACCAGGTGGGCGTTGCCGGTCGACACGAATTCAATTGAAGTCGAATTTCGGCGAACCATTCACTCCTGGCCCTGCAAGGCCGGTAGCTTCTGCCGGATAAACCGGATCGTATCCTGGATGTGCACATCCCAGTACGCCCAGTTGTGGTCGCCGGGGAACTCCGCGTAGCTGTGGGCGATGCCCAGTTGCTCGAGGTGGGCGTGGAAGTCGCGGTTGTCCTGGAGCAGAAAATCCTTGTCCCCGCAGTCGATGCGAATGGCCAGCTCCCCCGCCGGCCGCTCCTTTTGCTTCTGCGCCAGCGCAAAGCAGTCGTACTGGCTGATGTCAATCGCGGAAGAGAGATCCTGGAGCAGCGGCACCTCCGGCCGGGGGTGATGGAACGCCCCCACCGCCCCCGAATGCGAGCAGGCGACGGAAAACAGATCGGCGTGCTTGAAGCCTAGCATCATGGCGCCGTAGCCGCCCATGCTCATCCCCGCCACCGCGCGGGCGCCGCGCTGCGGGATGGTGCGGAAGGTCGTGTCCACGAAACCGATCACATCCTTGATGATGTGGTCCTCGTACGGGCTGCCGCCGGGGGCGGGATTGTTCACGTAGAAGGAGCGGTGGGCATCGGGCATGGCCACGATCATGGGCACGTTGTCCATGTGCCGCTCGAGGCCCGTGCGGCGCAGCCAGCCGCTGTGGTCGTCGCTCAATCCGTGCAGCAGGTACAGCACGGGAAACGGTCCGGGCCCATCCGGCAGCAGCACGTACAGGCTGGTCATCTTGACCAGGACCATCGCCCGGAAATGCGCCTCAATCCATGCCATGGGGACTCCTCGTTACCGTGGCCTGGGCGGCCGCAGCGGGGCCGGCCAGGCAAGATTTTTCGCTGCCCGCGCGGTCGAGCAGTTGCCGAACCGTGCGAAGCAGCTGGTTGTTGCTGAACGGTTTAAACAGCAGTTCGGCCTGGCTGTCAATACCGCGATGGGCCAGTGTTCGGTCGGCATAGCCCGAAACGTACAGCACGGCGATTTGCGGCCGCAAGGCCCGGATCTTGGCGGCCAAGTCCGCGCCGCTCGAGCCGGGCATGACCACATCGGTCACCAGCGCGTCGATGGAGGCGGCGTGCTCGTTGAACAGCCGCAGGGCCTCGGCGCCGTCGGCGGCCTGAAGCACCCGGTAGCCCGCCTCCAGCAGCGATGCCGCCACGAGCCCGCGCACCGCCGGCTCATCCTCGACCAGCAGAATCGACTCGCTGCCGCGCGGTGCTTCATCATCGGCCACCACGGCGGGCGCCCCGGCCGCGGGCGCTTCGCTGAGCGGAAAGTACAGCCGGAATTCTGTGCCCTTGGCGACCACGCTTTCCACTTCCACCGCGCCGCCGCTCTGGCGGACGAAACCGTACACCATCGCCAAACCCAGGCCGGTGCCTTTGCCGACCTCCTTGGTGGTGAAGAAAGGTTCGAAGATCCGCGCGCGCACCTGATCGTCCATGCCGCACCCGGTGTCGCTCACCGAGACAACGGCGCAGGGCCCGGGGGCCATGTCCTGCCGCGCGGCCCTGCCTGTGTCGGCCTCCAGGCAATACGTGCGGATGATCAGCTTGCCGCCGCGCGGCATGGCGTCGCGGGCGTTGGTCACGAGGTTCATCAGCGCCTGCTGGAACTGGCCGGCATCGACCGTGGCGATGCAGGGCTGGGCGGCGGCGGCAATGGACAGCTCGACGTCCTCGCCGATCACCCGCTCCAGCGCGCCGGCGACGTCGCCGATGAGCTGGCTCAGGTCGGCCGGCTGCGGGTGCAGGATGTCGCGCCGGCTGAAGGCCAGCAGTTGCCCCGTACTGCGGGCGGCCCGGGCGGCGGCCTGGAGAATCTCCTCCAGCATGGTCCGGGCCTCCGGGCCGAGCGTCTGATCGCGCCGCAGCATCTCGCCGTAGCCCTTGATGACGGTCAGTTGATTGCGGAAATCGTGGGCGATTCCACCGGCCAATTGCCCGATGGCCTCCATCTTCTGGGCCTGGAGCAATTGCTGCTCCAGCCGCTTTTGTTCGGTGATGTCCATCGCGGCATGGACGGCGCCGATCACGCGCCCTTCGGCATCCGTGACCGGATTGGTGCGGACGGTAAGGATTCGTCCTCCTGGCGTGACCTTCTCGCCTTCCTGCGGCTGTCCAGTGGCCAGGGCACGCACCGCGATGCAGCCTTCGCAAGGCTCCTTGCGGCCGCGGACAATTTCAAAACAGCGCCGCCCGTCGATTTGCTCCCGCCTGATGGCCAGGTTCTCGAGCATGGCGTCGTTGGCCCACACCAGTTTCATGTCGGTGCCGAGGTACTCGATGCCGATGCTCATCAGCCCATCCAGGATGGCCGCCTTCTCGCGCTGGGCCGCGTGCAGTTCCGCTTCTCTCCGCCGCCGCTCGGTGACATCCTCGACCACCTCGATGAAGCCAGTCGGCTGGCCGCCCGCGTCCAGCAGCGGGAACGCCAGGATACGAGCCATCCACGATGTGCCGTCGGCGCGAAACTGGAGGCGCTCGATCTCGGCCGAACGCCCAGTGGCCAGGGCTTTGGTCCCCAGGCAGTCTGGGCAGACCTGGTCCTGCCGGTGCAAGACACTAAAGCAATGCCGGCCGAGCAACTCCGTCTGCCTGGTCATGCGGGCCAGGCCGCTGTTGGCGGTGATAATTTGATACTGCGCGTCTACCTGCAAAACACCCAAGTCGATGTTCTCAACCAATCCGCGGTATCGCTGCTCGCGCTGGCGGATTTCCTCTTCGGCCTGGCGGCGCTGCTCGGCGAGCTGCTCCAGTTGGCAGTGCGCCCGCTTGCGTTCGGTAATGTCCGTGGCCGTACCCAGCATACGGACAGGTTTGCCGGCCGGATCATAGGAGATGAACGCCCTGTGCAGCACCCAGCGCACGCTCCCGTCCGGACGGAGGATGCGGTGGTCGCCTTCCAGCTCCCGGAGTTTTTCACGAACGCACCGCTCATAGCCGGCCATGGCCGCCGCCAGGTCCTCCGGGTGAATCCTGTCCATCCAGTCCGTTGCGCCGTAGTAGCCCGCGCCCCGATTGACGCCGTAGATGGCAGCCAGTCCGGCGGACCAGTAGCACCGCTTTTCGGCCACGCTCCAATCGAAAACCCCCACCTGCCCGGCCTGCTCGGCCAGGACAACTCGGGCCTCACTTTCGAGCAACTGCTGCTGGCCACGAAGGATGGTTCGCTGAGCCCCCCGCCGCTCCAGAAACAGCAGCAGGCCCGACATGGAGACGAAAGCCAGCCCTTGATATTCCACCACGCCAGGATGTGCACATTGTTCAGGAATCGCGTCAACAGCGAATTGGTCAAGAGGATCCACAAGACACCGAACGCCACGTACACCAAAGCCACGAAACGGGCCGACCGAATGCCAGGGGATGCGGGCGGTTTCCATTGCATAGAGTCCCTTCCTGCAAATGGGAACGATCGATAGGTTTAACGATCATCCGACAACAGCCAGACCGCAGACCACACCTGGCCGACGGCGTTCAGTCTTCTCGCACCAATTCGTACTGCGTGCTTCCCAATCCGATCTGCTGGCCGTACGCGAGTTGGGTGTTGTGATCTAGTTGCGGCCAGTACTCGCTGAAGACGTTGCGGCCGTGCCGCTCGTCCAGTAGTGCCGCGGAGGCGGCATCGACGGCGATCGGGTCGAACGAGCCCGCCACGCCCAGGTCCGGCAGCCGCGGTTCATCGGTTGCCATGCAGTCGCAGTTCTTCGTCACGCGCGTGATGAAGTTCAGATACGCCACGCGGCCGGCCTTTTCGCGGTGATACGCCAGGCAATACTCGGCCATCTTGTGCTGGAGATCGGTGCTGGTCGTGCTCCAGTCGAAGCCCACCGCCCCGTGCGGGCAGAAGGCATAGCACTCGCCGCAACTGATGCATCGCTCCTGGTCCAGCACGGCCGTGTCCTTCATGGTGATGGCCCCGACCGGGCAATGCTTGATGCACCGCCCGCACACCTTGCATTTGTCCTTCTTGAAGATCGGCTTGGCGGCGTGGTGTTGCTGGAGTTTTCCCGCCCGTCCGCCAAAACCCATGGCCACGTTCTTGATGGCCGCCCCCATGCCGGCGGCCAGGTGGCCCGTCACGTGCGTCAGAATGATGGCAGCGTCGGCCATGTAGCCGGCACCGGCGATAAAGACGTGCTTGAGCGTTTTGGCCGGGCCATCCAGCGTCACTTGCGATTCACCCTTGAGACCGTCGGCGATAATGACGGGAAAGCCGAGCGTCTCGTGCGAAAAACCGTGCTCGCGGGCCAGTTCGAGGTGATCGACGGCGTTGGCGCGCATGCCGTTGTACAGCGTATTGGAGTCGGTGAGGAAGGGCTTGCCGCCCGCCTGGCGGATCCGCTGGCCCACCGCCTTGGCCACGGCCGGCGGGACGAAGTTCTGCCCGTTCTTCTCGCCGAAATGCTGCTTGATCGCCACCAAGCTCTTGTCGGCGATGATCGTATCGAGCTTCATCCGTTCCCAGAGTTTCACCGCCGCCGCGGCCATGTCCTGGGGCGTGGAGGATTCGGGCACAGGGACAAAATACACGGTAGAGCCGGCGGCGGGCTTCGACTTCTTACTCATGATGGGCTCCGCACAGTGGTTGCGCCAAAAAATCGCAATACGATGCTGATCGTACCGCGATGGCAGAAAGGATCAAGCGGCAGGCGTCAAAAAGGCCGGAGGAATTCCCCGCGGGTATCCGCACCCTTCCGACTCCGAAATTCATGGAATCAAGCCCCGAACGGATTGCCGTCATTCGCCTGAAAACGCGGTCCCCGCCAGGGCCCCGCTGGCGAAGGCCCAGTGCAGGTTGAAACCGCCGGTCGGGCCGTCCAGATCAAGAATTTCGCCGGCGAAGGCCAGGCGGCCGATGAGTCTGCTGGCCAGTGTGCGCGGGTCCACTTCCTTCAAGGCCACTCCGCCGGCGGTGACCATGGCGTGCTCAAAACCTTCCGTCCGCGTGATGGTCAGCCGCGTCGCCGCCAGTCGCTGCGCCAAGTCATCCTGCACCGGCCGCGGCAGCCGCGCCGCCGGCGTATCGGCCGCCACACCGGCCTGCTCGCACAAGGCATCGACCAGCGCCCGCGGCAACTGACGGGCCAGCAGCGTGCGGACTTGACTGGCTCCAGCGCTGACCCGCCACCGCTCCAGGATGGCCGCCGCCGACTCCCCCGGCGCGATGCCGGATGAAGCCAGCGGAAGACTCAGCAGAACGGGCACGGGCGAGGCCTTTATCAGCAGCCGCGAGATGCGGCCAGAGAGGTTCAGCACGGCCGGGCCGGACAGGCCGCGATGCGTGAAAAGAATGTCGCCCCGGCTGGCCGCCTGGCGCTCGTGCGGCAGGTCGATGCGGAGCGTCGCTTCGGCAACGGACACGCCAGCCAGCTTGGCGGGCCACGTCTCCTGCGTCACCAGCGGCACCAGTGCGGGTACAGGTTCAACGATCGTGTGCCCCGCCTTCCGGGCCAGCTTCAGCCCGGCGCCCGTGCCGCCCAGGGCCGCATAGCTGCACCCGCCGGCGGCCAGAATGATGCCGTCCGCCGGCCAGTCCTGCCCGTTGGCACGAATTCCCCGCACCGCCGCCGGTCGATCCGACTCGTGCACAGCCGAGGGCGACTGTGCCACATCTAGAACAAGTTCGTCAACCGCCACCCCGCACCGAATCTCCACCCCCAGCCGCCGGCACTCGCGAACCAGTGCGGCCGTCACATCGCCGGCCCGCTGCGAGGCAGGGTAGACGTGCAGGCCGTCGGGGCTGACCGTCGGCACGCCTAATCCGGAGAGAAAATCACATAGTCCCTGCGCATCCATCGCCTCCAGCGCTGCCAGCGCGAATCGCCCCTGCCGGCCGTAAGCCGCTGCCATCTCCTTGGCCGCCAGGCGGATCGTCACATTGCCGCGCCCGCCGCCGCACACGGATAGTTTTGCCCCGGGCCGGTCGAGCTGCTCCAGAACCAGGACCTTCGCCCCGGCGCGCGCGGCAACGATGGCGGCGGTGAGGCCGGCAGGACCGGCTCCTACGATAATGAGGCGCCTTGGCATGGTTTGATCGTCGCCTGTGCCCCAGAAACAGGCAAATTCCAAATTCCAAGATTTGGAATTTGGAATTTCTTCTTCCCCTTCTGCATAATCCTTCAAAAGGAAGGAAACCCATGCGAATTACCGAACCTTTTCACGGCGCCGTGCTGAACCACCACGACGGCCAGCAGACGAACGACAGCCTCACCATCGCCGTCCGCGGCGAAGCGCGGCTGAACGATCGCGTGATGATCAACGGCCAGCCGGCCACCCGCGTAGCGAATGAGTTTTTCGCCTCTGTCGCGCTGCGGCAGAAGGAGACGGACATCGTCGCCATCGCCGACGGCACGCAGGGCCGAAGCGAACACCGCATTCGCGTGGTGTGGGACCGGTTCAGCCGCCGGCGCTACCGCGTCTCTATTGACGACAACAGCTACTTCCTGCGCGATATCGCCCAAAAGAACTACAAGTCGCTCTTCGACTGCTTCTACCTGAAGATCCTGCGCGATCTGAATGCCAAGTACGGCACGAAGTACACGGTCAACTTGTTCTTCGAAACGCCCGATGCCGACTTCACGCTGGACACCTTCCCCGACCGGTACAAAGGCGAGTGGGCCGACAACGCCGACTGGCTGCGCCTGACCTTCCACGCCTGGCGCGAGTTCCCGCCCCGGCCGTACCAGTACGCCAACGCTGAAACACTGCTGCACGATCTGGACGGCGTGGCCCAGGAGATTCACCGCTTCGCCGGCGAAAAAGCCTGGTGCCCGCCGACGATCATCCACTGGGCGATGGTGCAGCCGGACTGCTTTGGCTCGCTGGCCACGCGCGGCGTGCGGGCCTTGAGCGCCCTGTCGATAAAGCTTTCCGGCGGCTGGGACCTCAACTACATGCTGGCCGATGCCCAGTGCGACTGGCTCAGCCGCCACGAAGCCCTGCGAGATTTCGGCTCGGGGATCACCTTCTCCAATTGCGACATCATTCTGAACGCCACGCCCATCGAGCGGGTCGTGCCCACGCTGGAAGCCTCCACGCGCTCGCCCCAGACCTCTGACGTGCTGGACCTGCTAACGCACGAGCAGTATTTCTGGCCCTTCTACCACAACTACGTGCCCGATCACGCCCAACGGCTCGACACGGCCTTCGCTTGGGCGACTGAAAATGGCTACGAGCCCATCTTCTTCCACGAGGGGCTGCTGGGCGGGAAGGATTGGTAGCTGTCGGTCCCTGAAGCCTGAATCACTTATATCGAGATTTCAGCATCCGCCGAGCTGAGCCTTCGCCCACGGGCCATACAAAGGCCATCAACTGAGGAAATTCCTCCATCGCTGATGGCTCGGCTATTCAATGAGCACGAGTCCAAAGTAATGCTGCACATCCTGGCGGCTGCGAACGACATCGATCGTAAAGCCATGCTTGCGAACCGTGGCGAACACGTCGATGCCGCAGGCCTCCATGGCAGGACGGGCCTGCTCGGCATGGCGGCAGCCTTTCTCGAAAGCGCACGTCGGGCACAGCATGCACGGGCCGGCGCCCAGGCCGAAGGCTTTGTAGTAACCTTCCAGGAAAAATTGCTTTTCCAACGCCACGGCGATCTGTTTGGGTTCGCCCCTGCCCGCCTCGAAGAGCACAGCCGTCTTGTACCCATCCAGCACCGCCCGCGTCTGGCTGGGCGGCGGAGAATGCGGCGGGCACATCCGACTGGAGCCAAAGCCGTCGCAGCCGAACTGGCATTTCCAGCGAACCCATTCGGCCGTCTCGACGGAACGAGGATCAATCACCTTGGCCGCCGCCGCCCCGGCCGCCAGGGCGGCGTCCACAAAGTGGCGGTCGTTGCCAGTCCGCTGGCCCGATGATCTTTTCGCCGGCATGGAAATGCTCCTTCCCGACCGGTGAGATTCTAACAATTAGCACGGGCGTCTCGCCGCAAGAACGGCCCGTCGGCCGACCTGCGGATGGGCGAGACGCCCGCGCCAGGGTACCTCTCTTTGCTTAGTGCGACGCTCCGACCAGGCCGCCGCCGCCGGCCGGCGCGGTGATGATGGTCGTCGTCCCTGTGCCGCGGGCGTCGCCGTAGAGCGTGCTGCCGTACATCTCGTAGTCGGCGCCGGCGCCAGCGCGGAAGTAGAGAACCTGGTTGAAGAAGTTCAGGATGCGGGTGCCGGTGGTATGCGGCACCCAGAGAATGTCACCCGCGGCCAGTTCCACGTCGGGGGCCTCGCCAGCGATGATCTTCTTCAGGTTCAGGTCCACGTGAACATCCTGCCCGTCGGTCCGGTGAATCAGCTCGCCCTTGCTGGGGAACAGGTACGGATGAAGGCCGCCGGCGGCCGCAATGGCCTGAAGAATGGTCACGCGCGTGCCCGGCGGGTATTCCTGGCGGGCGGGCGCCACGACCAGGCCATAGACGAAGATCGCGTTGGGCCGGGCGCCTTCCACGGTGACGATATCGCCATCCTCCAGCGGCTCGAGCATGAGCGCCTGCCGCAGCCCCTCGGGCTCGCGCAGGTCGTACGTCTGCGATCGCCCGCCCTGGCGGATCCGGCGCAGGTTGACGCGGCCGGAGGCATTGGCCACGGCCGTGACCGACACGGGACTGGTCGGTGCGGCGGCCACGGTCGCGCCCACGCCGCCGGCACTGGGCGTCGGCCCGCCGGCGCCGGCGATAGCGTGCAGAATGTCGCGGTTGCCGCGCTGCAAGGTCACCAGGCCCGGCGCGCCCACCGTGCCCAGGACGACCACGCTGGTGTATCTCGGCTCGACCATGCGAACCAGCACCAGGGCCTCGACCATGTAGGTGGGCACGTAGGTCTTGCGAATGGCGGCTTCGGCCTCTTCCAGCGTCAGCCCGGCGACCTGCACCGATCCCACCAGCGGCAGCGCCGCCGCCCCGGCGGTGGTGATGCGCACTTCGGTCAAGGGCAAGATGGTCTTGGCATCGCCGGAGGACACGCTGACGGAGATGACATCATCGGGCCCGATGCGCACGGGGCCCATCTGGCGTGAAATCTGCGCGGCTTCCGGCGGCGCCACCGATGGGGTGGACTTGGCCGCTTGCGCCTGCTGCTGGAGCACGTACTGGTCCAGCGTGATGGATCGGCTGCTCTTGGAGCACCCGCCGGCAATGACCAGCGCCGCCGACGAAAGCACAACCACCGCCATGAATGCCGCGCCCGAAAAAGCCCGATTCATTCGCTGTGTCCTTCCTATAGGCATCGATTTCTTCCGTTCCAGGCCGCCAGGGCGACACAAGAACCTGTGTTCTCACGAATTGTCGATGCAAAACCGTCAGTTCCCGATTGCCCGCAGCCATCGCAAACCGCACACCCGGCCCGGCGGCGACTATACCCGTATCGACTATCTTAGCATTTTTTCAAAAGTAAGAAAGATGGTAGGCGGCGGCGAGGTAAATGGCCTGACCTTGCATCCGGGGCGGATTGCATGTCCTGAATCCGGGGCGAATCGCACCAGACAGTGGACATGGGCGAATTGCCTGCCACCGCGACGTATGCCCATCCGCCTTGGCTGCTTGGCCCCGGTGCCCAAGGGCGTGCCACCTGATGGAAAACGCCACGCCCGCCGGTGTTGAGCGCCACCGGCGGGCGGGCGTAAAGGAGGACTCATTCAACGCGGAGAGTTACACAATCTGCACGACCAGATCGCCCGTATCGGCCGGCCACACGTTCTGCTCCCAGGTGTAGCGGCTGCGGCCCTGTGTCCACTGGATGGAGTTAATCGACTGATTGGCGGTGAAGCCAAAGGCTTGCTGCGCATTGGCCAGATTGACATCGCGCAGGCTCACCCGGCCGATCTGCCCGGCCGCCACGTTGCTGTTGGTGAAGGATGATGCGCCCTGGCCGCCGCGAACCGTCAGGCTCGACAATTGGGCATTGCTGACGAAGTCGCCGGCCGTCGGCAGATCCAGCACGCCATCGCCATTGGCGTCGGTGGCGTAATCCGGCCTCAGTCCCAGCAGGATGGCCGAGTTGGTCAGAGTGCCCGCGGTGACCGCGCCGATATTGCCGGCGGAGAGAATGGTGCTGCCGCTCAGGTTGCCATTGACCGTCAGCCGGCTCAAGGCCGCCGCCGGTCCCACGCCCTGCGTGAACACCAGCCGCGAGCCGGCCAGGTCGCCCCGGGCGGTCATCGTGCCAAGCCGCCCGGCGGTGAGATTCAGGTTATCGATATTTCCGGCGGACACCGAACGTGCCGACCCGACGAGATTCCACTGCCCGCCGGTGATGTCGCCGCCGACGGTGATGGCGCCGACGGGTGCGGCGGCGCTCTGGCTGTTGGCGATGCTCAGATCGGCATCCAGATTCTGCGTGATATTCATCGCTGTCAGCGTGTCGCCGTGCAGGAAGCCGCCGACCCACTGGGTGGCGATGATGGTGCCGACGTGACCGGCGGTGATGCCAACACCCAGGCTATTGCCCAGGCGGAGCAGCCGCAGGTCGGCCGTGCCCAGGTCCATCGTCAGGCTCTGGGCATTGCCGCTCACCATCATGCTGGTAATGGTTGAGGCGTCCAGGCTCCACTGCGTCACATTCCCGCTGACGAGCACGGAGCCCACAGTGCCGGCCACGTCCCAAATCGAGCCATCCACATCGCCGGCGATACGAACGGTGCCCAGTATCGGCTGGGGCTGCTGCTGGCCGGTAAGCGTCAGGTTCGCGTCCCAGTCGCCCGAGACGTTCTTGCCGCCGCGGGTGGTCAAGCTGACCAGCGCTGGGGCCGTCAACGTTTCCGTTGTGTTGCCGGTGCCGGACCAGCCGATCACCGAGAGCGATTTGATAGCCGTCCCGCTGGTCAGGGAGCTGTCGACGACGTTGTTCAACGTGATCGTCGAACTGGCCGTGGCGTCGCCCGCGCCGATCGTCATTTGCGACCCAGAGACATCGGCCAGTGTCAGCTTGCCGATGGTTCCGCTGGCGGTGAGGTCGCCGGTGAGATTGGCGGCGGCGGCGGTGAACGCTCCCAGGGCGCCGTTGATGTCAATCTCGCCCACATTCATCTGGCCGCGCAACGACACGATGACGGAGGACTTGGCGGTGGTGCCATTGAGCACGATGCTCGATGGATCACAATTGCCCGCCTGGTCGAACAGGATATACCCGCCGCCCGGCCCGATCAGTGAAACGGTCACGGTGCCGCCATTGGCATCCACGAAGCTCACTTTGGAATGCCCATCGAATCCCAGGCGGTTGCCCAACTGGATCGTTACCGTGGCGACATCGCTGGTCAATACCCCATTGCTGGCGACGTAGGTGAACGAGTCGGTCAGCACGCCCGGCGCGTTCGGCGTGTAGGTGAAGGACCCATCCGGCTGCACCTGCACGGTGCCATAGTCCGGCTGGCTGACGGCGCTATACGTCAGCGGGGTATTGTCGATGCTCGTGGCCACCAGCGTGCTGCTGACAGTGGGCTGTGTGGCCGACGCGCGGATCGTCCGGTCGATCTTGCCGGGCTTGTGATTGACGCGGGCCACGCGGATGCCCACCGTGGCCGGCTGCGAATCGGCCGTGCCGTCATTGACGCGGAAGGTGAAGCTGTCCAGGCCGTACCAGCGGGAATTCGGCGTGTAGACGAAGGAGCCATCCGCCCCCAGGCTGGCGGCGCCATGCGACGGCATGAGCACCAAGGAGAAGCTCAGGCTGCTGCCGTTGGGATCCGTGCCGGTCAAAGCGCCCGCCACGGGCACATCCTGGTTGGTCTGGAAGCTGGCGGCTGCGGCCGTCGGGGGCTGATCCGTGCCGGGATTGATGGTGACGGTGGCGGCCGCCGAGTCCGTCTGGCCGTCATTGGCGCAGAAGGTGAACGAATCGGCCAATGCCCAGGCGGGGTTGCCGGTGTAGAGGAAGCTGCCGTCGGCGCTGAAGGCAACCGTGCCGTGGCCCGGCTGCGTAAGCACGCGGAAGGTCAATGGGGCGCCGTTGGAGTCGCTGCCCAGGACGTTGCCGGCGGCGCTGTGATTGGTGCTGACCAGCGCCAGGTCATATGCGACCGGTGCGGGATTGGGCGCTACGACCTGGATGCTCACCGTAGCCGGCGCCGAATTGACGGTGCCATCGTTGGCGACGAAAGTGAAACTATCCGCGCCGGCATAGCCGGTGGCAGGCATATAGACGAAGCTGCCGTCGCCGTTGAACGTCAGCGTGCCGTGCGCGGGCGAGGTGACCTTGGCGTAGGTCAGGGCGTTGCCGTCGACATCCGTGGCGCTGACGGCCCCGATAACGCCCTGGCTATCGCTCTGGAGCGACAGATTCTGGGCCACCGGGGGGTGGTTCACCGGGTTGATGATGATGCTGACGGTGTGCACGGCCGACTGGAGGCTGCCGTCCGAGGCCACGAAGCTGAAGGCGTCCTGGCCGAACCAGGTGGCGTTGGGCGTATAGGTGAACGCGCCACTGGGCTGGAAGGCCAGTGTGCCATTGGCCGGCTGGGCGGTCACGAGGAACGTCAGCGGGTCGCCGTTGATATCGCTGCCGGTGACCGCACGGGTGATGGTCGTGTCTTCGTTGCCCGCGATCGTCAGGTCCTGCGCCGTGGGCGGATAATTGACGGCATTGACCGTGATGTTCACGACCGCGGCCGCCGAGGATATCAGGCCGTCGCCGGCGGTGAAGGTGAAGCTGTCGGTACCATGCCAGAGAGCCGCCGGCGTGTACGTGAAGGACCCGTTGGCCGCCATGGACACGGTGCCGTGCGCTGCGGCCCGGCCCAGCGCGTAGGTCAGGCTGTCGCCGTCGCCATCGGTGGCCGAAAGCTGACCGGGCAGCGGCTGGTCTTCATTCGTGGTGAACGTACCGGCCTGGGCCGCGGGCGTGGCATTGGGCCGAACGGTGAGGGTGACCGTGCCGGTGCTGCTGCTGGAGGCGTCGGCGGCGGAAAAGACGAAGTGGTCCGCTCCGGAGAAGCCCGCCGCGGGGGTGTACGTGAACGAGCCGTTGGCGTTGAGGCTGACGCTGCCGTGGCCCGCCGCCGTAGCGATGCTGTAGGTCAGGGGGTCACCATCCAGGTCGGTGGCCGTCACGGCGCCGGTGATCGCGGTGTTGAAGTTGGTCGACAGCGCCTGGTTCTGCGCCACTGGCGGGTGGTTGATGGCATAGTACACCAGGTGCACCGTCGCCGGCGCCGAGGTGGAGTACGGGTCGCTGGCGGTGAACGTGAAGCTGTCGTTGCCGTACCAGAGGGGCGTCGGCGTAAAGGTGAAGCTGCCGTTGGCGTTGAACGCGACTGTGCCATGTACCGGCTGGCTGGCCAGGGCGAAGGTCACCGGGTCGCCGTCGGCGTCGGTGGCGGTCACGGTGGAGCTGGCGGGGCTGTCTTCATTGCCCATCAGCCACACATCTCCGGTGGCCGGAACGCTGTTCACCATCTGGATGGAGAACGTGCTGGTGTCGCTGCCGCCGTAGTTGTCGCTGGCGGTGAAGGTGAAGCTGTCGGCACCGACATAGCCGGCGGTCGGACGGTACGTGTACGCGCCGTTGGCAGCCAGCGTCACGGTGCCGTGCGCCGGATTCGTGGCCAGGGTGAAGGTAATCGGGTCGCCGTCGGCGTCCGTGGCGGTCAGCGTGCCGGAGACGGCCGTCCCCGGCCGCGTGGTGCGCGAGACATCCGGAGCGACCGGCGGGTGGTTGGTTGTCCGGCCTGAGCCGACGCCCACGTTGATCGTGCTGCTGGCGGCTGCGCCGCCGGGGTCTGTGGCGGTGAGCTGGACGGTGTAGGTGCCGTTGGCGCTGTAGGCGTGCGTGACCGCGGCGCCGCTGGCCGTGCCGCCGTCGCCGAAGGTCCAGTTGTAGTTGATGTTGACGCTATCGCCCTGCGGGCTGACGGCCAGGGCGGTGAAGCTGACCGGCTGGCCGGCGACGGCCGGCCCGGCGACCTGCACATAGGCAATTTGCGGCCCTACGGTGACTAACCGGTTCTGGCCGGCGCTTTCGGTGCCCATGGCTGAGGTGAACGTGCCGTTGGTCATGGCGGCGCCGTTGAAGGTCTGATCGTTGCTGCTGGACGTGTAGATGTCCGTGGTGATCGAGCCAGTGCTGTAGTACGTGTTGCCCTGCAAAGTGAAAAGCGTATCGCTGTACTTATCGGCCGACAAGGCGGGCGAGCCGCCCAGGTGCTCCATCACGGTGTTGGTGATGCTCAGGCTGCCCTGCCAGGGTTCCGTGTTGTAGGGGCGCTTGTAGCTGAAGGCCGACTCCGTGCCGGCGGTTTCGCCGATGAAAATGCAGTGGGCGATGGAAACCACAGGCAGGCTGAAGCACTTGACCGTGCCGGTGCCGGTATTCCAGCCGATGCAGTTTTGCAGCGTGAAATGGGATTGCTGGGCGACGCCGGCGCTGAGGTCCCAGACGGACCAGATCTTGTAGCCGACGGAGCCGATGTCCCACACCACGTTGTTCTGTTCCAGGACATGGTCGGCCTTGATGTCGATGCCGTCGGAGGTGCAGTCCCAGACGTGCGTGTTGCGCACGATGATGTTGTCGCTCCAGGATTGATCGCCGTAGGTGAAGTTGATGCCGTCGGCGTCGGTGTCTCCCGGCCGGCCATCGTTGATGTGGTGAATCAGCAGCCCGTCCATGGTGATATTGGTGTTGTGTCCGATGCCGGCGATGCCCACGCCGCCGATATCGTGCACGGTTACATTGCTGATGGTGATGTTGTCCGCCCCGCGCATGCGAACGGCGCGCCCGTCCGGATTGGAGCCGTAAAGGTCGCAGAAGCCCAAGTCCAGGTTGCTCAGCGTGATGTGGTTGGGCACGCCGCCCTGCATGTTGAAGTCGACCAGGTAGTTCTTTACGGTCAGCCCCTGGAAGTTCAGATAGCTCTCCCCGTTGTAGAGCTGGATGAAGTTGTCGTACGTCGGGTCCTGGTGGTCGAGAATCACGGTCTCGCCAGGCATATTCGAAATGGTGATGGGCGCGGCGGCCGTGCCGGAGACATTCGGCTCGGTGTTGCGCCACGCGTTGGCCGCGGCGTTATACGTGCCGCCGCGCAGGTACACGGTGTCGCCCGGCTTGGCAACGCTGAAGAATTGCTTCAGCGAAGCGAACGGTGCGGTGATATTGCCCGCCGCACTGTCTGAGCCATTCGCGGCGATGTAATACGTGCTGAGCAACAGCCGGCTTTCCAACGGTTCATACGCCGTGTGGACAGCCCGCCCCATCGTGGTCCTCCCCTCGTCCCCGTTTGCACTTGGACGGTTTGATTCTAGCATTTCTTTGTTCCTCACTTTGCAAGGGTGCCTCCGAGGCGCACACCCTGAGGGCGCGCCTCTGGATGGAAACGTACGAAACATGGGGAGCGGGGGCAAAAACGGGGGGAGAGGTTAACCTTTCCGAGAATCCGGAGTCTCGCGGCAAAAGGCTATCGCACCTGCCAGGAGAAGTCAGTTCAT
>PMYD01000089.1:105533-120764 GCA_003171335.1 Phycisphaerales bacterium
CCGTCACGAACTGAATTGCCGCCCCTATGCAGCGACAAGCCCCCAAGATGAAGATAAGCCGCGGCCGCTATTGGGGTTAAGTGCTTCAGAGCCTGACTACGACACTTTCGGAGTCAACTGAGGAAATTCCTCAGTTGCTCATGGCTCGACACCATAATTTATGGAGTCACATACTTAGTCAGTCCGGAAACTCTGGATGGGAGTATGCTGCAGGACCGTGAGCAAGGCGCAACTCCGAGATTTTCGGAGTTGATCTTTCATTCAGTTCATTCCCGGAATGAAATGAATGGCGGCCAGGATCCCCTGGGCAAAGCACGACTCCAAAATTTTTGGAGTCGACTGGAGAAATTCTCCAGTTGCAGCCTGTGCGACTCCGACATTGTCGGAGCCGAACATCCTGCCAGCGGCTTTGCGTTGTCCCACGAACTGCTTCGAAGCACCGTTATTTCAACCCCGCCAGTGCATCCTGCACCTGCTGGCGAAGCGCCTGGGAGAGTTTGGCGCCCTGGGCATCGAGTTTCACGGCCTCCGTCAGGGCCGAGCGGGCCTGGTCTTTCAGATTCAGGCGGACCAGCAGCAGACCCATCTCCGCCTGCCCCAGTGCTTGCTGGGAGGGGCTCTCCCGCACCAGGCCCAGGAAACGCTCATACTCCTGGGCCCCCTCGGCCCAATCCTCCTGCCGCCGGCTGGCCGAAAGAGCAAAAGCGCGGGTGTGGCGCAGATGCCCATCGCTGGGATTGATCATGACGGCCTTGGTTGACAGTTCAATCGCCCTGGCAACAGGTTCATCGCCCTTCTGGTGGGCCAGGATCCACGCCAGGTCATTGAGCACATTGGGGTGGTCCGGCGCCTGGCGATACAGGTCCTCGTACAGCGCCAGGGCGGTTTCGGTATCGCCGTCGGAGTAGATCAGGTTGGCCAGCCGATACCGCACGGGCAGCGATTCGGCCGATTTTGCCAGTTGCAGGCACCACTGCCTGGCCGCCTGGCGGTACTCCGGCCGGCCGCTGGCGTCCAGAACTGTGGCGGCCGTCTGCACGGTGCGCTCATCGACCGTCCAATCGGCGGGCAGGGCGTTAATGGCCTCGACGACCTGGTCGTACTGGCCTTGCGCCCCGAGCAGCATGAGCCGCTCGCTGAGGAGCTGGCGCTCATCGCCGGCCGCCGCACAGGCGCTCTGGTAACATTGCTGCGCCTTTTCCAGTCGCCCGGCCTGACGGTGCAGGTCGCACAACATCAGGTACACATTGAAGCTCCTGGCGCCGGCGGGCCCGTTCTTGATGAAGGCTTCCAGCGCCGCCACGGCGGCATCGGGGCGGCCAAGCTGCTCCAGGGCCACCGCCTGGGTCAGTTGCAGTTGTTCATCCTCCGGCGCCGACGCCAGGGCATCCTGGAGGGAAGAAAGCTGATCGGCCAGGTACGCCTTGTCGCCATGGCGCAGGGCAAGCTGCACGCCAAAGGCGCGCGCCGGCCCGAATAGCGGCGCCGCGGCAATGGCCTGGGAGACCGTTTCCCGGGCGGCGGTCGTGTTGCCCAGTTCATCCTGGGCCTGGGCCAGTTGCAGCAGCAGCGGAATGCTGTCGCTGTTGCTGCGCAGGGCCTCGACAAGCACCTGCTGCATCTCGGCGAAATCGCCGCGCTGCGCCAGCACCTGCGCCAGCGCCAGGTGCGCATCGATCAGCAGCGGAAACCGCCGCGCCATATCCCGGGCGATGGCCTCGGCCTTCTGGACGGCCGCCGGATCGCCCTGCACCAGCAGCGCCCGCGCCTGCATCACGCGCAGGTCCGGGTTTTCGGGATGCGCGGCCAGCAGCTTCTCCAGCATCGCCAGGCCCTCCTGGCGTCTTTGCGCCTGGGGACTGCCCAACAGCAGGCGGATACTCTGCTCCTTCAGGGCGGTGTTGGCGGGATACCTGGTCACGCCGTCGGCCAGCACGCCCTGGGCCTGCGCCACGCGCCAGGTGGCCAGGTAATGCTGAGCCTGCTTGAGCTGCCCATCGCCCTGGTCGTTCCGCTCGGGCAGCGTGGCGAAGTCGGCATCGGCCAGGTCGTTGCGGCCGATGCGGGCCAGGTACGTGCCGCGCAGCAGCCGGCTCTCAAACGTGTCCTGCCGGGCCACTTCGCGGTCGAGCAACGGCAAGACCTCCTCGCCCCGGCCGCTGCTGCGCAAGATGGAAATCTGCGCCGCGGCCGGCAGGAGCGACTGGGGGTCGATGCGCCGGGCCTGCTCCAGCAGTTCCAGGGCTCCATCCACATCCTGCCGCTGCGCGTACAGCAACTGGGCCAGCGAGACGCGGGAGGTGGCATCCTTGGGATCCGCGGCGATGCGCCGGCGAAGTTCATCCATCGCGGCCGCCGTGTCGCCCCCGCCCAGGGCAATGTGAATGCGAAGATCCGCCACGCGCCGCGGATCGGCCCCCACCAGCGAGTCCAGAACATCCGCGACCTCGGCGAAACGCTTCTGGCCTTCCAAGAGACGAATCAGCTTGCCGGCCAACTCCATGGAACCGGGGTTATCCCTCAAGGCCGTCTCGTACGTCAGTGCGGCCTGGTCCACTTGGCCCTCGCGCTCGTCCAGCTCGCCCAGCAGCAGCACCGCCGCCGCCAGCCCCGGGTCGATCATCCGGCAGGCTTGAAGCAGCGAGCCGATCTCTTCACGCTTATCGCGCCAGTTCGAATCATTCATGAGCAGCCGCGCGCGGTAATACCGCCACAGCAAGCCTCCGTCGCCCTGGACCGCCTTGATCTCTTCAACGAGCGATTCCGCCCAGGCGCGGTCGCCCGCGGCATCGGCCATCTCCAGCATCAACGAGCGCAGGCGGACGTCCTGCTTGTCCTGCTGGCGAAGTTTTTCCAGCCGCGCCAGGGCCTCGGGGCGCTTCTCGTGCCGCAGGTCAAAGAGCGCCAGTTCCACCTCCAGCCCGCGCTTGTCGGCCGCGGCGGCGGCGGCCACGCCGTCAGTCAGCGTGGTTCGAGCCTGCTGGGCATTTCCCTGCTCTTCCTGCAGCGTGGCCAGCGCCTTGTAGCCGCCGGCCAGGTCGGCATGCTCCTTGATCAACTGCCGGCATTGGTCCAGGGCATCGCCGCGGCGGCCGGCGCCCTGCTGCACCAGGAAGGCAATCAGTTCCATGCGCGATTGCGGGGTCTTGTCCGTCGCCGCCGTCTGCCTCAGCAGTTCCTCCGCGCGCTTCGGGTTACCGGCGTTGACCCAGGTCTGGGCCTCCAGAATCGTCAGCCCAGGCGAATCGCCCACCTTGGCGCGCACATCCTGCAACTCCTGGCGCAGCTCCGCCAGCCGTGCGGCCGCCTTCTCGTCGTGCCGGCCATCCGTGGCGACCACCTCGATCTCCAGGCGCTCCAGGCGGAGCTCCACCTGCTTGGGCGCGGCCTGCTCCAATTGCCGCGCGTAATACAGGGCCGAGGCCAGGTCCCCGCGCTGGCGCTGCACGATGACCAGCTCGTGCAGCAGTATTGGCGTTGGCGGCAGGCCCTGCTGGCCGAGCAGGGTCAGGTACGTCATCAGCTCATGGACCGCCAGCCGCGCCTGGTAGGTCTGGCCGTACGCCTCCCCCAGCATGTGGTGCAGCTCCGGCGGGACCGATTGTGTCGCCAGCAACGGGTGCAGCAGCTTGATGATTTCCTGCCACCTGTCCGGACGATCCTCGATGCGAAGCACGATGACCCGCATAAAGACCACGTGCGGGTCGGCCAGCAAGGCGGTGGCGTTGGGCGAGCGGCTGATGGTGTCGATGTACTCATCGAGCAGGCGGCGCGCCTCGGCGGCGTGATCCGTCTGGGCGTTCACCTTGACCGCCGATTCCAGGGCCTTCAGCCGGTAGCGGACGCGATGCGTGGCCTCCAGCACCGGCCCCGTCATTGCCAGGGCGGCCTGCGGCTGGCCGGACAGCACGCCTAGCCGCACCGTCTGCGCGTATCGCTCCGTGCGCCAGATGTCGGCGTCGGAGCAGTATTTCCATATCGTCCTGGCGTCCGCCGCCTCGGCACGGCTCAAGGCCCACTGGGCCGAGGAGTACTGGCCCAGCATCGTCCAGACCTCGCTGACGGTCACCCAGTCCAGCGGATTGTTGATTTCGAGCGACTGCGCCTTGGTCAGATCGCCGGCCGCGGCGACGGCCGCCTGCTCGGCCGACAAGCCCAGCGAAGAACCGTGCTCCTGGAGGAACCGCGCGCGAAAAATGTACCCGGCGGGGTTGTCCGCCTGGTAGGTCACCGCCCGATCGGCCCACTGCCGCCCCCGCCCGGCGCGATCCTCGGGGCGGCCTTCGCCGCCGCGCACGGCGCACAGAGCCAGCAGCCGGCAGGCCTTGGCATGCTCGGCCGATGTGGAATGGTCGTTCTCCAGGCGCTTCACGAGCGGCGTCAGCATCCCCTCGGCCGTCGTCAGCCCGGAACTGCCCGGCTGCTCGAGCAGGGCCTGGGCCATCCAGATGACCGGCTCGGGCGCGGCGGGCTGGCGATCCAGCCACATCTGGGCGATATGCCGCAGGTCGTCGTAATCGCCGCGCGACAGGTCCAGCTCGACCATCCGCCAATACGCCTCGGCGTTCTGGGGCTCATACCGCGCCAGGCGGCGGTAGGCTTCCAGGGCGTGCGAGATATTGACCATCTCCAGCGGCTGCATCCACAGGCTGCTTTGGGCGTAGCGCCCAAGCACGTGCGTGTCGGAAGGATGGCGATCGAGGTAGCGTGAGTACTCCCTGATCGCCACCTCCCACTGCCCGTGCTCGTACGCATCCTCTCCGGCGGCCAGGGCCGTATGGGCGATGTACGCCTTGCGGACCTTGTACGCCGCGCACAAGGAGCCGGCCAACAGCAGCATCACCACCACCAGGATGATGAGCGCCCTTAGATTGATTTTGCCCCTCGAATTGCCGTGAAACATGACATCTCCATCCGGGTTCAGATCGGGCAGGACTTTTGGGCCCTTTGCGGTCGCGGTCCGCGGAAACTCACCGGCAGGCGCCCCCGCCGCGCCCGTCGGCGGCAAAGGCGGCCTCAGCGAGCCTCTCAGGACGGCGGCGAGTCGGCTGCCGGCGCCGGTTCATGGGTCACTAGGCACTTCAACAGCCGCAGTTCACCAATCAGCAGCGCAATGGCGATGGGCATCATGGCGAACCCCGCGAAATCGTGAAAGAATTTTTCGGCCAGGTCCTTGCTGGTCCACATGTACAGCAGGGCCGTGGCGAACAAGCGGGCCACGTTGCACACGATCGCCACCGGCACGCTGGAAATCAGCAGGATTCCCTTCTGCCAGCGCGGCCGATCCACCAGGCACGCCAGCACCGCCGTGACGACGATGAATGCCGTCAGCATGCGCAGGCCGCTGCACGCCTCGGCGACCTCGATGCTGGTTCTCTCGTTCAGCACGATCACGTTGCCGCTGGAGTTGACGCCCACGCCCGCCAGCTCGAGCATAACCACCGCGCCGCGCGTGGACAGGCTTTGCAGGGGGCTGCTGACATGGCTGTCCAGCATCTGCGGCAGCGGCACCATCAACAGCAGAAACAGCAGGATCCACCCGGTGCGGCGAAAGACCTGGCTGCCGGCCACGAGCAGCACCAGGCCCCAGATCGTCATCACCAGCGCGTATCGTTCCAGCGATTCGCGCAGGTCCTGTAAGCCCCACAGCCGCACGAGTTGTGCCGTCAGCAGCAGTCCCAGGCCCCACCAGCACGGTTGCAGGCGGCACTGCCGCAGATGCCGGCGATCGCGCCACAGCAGCCAAAGCGCCGCCAGCGGCACCAGTTGGCCCACGGAGTAATTCGCGTTCTGCTGCCAATCGCTCCAGAGCGGGCGCACCACATCCCAGTACGCCCAGAGCAGCAGGGCCAACAGGAGCATTCCCAGCCCCAGCCACAGTCGGCGCGCCCCCCTGCCGGCCGGGACGGCATCCGGCGAGGAAAACGGAAGGCCGGCTGGCGGGCTCGGGAGCACCGCGGATTGGACCTCGGTGGAAGACAGCTCGCTCATGGCTGCACCTCCACCACGGGGCCCGTCGCCGGTTGGCAAGCGCAGGAGGCGGGCGAAACGCCGCTGCCGGGCATCAGGTGCATGATGAGCGGACCGGCCTGGGCCATGAACTGCTCGAGCGTCTCCTGTACCTGGCTCGCATCAACCATGGAGCCCACGGTACAACTGAGCTGGACCTGGGCCAGGTACTGCACCGCGTCGGAGCCAAACCGCACCTGCTCCCGCAGCGCTGAGACATCCTGGCCATACCGGCCATCAATGATGTAGTAGTTGAGCACCTTGACGACCTGGGACGACAACCCGCCCTTGCCGAACGTGTACACCCGGCAGGGCAGCGTGCTGCCGTCGGTGAGCTTCACCTGGGTTAGCCGGTCACCCTGCTGCGTCCACCCGTGCGAGGGATAACACACGTACGGCCGATGCGGCATCATGTCACGCGCCCGGACACCGCCGGCCACGTACAAAACGACGGCCTGCGACCCGTTGGAATAGATGCGGCACAGCAGCGCATCGGCGTTGGTGTAGGCGGCGACGTCCTTATCGATCGGATCATCTCGCCCACGCCACGAACCCATGGACAGGGGCAGGCGAGCCAGGTCCTCCGAGCGAATCACCCCCGGCTGGCCGCCACGGCCCAGCACCGCCGCCAGCGCGCGAAAACCCTCTCCCGCAGCCACCAGCACGGCGGCGGCCACGAGGAATGCTGCCAGCAGGCTCCTTCGCGACGATGAGTTTGGCGCCGACATATGCCTCCTGCCTGAGAGCCAGCGTCGGGCAACTGCTTAGTATACAAAAGTCCGCCTGATCTGTCTTCCTGGGAGATGACCTTTCCCTTGCGCCGGGTGCATGACAAGAGAGCATCAATCGTCCAGGTCCTGAGGTGGCATGCCCTCACGGCTGGGGCGATAGCCCCGGTCGGGTGGGCATGGACGACTCGAGTGCGAGCCTCTTCTCGGGCGACCCATGCCCACCCGCCTCGGCCGCCCAGGCGGCCTTCGGCGTGAGGGCATGCCACCTCATGCCACGATTCTGGCGTGCATCCCTGTCGCCTCAACGCCCAGCCGCCCGGGCCTCGAACCGCCTCACTCACTCGCAGGACATTGCGATCGCCCCAGCCGCGTGGGCGCGGCGGCGGTCTGGGCCTGGGCAAGCGCGGGTGTCGGCTGCGTCTTCCAGATGCGCGCTGCCTGGGTGAGCGTGCAGAAGTTGCAATGGCCCGTGGTGGAAAGGTGCGAAAGCGCCATCTGAATGTTCCGCAGGGTCTGTCCAATCCTCTGGGGCGTGCGCGAGCGCGGCGAGGTGCCCAGCATCAGTTCGGAGGAATGCACGGACATGTTGAAAAAACTCGCGGGCGAGGAGGCGAAACATTCGAGCATTTGCTCCATGAACTTGTTCTTTTCTTCCGCGGCGAAGGCCCAGACGGGGCGAATAGCCAGCCCCTTTCGCAACACGCGCCTCACCCATTCCGGCAGCGCGGGATAGACCCGCCGTAACCACAGGGGAATGCGGTGGGTGAATTGAACCGTCACGGGCAGCTCCACCAGCTTCGACTCCCCCGGCCGCGTGACATCCTGGTGCGACAGCCAGTACGGCTCCAGCGGCGCGCGGCGATAATCGCACCCGCCGCGCCCGCCCTGGCTGGCCGGCAGGCCGAACTGAAGCCAGATGATCAGCGGCGTCACGGAGGTGTCCACCTCGTAGCCCAGGTCCTCCAGCACCTTGACATGCTCGGCGGCCAGGCCCCACCGTCCCGCACGGTAGGAGCGCGGCGAGGCGAAGCTCTCGGCGATTCGGGCCGTGAGCATCTCCATCTTCCGCTTGAACAACTCCAGGGGCAACTCGTGGGGATAGGCGTGATAGCGACGATCCAGTCCGCTTTCCATGAACGGCGGATTCTCCCAGGGGTGCAGGTGGGCGCCGATTTCCACCAATCCTTCATCCACCAGGGCCCGAAGAACCGACACGGCGCCCTCATCGTTGGCCACGCGATACGAAATCAGGCAGGTCGCCTTGGCGCTGTACTGGCGCAGCAGCCTGGCCAATTCCCACAGTGACGGCACGTTGGCCACGCCGGGATTGAGATGATCCTCCCAGGCGTTATCCGCCTCGGTGTCGATCGTGAGAACCGCCCAAATCTGCTCAGGCTGAGATTGCATGTGCGCACAAACCTCCCTGATCTGAAGCCGTGATAACCTCGCCCAACAGCCTCCCTGAACATGAAATCAGCACTCGGCCCGGCGGCCTTTGGGCATCCATGCATTCTGATCAATTATACCGGGCCACTTCCCAGCGCAATGGGTCGTTACCCCTGCGCCAGCAGCCTTTCCACGTTCCGCGTCGAGAATCGCCAGCGCAGCACGCGGAAGTTGCGAACGTAGTCGCGGACCTCGAATCCCTGGGAAAGGAAGGAGCGAATCGACGGCACATTCCACCGCGGGATATGGCACCAAAGAGAGCGGCAGCCGTGCTGTAGGGCGCACTGCTTGGCCGCCGCCACCAGGCGCGGCGCCAAACGCCGGCCGCGAAAGCTGGGATGCACGAAGGTGTCGTAAACGAACGCCGTGCCCGCCGGCAAGGTTATCAGCCGGTGCAGGTCGCCCACGTAGACACGATCAAATCCGATCTTAATGTAGCCGGCCGGCTGGCCCTCGATCCGGGCCAAGGCATACACGTGCCCACAATTCCTGGCCGCCGCCACTTCCGGCTCGACATAGGCGTAGCTGAACCGTTCTTTCAGACTACGCATCCATTCAATGGCCTGCTCCGTGGCGTCCAGAACGATGTCCGCATCGTCGGGCGCCGCCGCGGCATCCGGGGCGCCAATGGCGGTCAGGTCGACGCGGTACCAGTCCGCGGCGTTGGTCTGCCAGAGCATTCCTCCCAAGTGGCGCGCGATGCGGCGGCCAAGGCCGCCGCTACCCTCGGCCCGCCATATCTGCTCACATTTTTCGATCCAGGAGGCCATCTTTGTTTTGGTGTTTGGGCTGCCTCAAGAATTCCCGCCAATACCAGACAGCCAACCGGCCGAAAAGTCAAACGGTCATTGCTCAACCGGCGCGCTGCCGGGCGGAGATGGCGGCCCGGCGCATCACGTCCCATCCGGTGCGGTTTCGGATGACCGACATAATGCAATGCCGGCACAATTCCAGCCTGCCCTCCTGGCGATACATGCGAAAAACATCGCGCCTGGGGGTTTCCCAGGACCGCTCCAGCGCGCCATCCAGCACGTTCCCGACCGCATAATTGTCGAAGAATAAGCACGGCACGACATTGCCATAGGGGTCGATAATGGCCGTCGCCCGCTCCATGAAGCACCGTCGATACGGCACCGCGCCGGACACCAGGTCCTGATCGGAGAGCAGATCAATATTGATCGTCACCACTTCGAAGGGCCGCCCGGACACCGTCGGCCGTCCGGCCACCGCATGCGCCTCTGCTAATTGCCGGCGCAGCCGCGGCGCCTGGTCGGCCGTGATGAGGCACGACTCGGCCTGTCGCAGGTACATCGGCGCCGGCGCCAACCTGTCGATGCAGGAGGCCGCCACGTGCTGATTCTCGAACTGGCCCACGTATTCCAGGTCGATTTGATCGTAGCCCGCCCGGCAGGCAAATTCCGCCAGGCGGGCCAACTGGTCCACATTATGGCGACTGACCGTCGTGTTGCAGATGAGTTTGGGCTTCGTCCGCGCGCCGCGTGCGGCCAGCAGCATCTGAAGCGCCCGCCCGACGCGATCGAACGTACCGGGAGTGCCGCGGATCCGGTCGTGCGCCTCGGCCAGGGCATCGGTGGACAGGAACAGCGCGTGCACCGTGCGGGCGAAGACCTGGGCCATCGGCTCGTCAAGCAGGTTGCAATTGGTGGGGATATAGACCTTGCAGCCCGCCTTGCAGAAGAACTCGCACAAGGGCGCCAAGGCATCCTTGCGAAGAAGCACGTCCCCGCCGAACAACTCCACGCTTTTCACGCCGCGCGCCACCAGTTTGCGGGCAACCTGGAGCCACCCCTCGGCGGACAGCTCGCGATCCGGTTGCGGCGGCCGCCGCCAGACCATGCAACTTTGGCAATGGCTCGTGCACCGCCAGGTCAAAGCCAAAATGGCCGAGTGGCGTTGGCCCCTGCAATAATCGACTTCTCGGCGGATTGCCTCGGGCAAATCGGAAAGCATCTCCCGCAGAAGGGAGTTCCAATGCCGCCGCCCTTGCCGCTTGCCGGCAGCCCCCGCCGTGGGCGCACTTGTGTCCAGGGAGGAAGATATCATTTGCGACTCCGCTGAATTGGGCCGGGTCGCGCAACCAGCGCGACTTCTCCTGCCGAATCATAGAGAGCCGCAAAGGGCTCTCTCTGCGGCCAGAAGGGAAAAGTGAACGTGTGCCTATGTAAGCCAAGCACGCACCAGGTGTTATAAACCAAAATAAGGCAGTCCCCTATTTCGCACTTCGTCCGGATCCGTGAAAGGATTCTTCGGCCCTGGGCTGTCCACCCTGGATATAGGCCCGTCGCAGCACATCCCAGCCGGTGCGATTTCGGATCACCGACATGATGCAATGCCGACATAATTCCAGCCGGCCATTGTCCCTGAAATCACGGAACTGTCGGCGTTCGGTCGTCTCGAGGGAGCGATCCAGCGCCCCCTGGCGCACATCGCCCACACAGATGTTGTCGAAGAACAGGCACGGCACCACGCTGCCGTACGGATCGACCACGACCATGGCCCGTTCCACGAAGCAGCGCTTGCCTGGCACGGTCCCATCCACGAGGTGATGATCGGCCAGCACATCGATATTGAGCGTTACGACCCTGAACGGCCGGCCGGCCAGCGTGGGCTGGCCCGTCAGCTCGCGGGCCCTGGTCAGTTGCTCGCGAAGCATGGGCGCCTGCTCGGCCCGCAGCAGCCGCGAGGGCCCGCTGCGCATGAAGATGGGCGATGGCAGGCTGCCGGCGATGCAGGATTTCTGCACATGCTCATCCTCGAACTGGCCAATGTATTCGAAATCGATCTCATCGCACCCCGATTTGAGGGCATAGGCGGCCACATCGTAGGCCTGGGCCGCGTTGTCCTGGCAGATCGTGGTGTTGCAGATCAGCTTGGGGGTCGGACACGCGCCGCGCATGGTCAGCAGGCGTTGGCGCGCCTGGGCCAGCCGGTCAAACGTGCCCGGCGTGCCGCGGATCGTGTCATGGCTGCTTTCCAGCCCATCGGTGGAGAGATAAAGCGCGTAGGCGGTCTCGGCAAAGAGTCTGGCGACTTCATCATCCAGCAAATTGCAGTTGGTGGCGATGTGAACTTCCCCGCCGGAGGCGTGAATGGCTTTACACAGGGGAAACAGCACCTCCTTGCGCAGCAGCACATCGCCGCCGAACAACTCAAAGCTGCGCACGCCACTGGCCGCCAGCTTCGCGGCCACCTCCAGCCACTCCTGGACCGACAATTCGCGCGCCCGCTGGGCGGGTCGACGCCAAGCCGTGCAACTCTGGCAATGGCTGGTGCAGCGCCAGGTCAGCGACAGGATGGCGGAGCGGCGCATGCCCGTGCCGTAATCGTATTCGCGGCGGAAGGCTTCGGGCACATCGTAAAGCACCTCGCGGGCCTGGCTGAAGAACCGGCGCACGCACGTGGACAAGCCCAATGCCGAACTCATGCTCACTCCTTGGCGCTGACGGCATCGGGCACCCGTGCCGGGGGACGGCAACTGCGCGGCGGCCGATTTTCGAGAATCACCGGCCGGCGGGCTCGGCTCAGCAGGTGCAACAGCCGGCCGTACATCGTTGGCTTGAACAGCCAGGCACGCCCATGCGGGCGGATTGTATCGGTCCACTTGCGCTCGTAGGCGTAGCCGTCGGCGCAGGTGTTGTATTCGCGCACTTCGTGCGCGGGATCCTCGTACAACTGGCGCAACACCTCGTATTCCAGGTGCGCTCCAGGCGACAAATCGGCGAATCGCAGGTCGAAATCGGCGCGGATGGGATAGGTCACGCCCGCGAAACGAAGGTGGTATTCAAAGGCCGCCGGCTCCGCGCCGATGTACTCCATCCACAATTCTGTCCGTCCCAGGGGGCCCATTCGTTCGGAGAGCAGCCGGTAGAACTCCCGGGCCCTGGGCTGGTCGCTCAGGGCCTGCTTTTGCTGGGCCTTCCAACTGTGCGAGGAAACCTGGAACATGGCCGGCAGGGCGGCCAGGATGTCCGCCGGCGTGGTCAGCCGCACCACGCGCACCGGCTCGGTGTGCGACTCAATCCGCGCCAGCCGCCGGCGGATTGTTTTGCGGAAGGTTTTCGAGCGGCTGGCCAGGAAGGTCTCCCACTTTCCGTTAATCTCGATGATAGGAACCTGGTGGTCCGGCCGAACGGCCACCCGGAGCTTCACGCTGGGCAGATCTTCCAACAGCCATTTCCAGCCTTCCGATTCGCACGGCATTCTGCGCAATTCCAGAAACTGCCACTTGAGCGTCCGCGCGATGTGGCCGAGCAACGCGTCGAAGACATCGCGCCGTCCGGAAGGCGCCAGGAACCCCGCCTGGCCGGTCACGCCGTTGAGCGGATACGCCAGCCGCCGCACAGGCAAGCCCCGAAAGTGGACGGAATCCGTTGACAGCGCGGCCGCGCCGACCAGCGTGTCGCCCTCCCAGGCGCACAACACGGATGGCCGATGGCACCGCCCGAAAGCCTCCCACCAGCACTCATACCATTCGTGCGTCAGGAAAACGCTGGGGGACGCGCAGCGGGTAACCAAGCCCGCCCAAGCTTCCGACAGGTCCCCGAATTCCTCCAGGGTCTCTACGACTTGTATGCGCACGGCAGCCTTCCTGAAAACTTCATCCACCGTTACCTGCTGGTCACTCCTGAGTGTGGTCACGCCTGAGCGGCTTATCATCACAGATGCGCCAACTCCACGTACATGAGAATGATACCGCTGTGCCGATCCTGCACCGGCCTGTAATGCTCAGCGCTGGAACGATTTCATGATACCCGCGGCTGATCCAACCCGCCACTTCACCTGACCTGCCCGGGTACGTCTGGATCGTCAAAAGCGGATCCATTTTCAACTCAACCAGCAGCGGCCCGGCCAGAAATCTCAGGCAGGAACCCTGCTGGTCGACCAGCCGGCAACTCTCCGCAACATGGAACCAGATGGCCACCTCGTGTGCGGCTGCGCACTGCAATTCATCCCGGATTTCCAGGCTTCCCGCCGCCGCATCCAAATTGACCGACCGACGATGCATCACCGGGTCCCCCATGCGGTTATAGCCGTCGTGCTCGCCGATAACCTGCCCGCCCTGCTCCTGCGGCTGCCAGGAGATACACCGGGCATTGGCTTTGCGGCCCCACAAGAACAGGCCCTGCATCTGGGATTGGCTCTGGCCATCAACTTCCACCGTGTTGTGCGCACGCGTTGAGCGAAAATACTCGCGCCATTGCGGATAGGTGAAATAGTCGTAGGTCCCCGGATCCACCAGCACGTCCTGGCCCGCCAGGCGAAGAACCAGGCTAAGCGCATCGGCGTGTCCGTGCCCGGCCAGCGAACCTAAGCCCAGCGGACCGCAGTCGAAGATCGCGCTGGCCGCCGTGACGCCCTGGCCGCCTTGGAGCAGGTAGTAGCCGGTGTCCGGCAAGGCCGTGCTTCTTAGAGAGGCTGGTGGCGCTTCGGCTGAGCTCAGCGTCGAAGCCTGGAGGCCCTTCGACGGGCTCAGGGCAGGAGGAACGGCCCCGGATAGCCAGAAATCCACCTGCGATGGCTCCCCCGCCACCGCGGCGAAATCCGGCCGGCTGAAGATGGAGGCCGCCGCCGCCAGCAGGCCGCGGTAGTCGTTGGCCCCACCGCCCAGGTCCAGCACATACCCATCATCACCATCGCCGAACATGGGCCAGTTGCCGCCCTGGCCCAGGATGGCAAGAAACTCGAACATCTTTTCGAGGCGCTGCCAATACGCGGCGGGGAATTCATCGCCGCTCCAGGAGCCCACCAGGGCGGCTACCAGGAAGAACTGCGCCACAAACAGGTGATAGCCAATCGCCTGTTCCTTATCGCCGCCATCGGCGTTGGTCTGGGCGGCCATTTGCGCGATCAGGCGCGCCTTGGCCGGCTCGATCAGCGCAGCCGCACATTTCAAATGGCGGAAGTAACTGGCCCCGATGTACACGCCCGCCGCCTCACCGATGAGGTGATTGTTGGCGGAAGATCCATAGGAGTACTTGCGGGCAATCTCCCAGAGGTGGCGGTCGGCGCTGTCCCAAAGCCGATGGGCCAGATCCGGGCCTACGGCCAAAGAAGAGCCGATCAATTCGAGCAGCCACACCCAGTTGATCAGCCGGATTCCCAGCTCCAAGCCACTGCGCCACTGCATGCCGATGCCGTACGGGCACTGATTCAGCCAGCTTTCCAGTTGTGCGGCAGCCTCCCCAGCGTATTCCTGCCGGCCGGTGGCCCAATAGGCCCGCCCCAGCGTCACCAGGTGATGGTGCCGGCTGGGCTCCCAAACGTTCTTGCAGTCGCCGGTGATGGAAAAGTCTCGATAATCGATGGATGGGGCGTAAACCATCGGGGCGGCGATGCCTGAGGCATGGTCTCGATTCCAGTCTATCGGGTCGCCGTGGTCGCGATCTTTCAGATCGAAATAGCTCAGCCGGTGTGCAACGACGGCATCGGCGGCGGCCAGAAGCTTCTTCTCCCAGCCTGCATCCGGCAAGCCTGCCCCCAGCGTCGTCAATTCCACCACGGGAAGGTGGAAGCCTCGGGGAGCATCCAGCAGGGCGCTCAGCCCAAAATCACTCAATTTCCGCGGCCGCTGGCGGCGAGAGACCAGCATGCGGTCCACGCGGTCGCGCCCCGCCGAGCGGGCCCGCATGAGCACCTCGCGCGGCGGCATCGACCGCAGGCGATTAATGTACCAGGTCAAAGATTGCATGATGGGACTTGCGTTTCGCTTATCCTCAGCATTTGGCAGCCATGCCGGACCCTGAATTTCTTGAATCTGTGCTTATTTCTTTATCAGCAGCAAGTTAAATCAATTTTCAAGGTCGAAAAACCATCATTTTCGAGGTTAACTTTTTGTAGCATAATTGCTTACGCATAACTCCTTTCTCTTCAATAAGCCAAGCATTATTGCATAATGCTTAAGGTGCATATTACTCATTTTTACTTTTTTTTGCATCTTCACATCAAGGCCATTACCTTCACGCAATATCTGCTTAATTAAGAACTTGCTCATAAGCGTCAGGGGTAGATAATCCCGTGCAGCAAG
>PMYD01000168.1 GCA_003171335.1 Phycisphaerales bacterium
GAGGGAGTTCCGGGGGCTATTGTAGGCTTCCCCCCTGGAATGTCCCCTTTCCCCCATCCCCCAGCGCCCTCTCGTCAACCGGGGACGGAGCGTTTAATTTGCTAGTCATGCGGAAGAACGATCAAACATCCTTCTCGGCCGGCAAAAGACCCCAGAATTTCCCCCTTGACAAAACCCATAACCACAGTTAGCCTAGGAGCCACATAAAGAAGTGGTGCTGTTACAAACGCCATGGGACGCAAACTAAACAGCGTTCTTGGCCGGCTCTGCCGTCCAAGTTGGTCGATGAGGACCGGCGCGCAAGACGTCGGGCGCCTGCCCGAACGCGATTTGACAATTGAATAGCGACCTATTAGGNNAACTGAGGAATTTCCTCAGTTGCGCTGGACCTTGGAGTACACGTGGTCACCGGGGAATCGTAGATTGAAATAACCGAGATTTCGGTTATTTCAGATATGCGCATAATATGCGCCGTGCGCATATTCATAAAAGTTGCGCAAAAAGGAACTTATGAGCGAATATTACAATATGCGCATATTGTAATATTACTGCGTGGGTATGGTTTTCTGTTAATCTGGGTAATCTGTCTCGTCCTGATCGCTCTTCCGAAGGCGGCGTTTGGGAGGCTGGTCTTTGTCGAGCATGCTTTTTCGCCGCAGGATGTGGTGGTAGTGCTGGGCGAAGCGGTGGGCCTCATCGCGCACGGCCTGGAGCAGCCGCAGGGCCGGGTCGGTCCGTTTGAGGATGAGCGGTTCAGCGCGGCCGTGGACGAAGATCTCCTCTTCCTTCTTGGCCAGCGAAAGCAGGATGGGCGGGCGGAATTCGAGGTCGTCGAAAGCCGACCAGGCGGCCGAGAGCTGGCCCTTGCCGCCATCGACCAGGATGACATCCGGGAAGAGTCCCTCTTCCATGCCGGCGTAGCGGTAGCGCCGCCAGACGACCTCGCGCAGCGAGGCGAAGTCGTCGTTGCGGTCGTGGCTGACAATGCGGAAGCGCCGGTAGCCGTTCTTGAGCGGCCGGCCATCGACGAAGGTGACCACGCTGCCGACGGTTTCGTGGCCGGACAGGTGGGCGATATCGACGCCCTCGACGGTGCGGATGGGTTCGGCAAGGCCCAGCCGCTCGGACAGGGCGGTGGTGGCCCCGCGCGGGTCGAGGATGGGCGCGAACGCCTCCTCCTGGATGTGCTCATCGGCCAGGCCGCGGCGGCTCAACGCCTCGATGGCCTTGAGCTGGTCGCGCAGCTCGGCGGCGCGTTCGAACTGCCGGCCGGCGGCGCAGCGCTTCATCTCGGCGGTGAGCTGGCGGATGACGTCGGTGCGCTTGGCGTTCAGGAAGCGGATGAGCTGGGCGATGTTGCGGCGGTATTCAGCCCGCGCGATCCGCGCCCCGCACGGCGCAGTGCACTGCTTGATGTTGTACAGGATGCACGGGCGGAAAAGCGGCCGCTTGGGATCCTCCTCCTGGATATCGAGGTGGCAGGTGCGGAACTTGAAGGCCCGCTGCAGCAGCGGCAGGGCGGCCCGCAGGCCGGCGGCATCGACGAAGGGCCCGAAAAGCTTGACGCCCTTACGCCTGGGCTCGCGCGTGATGTACACGCCGGGGTAGTCTTCGCCGGTGGTGATCATCAGGTACGGGAAGGTCTTGTCATCGCGCATGGCGCGGTTGTAGCGCGGCTTGATGTCCTTGATGAGCCGCGCCTCGTGCAGCAGGGCGTCGACCTCGCTGTCGGTCTCGAGCACGTCGACATCGGTGACCACCTGCTCGACCATGCGGCGGATGTCGGGCCCGCGCGATTCCATCAGGTTGGCCGCGGGCTGAAAGTAGCTGGCCACGCGCGAGCGCAGGGTCTTGGCCTTGCCCACGTAGATGACGCGGCCTTCGGCATCCTTGAAAAGGTAGACGCCCGGGCCGGTGGGCAACTGGGCGATCTTCTCGCGCAGAAGCGCCAGGATGGCCCTGCGCTCGGTCGGCACGGACTCATCGCCGGGCAGGTCGGGCGAGACTTCGTTTTCCGGGCGATTTTCAGTCATTTTGATATCCGGTCCATTCTAGCAATCGGCCCGGGGGAGACAAAAGGAAGGCTGGAGGCTGGAGGAACGGCGGGAGAAAAAAAAGGGCAAAGAGTAGAGAAAGGAGCAAGACCCGAGAAAGATCAATGCAGCAATCCAACGGCCAGGACGGCGGCGGCGGCCAAGGCGGCCGCCAGGACCACCTCGCCCACGGACACGGCAACCTGCAAGACCCTCGGCATATGCAGCCCCAAGCTGGAACGACCGTGACGTCCGTTCCAATCATCGGCCCGCCGATGGAGGGGACTTGAGTTAGCGCTGTGGCACTACGCGCGGCCGGCCCGGCGGCACTTGGCGGTCATCTCGCCGCCGTTGAGCAGGTGCAGCAGCGGCTGGGGCCGGTCGACGTTTTCGATGAACACGGGCCGCGCCGACCAGGGCGCCACCGACAGCACGTTGGTCAGGTCCATCCAGTATTGCAGGCGCGCCGGGGCCAGGTTCCACGTCATGTGGAAGTGGTTGGCCGGGGCGTACTGCTTGTACTCGACCATGGAGGCGTAGCGCGGCGTCACCCAGGTGTGCGGCCAGGTGGGGTTGGAACTTTGGGCCACGGTCGCCGCCAGGGCCGGCGGCAGATCGACGGTGGAGGCCTGGTCCCAGATGAGACTGAACATGCCCGATAGTTCGCTATAGGCCAGGCGGCTGGCGATGCCCTCGATGCCGCCGGGCGTGATGAAGGTTACGCTGTTGCCGCCGCCGGGGAAGTAGCCCAGGTCGGCACCGGGCATGGCGATGGCTTTTAGAAGGTCGGCCGCGCGGTCGCCGGGCCGGCCGGCCCAGTTCAAGGAGGCCGAGCCGGAGTTGTCGCCGTCGACCAGGCCGCGCTGGGCCCAGAGTTCCTCGCCGGTGAAGGAGACCTGGAGTTTTTCCGCCAGGGCGCGGATTTCCCACGGCTCCCAGACCTTGCGGAAGTCCATGAACAGCGGCGGGTTTCCGCCCGACAGCCACGTGCCAACGAGCATGGTCAGCAGGCCCTGCACGTCGGCCTCGGTGGCGAAGGGCATGATGGTCTTGCGGCCGTTGTGGTCGAAGGTGGAGTTTAAGAGCGACTCGGCCAGGTCGGCGATGGGCAGCGGCAACCCGCGCACATCGCTGGCCCACTCGAGCTGGTTCATGAAGCCGCCGCCGACGGCGTCAAGTTCAGCCAGGAGGTTGCGGAAGATGAGGTACATGGCCAGGGACTGATCGAGCTTCTCGGCGGCGCCGGGCTGGCTCAGGTCCAGCCGGTCGCCCAGTTGGCGGGTCAGCCAGCCGCGCAGGCGGGTGAGTTCCTTGGCATCGTAGGCCCGCTTGTTGAGCAGGTCGGCCAGGAGCTTCATGTCCAGCCGCGTGATCTCCAGGCCGAAGAACTGCCGCGTCGGGTTGACGTGGGCCAGGGCCGTCTCCATGCCCATGGAGTCGTGGCCGAAGATGACGACCCGCCGGCCCTTGAGGCCGGCAAAGGTGGCCGCCGCGTAGCACCAATCGACCAGCGCGGCGATGGTGGCGTCGGTGGGCTTGGGGTTGGCGCCGGTGTCGGGCCAGGTGCCGACGTTCAGGTGCGTCAGCCGGCCCGCCTGGGCCAGCGCGCCGTTGACCGCGTGGGCGTACACGACGCCCGGCTTGGGGGCGCTGTTGCCGCAGGTGATGTTGACGGGCGTTTCGCGCGGCAGCAGGGCCAGCAGGCTGATGAGGGACAGTTGCGGGAAGGCCCAGGTGTCGGGCGTGCAGATGACGGCGTCGACGCCCGCCTGGCGGAACTGGCGGCCGACCCCGTCGGCCTGCTTCTCGCCGTCGATGAGCGTGGGCGACCAGACGACCTGCACGGGCGAGCCATCAGGCAGCTTCACCTGCCGCGCCACACGCGAGGCGATGGTTTCGACGATTCGCGCGCAGCGGCTGCGGGCGGCCTCGTCGATTCGCGGGTCGCCGGCCGAGCAGACGCCGAAGGTGACGGTGCGGCCGTTGGTTTTGGCGGAAGCGGGCAGTTGGGTGATGTTGTCCTTGGCCATGTGAACCTCCCGTAATTCAAGTTGAACCAGCGCGGCCGAGTGTCGCCGCCGGTGCGGGCAAAGTCAAGGCCGGCGGAAAGGAGAACGCCGGGTGCCGTGGCTGCATCTTTTTGCAGCCACGTGTTATCAGAAGGAGCCTACAAAGCCGCGCTGGCACGCGGGAAAAGGGCACCTCCGTTGACGCGTGGCTGCAAAAAAACGCAGCCACGGCACCCAGCAAAAAAACGCAGCCACGGTACCCAGAGGACTGTGCCACATTACCCCGGCCCGTGACGGGTGGGCGAGAGTTTCATTGTTTCCATGGCCGGCGGGCTGGCCTCGGCGGCGACGGTGCCCTGGGCGACCAGGGCGTCCCAGTGGCGGCTGTTGAAGAGGCAGCCCGGGTCGCCGCCGTGCAATTCGCCGAAGTAGGCATCGGCCCGGGCCCGGCAGCCGCCGCAGTAGAGTTTGAAGGCGCACGTGCGGCAGTGATGCAGCCGCTGGTCGCGGTCGCACAGGAGTGCGTGGTACACGCTGTCGCGGAAGATCCGCGCGATGGGCTTTTGCCGCACGTTGCCCATGATGCGGTGGGGCAGATAGACGCAGGGCGTCACATCGCCGGCGGGTTCCATGCAGATATAGGTCCGCCCGGCGCCGCAGCCGCCGAGGTACTTGGCCACCACGCGGGCCTTTTGCCCGCTGCCCGAGCCGGCGTGGCTGCAGGCGGTGCGGCCGGCCCGGTCGTCGCTATACGCCAGGGCCACGCGTCCAAACTGCGGCGCGGTGGAGATGACGCCGATGCGGCCGGCCTGCATGTACTCGTTTAACAGGGCCAGCAGCTCCTCGTGCTGCTGCGGCGTCAGGTCGCCTTCGACCATTTTCAGGCCGCGGCCGACGGGAATGAAGTTGAAATGCGCGAAGCACCCGGCCCCCAGGCCGATGGCGAACTCGAGCATGGCGCGGACCTCGTGCACGTTGCCCTGGTGCACGCACATGGCCACGCCCAGCCGCAGACCTGGCGTGGCCACGACGGTGCGCATGCCGGCCACGGAACGCTGCCACATGCCCTCCATGCCCCGGAAGGCGTCGTGCCGGGCCGGGTCCACCGAGTCGAGCGAGATTTCGACGTACCGCACGCCCGCCGCCGCCAGGTCCGCCGCCAGGCGCGGCGTCATCGTGGTGCCGTTGGTGGCGATGGTCGTGTGCATGCCGTACTGCTGAGCGCGCTTCAGCACGGGCAGCAGGTCATCGCTCAGTGTGGGTTCGCCGCCGGCCAGGGCGAGCATGGGCACGTACATGCGGCCGAGCTGATCGACGACGTCGAGTTTTTCCTCGCGCGTCAGCTCGCCGGCGCCGGGGGCCCTGGCGGCGTTTTGATAGCAGTGGCGGCATCTCAGGTTGCAGCGGTTGGTGAAGTTCCACACGCAAAACAGCGGCGAGCTGAAGCGCTGCGGCAGCATCAGGCCGAACTCGGCGATGCTCCGGGCGGTCAGCACCAGGCCGCGAACGGTGGGGGCGTGCTCCACCAGGCGGGTGCGCACGGTTTGGCGCGATGCGGAGCCGCGCAGGCGATCGATGATGCGGTGAACCAGCCAGAACTTCAGCCGCTCCCAGAATGGCGCGGCCGGATTGGCATAACTGGCCAACGCCCGCTCCAGCGGCGTGCCGCGCGGGCCGGCGGTGGTCAGGTAGCGCAGGATTCGCCGGCACCAGCGCTGGCCGATGATAGATTCGAGCCGGTGGTGATACGCCACATCGAGCGCCGAGGCCGTGCGGCTGAGAACCTCGCTGCTGCGGGCGTACTCGAGGCTGGAAATGGCCCCATCTGCGTGCGCTTCGGGCGCGCCGGCCGCCGGCGGGATGGGGAAAACCTCCCGATATTCCCCGGCGGCAGCCGGATCCGATTGTGCCGAAGATTGGATCATGATATCCGCTGTCCTCACGGCTCATCGACCATCGCTGGGTGCCGTGGCTGCGTTTGTTTGCAGCCACGCGTCAGCGCAGGTCGCTTTCTCTCATATGCCGGCGCGGCGGCGAAAAGGTCACCCGCTGCGTTCGGCTTGGCAAGCTCGTTCTGATGACGCGTGGCTGCAAACAAACGCAGCCACGGCACCCGACCACGGCACCCGGCTGCGAAAAGATGCAGCCACGGCACCCGGCCCTGTTGCTTTCGTTCGGTGCGCTAATCACCCAAGACCTTCACCAGCACATACGCCCGGGCGTCGGGCCGGCCGTTCAGTTCAGCGCTCAGGCGGATCGATTCGTTGGTGGGCCACGTGTCATCCACCGGCACGGTCATCTCGAAGGTGCGCTGGCCAAAGGGCGAGAGTTTCCACGGCGACAACTGGAACGCGGCGGCCTGCGGATACTCAGCGATGCGCTGCCAGCCCTTGAGCGAGTCGTACCTCCAGAGCGTCACCAGCATGGGCGCGCTGTTGCGGGCGGAGATCTCCATCGTGTGCAGCCCGGTGTTTCGGGCCGTCAGCGTGATGTGCAGATCCTGCCCCGCGCGGGCGAACTGGCGGTCGACCGTCATGGTGGTCTTCAGGTCGCGGTCGGCAGCGCTGGCCGTGGTCAGCGTTGTTTCGGCGGGCTTGCCGCAGCCGACAGCCGCACAGGCCGCCAGGAGCAGCGCGGCCAGGGAAATGGGTATCCTCATCGCACTTCCTCCGTGACCTTGGCCCCGGTGGCGGGGGCCGCCGCCGCGCCCAGCGGCCGCGAGTGCGCCTGTTCGATCAGCGCGCGATACGCCGGGCCGCAGTTATACGTGCAGAAGGGGAAGATCCCTTCGGGCGTGCTGTAGAGGATGACGCATCGGCTGGCGCGGTCGGCGTCGAAGTTGTAGCAATCCTGGAAATGCATGCCGGCGCACATGAGCGTGCGGTACGTGAACTGCTCGCCCTCACCGCGGCCTACGCCCTTGTCGACCATGCCCTGCAGGCTGCGAATGAACTTGCCCACGCTCAGGCCCGCCGGCGCCTCATCGCGCCGGAAGTGGCGCTTGAACATGCGGTAGATCGCCAGCTTGTCGAACCAGGTGGCCCGGCCGTGGCGCTCGATCCGCCGGGCCAGGATGTTCATGTCGGTGAACATGCCTTCGATGTCGATGGCCCGGGGGAAGGGTACGGGCTTTCGGTCGGGGCTCACCAGGAAATACGTGCCGAAGGCGCAATTGGGGTGGCAGCTTGGCCGGATCTTCGGCTTACCGGTCAGGGCCGACAGGAGCTGCGCCAGCGGCACGACGATCGAAAGCGGGAACATGTCGCGCAGCGGATCGCAGCCGGTGGCCCTGGCCACATCGTGCGCCAGGTCGCCCAGCGTGTAGCGCTGGGCGGCAAGCTGCGATGGATCGATGCGGCCGGAGAAACTGACCGGCTGAAAGCTGATGGCGCTGATCACGTCGATGTTATCCAGCGCGAAGCGGATGATCTCGCCCACGCGCTGGTCGTTGATGCCGCGGATGATCGTGGGCACCAGGGCGATCTTCAGCCCGGCCGTGCGGCAGTTCTCCACGCAGGCGAGCTTCTTGTCCCACAGCCCGGGGGCCGCACGGGTGGCGTTGTAGGCATCCTGGCCCACGCCGTCGAATTGCAGGTACAGCGTGTGCAGGCCGGCGGCGACGCTTTGCCGCGCGAAGTCGAGGTTGGCGTGCGTGATGCCGTTGGTGGCGATCTGGATATTGGAGAAGCCCAGGTCGCGCGCGGCCGAGACGAGGCGGTGAAAGTGCGGGTGCAGCGTGGGCTCGCCGCCGGAAAACTGGATCGCCGTGGCGGGGATGGGCCGCATGTCGCGAAGCTGCCGCAACATGCCAACGACCTGCTCATAGCTGGGCTCGTACAGCCTGCCGGTGACGCCCGAGTTGGCGAAGCAGATCGGGCAGCGCAGGTTGCAGCGGTTGGTCAGGTCAAGGTTGGCCAGGCAGGCGGCGGATTGATGAGCCGCGCACAAGCCGCAGTCGGAGGGACAGGCCTGGTGGCCGGGCCGCTGCGGGTTGGCCTGGCCGGCATGCTCCTCGAACGACCAGAACTGGGCCTTGGCATACAGCCGCACATCGCGATTGAGGCAGTCGCGGACATGCCCGTGTTCGGGGCAGGTCTTCTCCATCCAGACCGCGCCTTGCTCGGCGAAAATCCGGCCCACCAGGATGGCCTGGCATTGGGGGCAGAGCGTCTGCACGGTGCGCGGCAGCCCGCGCACGACCGGACGAATCGGCGCGCCGGCCAGTGTGCATGTCGGCCCCCCCGGCCGGTCGGAGGCGGTTTGGGTGTACAGGTTGTCGTGGTGGAACTGGGAATTGGCGCCACAGGAGGGGCACTCAAACGTCACCATCACGCCGCCGGCCGTGGCGGCAAAAACCGACGGCACCACCTGGCGGCAACGCGGGCAGGTTGCGCGCGTGCGGAAAGGCAACTTGGCGAAGCGACCTTCGAAGCGGCGCAGCGACTGGCGGTAGGTCTCCAATGCGGGAAGCGCCGTGCCCTCCGCCGCCGGCGCAGAACTTGGCACCGCGGACACAGGCTGAAAGCCTGTGCCACCAAAGCCCTGGGCCGGCCGGTCCATCCGACGACTCACACTCGTCCGGTCAATCATTTCGGTCACTCACCACGCTGGACAGACCCCCCAACACTGAGAATGTTAGCCTCTGGAGAATCCTCAAAGCATCGCGGGTAGCGCCGCACGGGGCTCTTGCGGCGGTGATAGGCCCCGGCCAGCTCCATGAAAATGTCCAGGTCCCGCTCCATGTTGGAGGTGCTGGCGTCGAAATAGAAGTTCCGAACAGGCAGATCCTCATGCTCGCGCGACAACACCGGCAGGACCGCCTCGGTGACGATGCCGTTCATGCAACTGAAGGGGCTGATATCGATGATGCCGTCGGCGCCTTTCTTCTGGAGGTAAATGCTCTTGCCCACGGTGAGCACCATTTCGCCCAGCGCGCTATCGGCCGGCAGGTACGGCCAGGCGGGCTTGAGCACCTCTTCGTAGATGTCGTGCGGCTCCTCGTAGCCCACGAAATCCTCCGCGAACGGGGCCAGCAGCTTGTGCTCATCGCCGGCCTGCACCTTGTTCTTGACGACCGCCATGAGCATTTCCAGGCTCAGCCGCCGGCCATCGCGGGCGATCAGGAATTTCTGGCTCCAGTTCGTATACCAGACCCACTCGGTGGTGTCGGACAGCCACGCCTCGCCGCCGTGCGCCTCGATCTTGCGGATGGCGTTATCGTTGCTGAAGGTGTTCATGCGGCAGAAGATTTCGCCGACCACGCCGATCAACAGCCGGTCGCGCGTGTACCGGGCCGGCACCCGGCGGAACAGGTCGCGGCATTGCATCATGCCCGCCACCGCCGCCGCCATGTGCTGCGACATGGACAATCCCGGCGTTTCGAGGATCTTCTCCATGATGACCATGGCCGCCTCGTAGGCCGCGTCGGCATCGCCGCGCCGGATCTCGTACGGGCGGGTCTTGAGCATGCACTTGCGGAGGATGTCGGCGATGACGATGGCCCGCCAGGCGCGGCGCATCAGGTCGGGGGCGTGCTCGCCCACGCCGTCATAGCCGTTGCGGCTGGTGGGGCTGATCACCGGCACATCGCCATGGCCCAGCTCGGCCAGCACCTGCCGCAGGTACGGGGCGTACTGGCCGAACCGGCAGGGCCCCTCGGCCAGCGGCATGAAAAAGGCCGTGCGCGCGGGGTCAAAATCGTCCGCGTACACGATGCGCAGAAAATCGCCCAGCGTCACCTTCTGCGGGTAGCACTCCTCGCCGCTGGAATGCAGGCCGCCCAGCTCGAGGGTCCTCTCGTCGGAAGGGGGCACCACGCGCGAGTCCATGCCCGCCGAGCGGAAGGTCGCGGCGAACATCCGCGCCCCCGCGTAGGTCATGCGCGGGATCCACAACGTCCGCCCGGCCAGCGCGTTCTTGGATTTTGTCGCCGTCTGGGCCATATTCATACTTCCTCCGCGCCCACGCCGGCACCTTGACCCTGGCCCACCGGTAAGACCTCGACCGCCGGCCGGAGAAAACCCTTGCTGTCGAGGTAGGCCTCGCAGCGCGTCATCATGCCGGCATCGTTGCTGTGGCCGTCGAACTGGAGCGTCAGGAACGGTTTACCTCGTGCGGCCGGGCGGATGAAGTGCTTTACGAAACTGTCGGGTCCGCACTTGAAGTTCGTCACGTACACCGCGTGCAGGTTGGGGTGCTCGCCCAGCAGGCGGGCCGTGGCGATGATCCGCCGGCCGTAATTCCAGTACATGTTCTCGTTGAGGTCGCGGATGTCGATGTCCTCGACATCCAGGAAATCCAGCGGGATGACGTTGACGCCGTAATACTCCCGCATCTTCCGCATCACCGAGAGGTTCACGCCCGCATCGTGCACGTTGTACGGCCGGCCGAAGACCACGATGCCCGGCTGGCCGGTCTTTTCCAGCTTGGCCAGGGCCTCCTGGCCGGCGGCATGGCACTTGTCGCGAAAGGCCTTCTGGGCCGCCAGGGCGGCGTCGATGGCCCGATTCATCACCTTGGGCGAAATGTCCAGGCGGTCGGCCCAGGGCCGCAGCTCGCGCTTCAGGCCGGCGCGGCCTGCGCGGAACGACAGCACCGGCGTCAGCCAGTTCTCGGCCGGCACGGCGGCGAAGGCGGGACTCTGCTTCACCACGTGCGGCAACGTCTGGCCCCAGGGGCAGACGTGCGACTCGTTGTCCATCCAGCGCGTCTGGCTGTTCATCACGCAGGGCAGCCACAGGTAATCCACGCCCCGGGCCACCAGGTCGGCCACGTGGCCGTGGGCGATGATGATCGGGAAACACGGCTCGGCCACCACCGCACCGAGCCCGGCCTCCACGATCCGCCGGTTGGTCGGCTCGCTGAGCACGGTCTTGAGCCCGCAGTGCGCCAGCAGCGTGCGGTAGAACGGCAGCAGCTCCAGCGAATACATGGCTAAGGGCACGCCCACCGACGGGGCGTTGGCCGGCACGGCCGGCAGGTTCGATTCATCCATCAGCCAGCCGCGGCGCATCGCCTCCAGATCGGCGATCACCGGCTTGCGGTCGCTCTTGGCGCGCTTGCGGAAGCGGTCGGAGCACTTGTCGCCCCAGTAGGTCTTCTCGCCTTCGACGTCGAACTCCTGGATCGCGCAGGCGTTGGAGCAGCCTTTGCAGGTGAACTCGCGCAGCGTGTAGTGCACCTTGGCCACTTCAAAGCCGCGGAAACGCGATTGGCCGCCGCCCTGCGGCCGGTCGGAAACGTACGTGCCGGCGCCGGCCGGCTGGCCGGCCTGGGCGGCGGCGATTCCGCAGCCCGAAAGCACCGCCTGGCGGGCCAGCAGGGCCGCGCCCACCGCGCCGATCACGCCGTTGTAGGGCGGGACGATGATCTCCGCATCCAGGATCGACGCAAACGCCGCCGCCACCGCATCGTTATAGGCCGTGCCGCCCTGGAAGAAGATGCACTTGCCGATCTTGCGGCCGCGCACCACGCGGTTGATGTAGTTGTAGGCGATGGAATACGCCAGGCCGGCCACCAGGTCGCCCGTGGCGGCGCCGCGCTGCATGTAGTTGTTGACGTCGTGCTCCATGAACACCGTGCAGCGCTCGCCCAGGCGGATGGGCGCTGCCGAGGCCAGCGCCAAGGCGGCGAATTCGCCCTTGATCGACACGCCCAGCTCCTCGGCCCGCTCCTCCAGGAAGCTGCCGGTGCCGGCGGCGCACGCCTCGTTCATGGTGAAGTCGACCACCACGCCATCGGACAGGCTGATGTACTTGGAGTCCTGCCCGCCGATCTCGAAGATGGTGTCGGGCACGCGGCCGATCATCCGCTCGCCGATGAAGCACGCCCCGGCCTTGTGGCAGGTGATCTCATCCTTGACGCAGTCGGCCCCGACCAGCTCGCCGATCAGCTCGCGGCCGCTGCCGGTGGTGCCCACGCCGCGGATGCGGATTCGCGAGCCCAGGCGCTTCTGCATGTCCAGCAGGTTTTCCGCCACCACCTCGATGGGTCGCCCGCGCGTGCGGACGTACACCTCGTCGACCATGTTGCCTTCATCATCGATCAGCACCAGGTTGGTCGAGACGCTGCCGATGTCGATGCCCAGGTACACGTCGACGGTCGAGCCGTCGTACGGCAGTTCGAACGGCTTGACCTGGTCGCGCAGCAGGAGCACGCGGTGCGTGCTCAGGGGCGTCATGGTGGGGAAGCGGCCGGCGCGGTCGGCGTGCGCCTCGCCGGCGGCGCGAAGCTCGGCGATGCGACGCAGTGCCGCGCTGCCGCCGGCAGCGCGGGCGTCGATGGCCGCACCTACGGCCACGAAGTGGGCATGGCCGGCGGGCATCAGAAGCTGGCTTTCCTCCAGCTCGAAGGCCTCGCGCATGGCCTGCACAACCGCGCTGTTGGCGGCCACGCCGCCCACGAATGCGGCGGGGGGATTGAGCCGCCGACTGCGGAAGACCGCCGAGCGGAAGTTGCGCGCCACCGCGTTACAGAGGCCGCGGAGCACCTCTTCGGGCTGGTAGCCCTTCTGCTGGGCGTGGATCATGTCGCTCTTGGCGAAGACGCTGCACCGGCCGGCNNCCGGTGCCGGCGGCGCAGTCGCCGTTGGTCTGGTAATCGACGATGCTGACGACGGCGTCAGCGCCCATCTGGAGCTGGAGGAATTTGCTGGTCTCGCCGCCCATTTCAAAGAGCGTGTGCACTCCGGGGACGAGCATGCCCGCCGCCGCGGCCAGGGCGCGGAATTCGTTCACCCGCCGCACGGCCAGTTGGCTGGCCACGGCAGCGGCGCCGCTGCCGGCAACCGCCAGTTGCGTGATGGCGTCGGCGCCGCCCAGGAGGGCGATAACCTCATCGAGCAGCGCCACCGTCGCATCCACCGGCCGGCCGGACGTGCGGCGGTAGTGGGTGATCCAGAGGACCTGCCCATCGGTCACCTGCGGGCGCGGCAACTCCTGGCCCAGCGATGAGGCCTGGGGACTGGCCAATCGTCCAGCCGCCGCGCCATCCGCCAGCACGGCCGCCTTGACGCTGACGGCCCCGATGTCGATACCTACGTAGCAACCCATCCGCGATCTCCCTGCACCGCATCCGCCGGCCGCACCGCCGCGCTCTGGGATGCGAGCAGACCCTCCGCGGCCGCAAAGGCTGCGAAACGACCCGTGCGGCCATGACCTTAAACTCTATGCCCAAGCCTGTTCGGGGGAACTGCGCCCGAAAACGTCCCATTATGCCCGGTTTGGATTTGACTGGCAAGGTTCAAACTGCCGCCCGATAGTGCAAAGCCTGACCTTTCGCATATGTGTATGGTATATACCATACGCTTATCACGGAAGATTCCGAGCCGGATAAGTGTTACAGACTGTGCGCCGCGCACACCTGAAGTAGGTTTTAAGCGTTACATTCTTCGGAATTCGCCGGCGAATGTAACACTTAAGCTCGCCTAACTTACTCTCGCCCCATTTGGGCCGGCCGGATGTCTTGGCCGCCCAGATAGACCGCCGAGGTGAGTACGGCAAGACCTACCAGCAGGATGGTCAGCAGCGTTGCCGCCAAAGGTGCGGCATTGAGGCTGCCGGCTCGACCACCTGCGGCCAGGGCGGCAAGGGAAGCCATAAGTCCCGCGGCCAAGCCGGCTAACAGCAGGCCGGCGTTCTGGATCAGGATAAGAATCGCGCGGCGGGCGGGTGTAAAACCGATGGCCGCCAGGAGCATCAGTTCGCTTCGGCGCTGAATAAGGTTGCGCAGCAGAACCACCGCCAGGCCCACTGTTCCCAGAAGCAAACCCAGGCCGCCAAGCAATTGGAACGTGGAGAGATAGGCCTGGGCCACTTGCGAATAACGCCCCAGCACTTGTCCTGCCGGCTCCACGATCAGCCCGTACTCCCCCAGCGATGAGGTCAGGACTTCGCGCACTGCCGCCTCATCGGCGGGAGGGACTTCCACCAGCAGCCGGACAAAACCCGACTGGCCGGGGAAAAGGTCCTCCAAGCCCCGCTGGCTTACCAGCAGCTCGCCCTGAAAAACGCTGGCGGCCAGCGTGGCGACCAGCTTCAGCCTTCGCGGCCGGCCTGCGGCATCCTGGAGGCTCAGCGTTTCTCCCGGCTCGACATGCAGCATGTACCGGGCCGTGTCGTCATCGGCGATGAAAGGCCAGATGGTTGGGCCGGGGGCTTCGGCAGGCTTTTCCAGGAGGGCCCAAAGATCCTGCGCGTGCTCAATCGTCCGGGCGAAGGTAAACCGCCCGGTCAACGCGCCGGCCGGCACGCTCAGCAGGGCCGGCTGCGTGGGGCGGTTGAGGTTCAGGCAGCTCAAGTCATCGCCCATCCTGCCGCTCAGGGCGACGAAGCGGACGCTGTCGAGGATGGCGGCCGCCGAGGCGGGGATGCGCATCAGCCGGCAACCCTGGGCCGTGGCCGGGCTGGCGGGCAGGGGAATATCCGCCCGCGCCACCAGGGCGAAGCCGCCGCTGCCGCTGGCGCGGTCGCGTATGTTGGCGCTTTGGCCCAGGCCCAGCGCCCCGGCCGTTACCAGGATGAATGTCGCCAGCGCCAGCAGACCGACAACCAGCAAGCTGCGCGTGCGGCCGCGCTGGGCGTTGCCCAGAGAGAGGCGCACTATCGCGAACGAACCGGCAAATCGCGGCTGCTCCGGCCGCCGCGGCCGAAGCAGGACATTCACCCATGCCAGCAGGGCCGCCAGGATCAGCCCGCCCGCCACCAGGGGCACCCAGGCGGCCGCCGCGCCAATCGCGCCAAAAAGCACCGCGATTGCCAAAAGCGACAGTGCGGCCGCCAGGACAATGCTCCTCCGGCGGCTCCTCGGCCGTGGGGCCACCGCCGGGTCCAGCGAGCGGCGGCCGGCCAGCAGGGCCGCCAGCGGCCAGCGCCCGATGCGCCACGTCGCCCACAGGATCGCCACCAGCGCTGTTGCCAGGCTAAAGGCCGCCCCGGATGCCAGCGTTAAGGGCTCCAGGTGAAGCGACAGGGCCGTCGTTCCCACCGCGGGTAGCCACCAGGTGCGCAGGCCCGCCAGGATGGCCGCCGTGTAGAGAGCGCTGGCCGCCACGCCCACCAGCGTGCCGGCGATGGCCAAAAGCGAACCCTCCACCAATGCCAGGCGGCGGATCGCTCCGGGCGACATGCCCACGGCCGCCAGGAGCCCATGCTGGCGCGACCGCTGCTCGACGGCCAGGGCCATCAAGAGCGCCGTCAGCAACAAGGCGGCGGCGATGAGGAAGAAACTCAGGCCGGCGAAAAGGCCGGCAAATTCGGTGTTTCCGGCGGCGGGGAGCTGTTCTTGCCTCAGCGGCCGCAGGTGCAGGCCCATGGCCGGCAGGTCCAGCCGGGCCAGAATCTGCTGGGCCAGGTCCGGCGGCGCAGGCTTTTCGAAGCGAATGCTCGTCAGCCGGCCGAAGGATTGGCCCCAGAGCTTCTGCGCTGCGGCCAGGTTGAGGAAAAGCTTCGGCGCCGCCTTATACTTCCGCCAGTACTCCTCATCGGCGGGGGTGATCTTGTTCGGATCGATTCCCCATTCCTGCGGCGCGTGCCACTGAGAAATGGTATCGGCGTCGGTGAGGCCGGCGACATACGGCGTAAGCGTCGCATCGGCGCCCAGAGGCTCCGTCGGCACGACCCGCGCCACCCGCAGCGGCTGCCGCGACTTCACTTCCGCCAGGTGGCCATCGCCGGCGCGCTGGAAGTAATTGAGTTCGATTCGATCCCCAACGCGAGCCCCAAGCTGCTCGGCGGCCCAGGCGTTGAGCGCCAACTCCTCTTCCTTGAGCGGCCCGCCTGGCGGCTCGTCGAGACCCGCCACGACGGCATAATGGATGGCTTTAACCGGCCGAGTGGCGGCTGTTCCATCCGCAACCCGGGCTTCGCTGATCAGTTCCACCAGCACCCGGTTCCTCTTCGCGCCGGCGGGCACGGCCTGCTCCATGGCTGGCGGCAGGTAGATGGATTGGGAGCCGAGAACGACCACATCGTCGGCGCTCGTGAAAATCAGCCCCGCATCCTCGATCGTCAGCGCCGGCCGCGTGGTGGGGCCCGGCGGAGGGGCGTGCCTGGCCGGCGCGCCATACAGGATGATATTGGCGCCGCCGGCGCGGCCGGCCGCACGCGACAGTTCATCCAGATTTGCCCAGACCCGCGGCGCGGGACGCTGCGTGGGGTAGAGCGAAAAGTCGCCCGCCAGCGAGGGACTGGGTGCTATAGCACCGACGGTCACGCGCAGATGGGCCAGGTGCTCTTCGCGTCCGCGCTGCGCCAGCGTGCTGGCCGCCGGCGCCGCCGCGGCGCGCGGGAAGGTGAGCAGGATATCCTGCCCGGCCGCCGCACCCAGCGCTTCGGCCAGGGCTTGATTCATGATGCACGTGCCCGGCGGCACGGCCAGCAGGTTCTCCGGCAAGGCGCCCACCTGCACACCGGCGGTGCGGCGGCTTTCCGCGGCATTCGCCGCCGAGCCGTTGAGCAGGATTCCTGCCCCCAGCGATGAGGAAGCTCTGACGTTGGGCGCGGGCTGGCCCAGCGGATTGTCGAGATTGATAGTCCCAAGCCGGTCCGCCAGTGAAGCATCGAAGAAGCGCTCGCTCGTCAGGGCCGCCTCCACCGGTCCCAGCCGGGCGATCGCCAGGTCGCGCAGGGAAAGGTCCACGCTGTCGCCGATGACCATCGCCCCGGTCAGCACGGCCGCGGCCACCGCGATGGCGGCCGCCACCGCCAGGTTGGCGCCGCGGAAGTGCACCAGGCTGCGCGCGACCAGCCGCCAGCTAGTCATGGCCGTTCACCAGCAGGCCATCGGACAGCCGCACGCGCCCCCCCATCTGGCCGGCCAGCTCGGCGGAGTGCGTGGCCACGATCAGCATGGCCCGCTGGTCGCGCGCCAGCTCGAGCAGCAGCTCGGCGATATTGCGGCCCGCGGCCGCATCGAGGTCGCCGGTGGGTTCATCCGCCAGCAGCAGCGATGGCCGGTTCATCAGCGCCCGGGCGATGGCCACGCGCTGCCGCTGTCCGCCGGACAGCTCGGCGGGGAAATGCCGCCGCCGGTCCGCCAGGCCGACCCGTTCGAGCAGTTCCTCCGCGCGCTGGGTCTGCGGGCGACCCACGCGCCCGGCGGCCAGGGCCGCCACCAGCACGTTTTCCTGTGCCGTCAACTGGTCCAGCAGGTGGTGATCCTGAAACACAAACCCCACGCGCTGGGCTCGAAAGCGTGCCAGCGCCTTGGCGGGCAAATCGAAGGGGTCCAGCCCATCCAGCCGGACCTTGCCGGCGGTGGGGACATCCAGCGTACCCAGGATATTCAGCAGCGTCGTCTTGCCCGATCCGGAGGGTCCCACCACGGCCAGCGAGTCGCCGCCGGCCAAGCGAAGCGAGATGCCGCGCAGCACGCGCAGGGGCTCGGTGGGCGTGGGGTATTCCTTGTGCAGGTCCTGCACGTGAAGACCGGCCCACGCCGCGCTTGGCTCATTCAAGGATCGTCCAATCCCGGATATCGCCAGGAAAAGCTTGCTTTCCCTGCAATCGGTCACATTCTGGAACGGGTTTCATGACTACACGGGCCGCGATGGAGCGAATTGCGGCGTTCAGCATCCACAATATCAGGAGTGCAGTCCGTGGCCAAGACCAACGCGGTGCTGCTGATCGGCGATTCCATTTCGCAGTACTATTGTCCCTTCGTCACCGCAGAGCTGGCGGGCCAGTGCGTGGTGCGGCGGCGGGAGGGCATCTGCGGCGACAGCCGGCAACTGCTGGCGGAGCTGAATGAGCACCTGGCCGAGGCGCCGCAGGCGGAAGTCGTGCATTTCAACTGCGGCCTGCACGACCTGCGCTGCAACCGCGCCACCGGCGCTTTGCAAGTGGAACTGGAGGCGTATCGGACGAACCTGCGGCGGATCGTCGAGCACCTCGCCGCCACCGGCAAGCGGCTCATCTGGGCGCGGATCACGCCGGTGATCTTCGAGCGCCACCGGCTCGTCAAAGAGGAGGACCGTCGGGAGGAGGATGTGCAGGCCTTTAACGCCGCCGCCGACGGCATTATGGCCGAGGCGGGCATTGCGCTGGACGACCTGTACTCGCTCATCATGGCCGCCGGCCGGGAGAAATATCTCCGCGAGGATGGCGTGCACTTCACCGAGGCCGGCTCGCAACTTCTGGGCCGCCAGGTGGCGCAGGCGATTCTTGGAGCCATCCATCCTTGATATGCCGCCTTATGCTGGCGGCCAGCGAATAAGCGCGGGGCGGTTCGGGCTTACGACTCGACTTTCAGCAGCGCCAGCGTGCTGATGCCGTAACAGGTGAACTCCACATCGCCTTGTGTTTCCGCCGGCGTGCCGGCAAAGGAGCCATCCTCGCGCAGACAGGCCTGGGCGAAGGCCACAGCGCCGGCGGCATCGACGTTTTCCAGCCGGCCGGCCGCCGCCAGCATGTACAGCGCGGTGAAGGTGCTCAAGAGGTCGCCGCCGGCCGAATGCGGCCAGGCCCGCCAGCCGCCATCGGCGTGCTGGGCGTGCTGGAGGAACCGGCACGCACCTTCCAACGATGGGTCCTGCCCGCCCGTCGGCGAAAGAGCCAGCAGCGTCGCCACGGCCGCCGCCGTGGGGTTGACCGAACCGAAACGGGCATAGGGGCCTTCGGCAAAGCCGCCATCCTCGCGCCGGCGGGAGCGGAGAAACTCCAGCAGGCGGTCGGCGTGAGGCAGCGGCTCACCCAGCATTTGCGATGTCAGCAGGGCCAGAAACGTCAGGTACGTGCTGCCGGCCGGGGCGCCGGCGGCCCGCACGTAGCCGCCATCGTCAGATCGGCTGGCATGAAGCAGGGCGCGGAACTCCGCCCCTTGGGCCCTCTCCAGGCGCGCCGTGGGCAACGTGGTCCCCTGGACGGCATTCGAACCCTGTATCGCCAACTCTGCCATCAGCCACGACGTCAGCTCGATGAGGTCCTTTGGAGGGGAAGCCTGAAGATAGCGGCCGGTCATCCCGCGCGTGTGGTCGTCGATTCCGCCGATCAGCCACAGCCCGCGCAGCGCCCAACCGGTGTAATACAGGTCCGGTGAGCCAGCCTTGTCCGTGAACCCGCCGCCGGCGGTCTGCTGCGCCAGGATGTAGCCGGCCAGGCGCTGGCGCATCTGGTGCGGCCATTGCCGGGCCGTCCAGGCGATCTGCCCATCCAGTCGCGCCAGCACGGATTGTTCCATTTTTCCATCCATCGTGCGGCCGCCATTGTACTTTCGGCTGTGCCGCAGAGGGTTTCTCGCAATCGGCAATTCGTTTGCTAGACTTACCCGTCCATGACCCAGTGTGACAGTTTAGTTCTGGAGTCGGATCCCAAGCCCTTCTGGGGCGTGGGCGAGGTGCTCAAGCTGTCGATTCCGACGGCCCTGGGCATGATCAACTCCACGGTCATGCAGTTTGTCGATGGGCTGATGGTCGCCCAGATCCGCCCGGGCGGGGCGGAGGCCTTGAGTGCCCAGTTCTCCGGGTACATCCTGGCGTTCGTGCCGTTGGCGCTCATGTTGGGCACGCTGACCGTGGTCAATACGTTCGTGGCCCAGAACTACGGCGCCCGGCGCCTCCAGCGCTGCAGTCAGTACACCTGGGCGGGCCTGGTCCTGGCGGTCGCCTGGTCGGGGCTCATGATGTCGCTGCTGCCGGCCGCCCCCGGCATTTTCGCCGCCGTGGGCCATGGCCCCGCCATCCGGCCGCTGGAAGTGATGTACTTCCGCTACATGATCGCCGGCCAGGTGCTCTTCCTCGGCCGCACGGTGCTGGAGGAGTTTTTCTACGGCACGCAGCGGCCGGCCATCGTGTACGTGGTCTCGGTGGCGGCCAATGCGGTGAACTTCGTGGCAGCGCTGGGGCTGATCTTCGGCCATTGGGGCCTGCCGGCCCTGGGCCTCGAAGGCGCGGCCATCGCCACATTGATTGGCCAGGCCGCCGGCGTGGTGATCCTGGCGGCGTTCTTCCTGGGCGGTCACACGCGCCGCCTGTACGACAGCCGCCACCAGTTCCGCGTGCATCTTCGCCAAATACTCGACCTGCTGCGGATCGGCTGGCCGGCGGGGTTTCAGATGTCCTTCGACATTCTCGGCTGGGCGCTGTGCATCACGCTGCTGGTGGGCAACATCGCCACCATCGGCGGAGTGCCCAGCCCCGACGCCGGCACGATTCAACTGACCGCCTCCACGGTGGCCATGCGCTACGAGCAACTGGCGTTCATGCCGGCCATCGGCATCTCCATCGCCGCCACGGCCCTGGTGGGGCGGTATATCGGCGAGAAGAAACCGCACTTGGCCCAGCGCCGCGTGTACGCCGCGCTGGTGCTGGCCGTGGGCTACATGGGCCTGTGCGGCCTGTCCTTCTGGTTCTGGCGGCAGGGGCTGATCCGCTTCTACCTGACGCTGGACCAGCCATCCGACGCCGCCCTGGTGGGCCAGATCGTGCGCGTGGGCGGCTGGGTGCTGATCATCGGGGCCATCTTCCAGGTCTTCGACGCCACGGGCATCATCTTCATCGGCGCCCTGCGCGGCGCCGGCGACACGCTCTGGCCCATGGTCGTCTCGGCCGTATTAAACCTCTCGATCATCCTGGGCGGCGGCTACCTGATGCTCCACCTGTTCCCGCGCCTCGAGAGCCTGGGCGTCTGGATGGCCTGCGCCGCCTACGTCATCATCCTGGGCGTCGTCATGCTGGCCCGCTTCCGGGCGGGCAAGTGGCGCAGAATCAATCTGCTGGCGTAGGCGCAAGGGCGCCCGCCGCCTCGGCAGCAAGGCTAGTCTCGATCGCCGCCCTCGTGGCGGTCCTCCTCGCGATGCTCGCCCCGGTCGTTGTCGTGCCGGCCCTCGCGGTCGTACTCGTGATGATCGTAATGGTCCCGGTCGTACTGGTCGTACCGGTAGTAGCGGTCGGGCTCATAGTAGCCGACGCGCTCTTCCCGGTACCCTTCGCGGTGATGGCAGCCGGCCAGCGACAGCGCCAGCGGCATTACGAGTAGAATCGCCAGCATCAGACATTTGCGGAGACTCCGCATGGCACGCTCCTGAAGATGCCCACCCTGCGGCCAAACCCCGTTTTGGCTTCAGTGAATTGTAGCCCCTGCGGCTACGCTGGCCGGGCAGCGGACCGCGGCGTCTTGCCCCAAAGGGCCCATGTTGACACCCCCCCTTGCCGATCTATAATCAAGTTTGGTTTCGTCGGCCGTTTGACGGCAGGAGCGATCGCGTGCGGACATCCCGGCAGGAATTGGCGGTCCTGTCCAGACGCCCCTCAAGCGGGCGGCGGGATGGCTGCGCGGGTGGTATTATCCGCTTTAACGGCACCGGACGATTGCCCTAGCCGACGGCGCGTGAGACACTGCGGCCCTGGGGCGATCGTGCCTCGGGGTTTTTTGTTTGGGTTTCCGGCGAGGATTTCGCCTTCACGACAGCGCACAAGGTAGTTGCCACTATGGCCAAAAAAGATGGGCAAGCCTCTTACAAGGACACGGTCAACCTGCCGCAGACCGATTTCGACATGCGGGCCGGCCTGGTGACCAAAGAGCCCCAGTGGCTGGCCGCCTGGGCAAAACAGGATCTGTACGGCCAGGTCCGCCGCGCGCGGGCCGGTTCGCCGCGGTATGTCCTGCACGATGGCCCGCCGTACGCCAACGGCGACATCCACATGGGCCACCTTTTAAACAAGGTGCTCAAGGATGTGGTCGTGCGCTACAAGACCATGACCGGCCACGATGCCCCGTACATCCCCGGCTGGGACTGCCACGGATTGCCCATCGAGGCCAAGGTCATGGAAGAACTGGGCCGCTCGGCGGGCCAGATGGACCGCATGGAGATCCGCCGCAAATGCCAGGCGTACGCCGCGCACTATATCGAGGTGCAGAAGCAGCAGTTCCAGCGGCTGGGCATCTGGGGCGAGTTCGACAAGCCCTATAGCACGATGGATGGGGCCTACGAGGCCGACGTGCTGGAGGTCTTCGCCCGCATGGTGGCCGAGGGCGTGGTGTACCGCCAACTCAAGCCGGTGCACTGGTCCATCGAGAACCGCACCGCCCTGGCCGATGCGGAGCTGGAGTATTACGACCGCCAGGACACGAGTATCTACGTGCTCTTTGCCCTGGCCGAAGGGCAGGAGGCGTTGGCCCGCGCCTTGGGCCTCAAGGAGCCCGCCGGCGAGCTGGCGCTGATGATCTGGACGACCACGCCCTGGACCTTGCCGGCCAACCTGGCCGTGGCCGTGCACCCGGATTTTGAGTACACCGCCGCACGGTTCGCCAGTCCCGCCAGCCCAGACAAGAAACGCTACGCCATCGTGGCCAAGGAGCTGGCCGGCCGCGTGTTTGCGGCCGCCGGCGTGAAGGAATACGAGCTGATCGGCACGGTCGCCGGTCACCGCTTGGCCGAGCTGAAGCTTTCGTACGCCCACCCGCTGATCGCGGACAAACGCTGCCCGGTGGTCACGGCCAACTATGTCACGCTGGAGGATGGCACCGGCCTGGTGCACACCGCCCCCGGCCACGGCCTGGAGGACTACGGCACGGCCATCCGCACCGGCCTGGAGGTGTACTGCCCGGTGCAGGCCGATGGCACCTTCGACGACACGGCCCCGGAATTCCTGCGCGGCAAGGTCGTCTGGGAGGCCAACGACCTGGTCTGCCGCCGGCTCACCGAGGCCGGCGCGATGTTCCACCAGGAGAAATTCACGCATAGCTATCCGCACGACTGGCGGAGCAAGAAGCCCACGATCTTCCGCGCCACCGAGCAGTGGTTTATCGCGGTGGATGAGCCGCTGAGAACGACCTCGCGGACGCTCCGCGATCTGGCTATGGATGTCGTTGCTGAGAAGAGCCCCGTGCAGTTTGTACCCGCCTGGGGTCGCAACCGCTTGGCAGGCATGCTGGAGAGCCGACCCGACTGGTGCATCAGCCGCCAGCGCGCCTGGGGCCTGCCCATTCCAGCCTTCGTCAACCCGCACGGCCAGGTGCTGCTGACGCCCGCCAGCGTCCGCGCCGTCGCGGACCACTTCCGCGAGCACGGCAGCGACTCCTGGTTTACAGCGACTCCTTCTGAACTTCTCGCCAAGTGGGATCGAAAAGCGGATACGGGTTATGAGTCCCACGCCGACTTCACGCCTGCTGCCGACGATGCTTTTTCGAAAGCTGTAGATAAAGGGGTCTACGGGCCAGAATTTGACCCCGCCACGCTCGAAAAGCAGATGGACATCTTCGACGTCTGGTTTGAGTCGGGCTCGAGCTGGCACGCCGTGGCCGAGGCCCGCAAGCTGGTCGAGCGCATCCCGGTGGACCTGTACCTGGAAGGCTCCGACCAGCACCGCGGCTGGTTCCAGCTCTCGCTGCTGCCGGGCCTGGCCGCCGGCGGCCGCTGCCCGTTCAGCGCGGTGCTCACGCATGGCTTTGTCGTGGATGAGCAGGGCTACAAGATGTCCAAGTCCACCGGCAACGCGGTCAACGTGCAGGATGAACTCTCCAAGCGCGGCGCCGACGTGATGCGGCTGTGGGTGGCCTCGGTGAACTACCAGGACGACGTCCGTACGTCCGACAAGCTCATCGCCCAGATCGAGGATGCGTACCGCAAGATCCGCAACACGCTGCGCTTCGCCATGGGAAGCTGCTTCGACTTCTCGCCGGAGCACCACAACATCCAGCCGGCCGAGCACTCGGTGGACCGCTGGATGGCGCTCGAGCTGGACCGGCTGACCCGCCAGGTGCTGGATGCGTACGAGGCCTTCGAATTCCACAAGGTGTACCGGCTCATCTACGAGTTTTGCACCACGCAGGCCTCCAGCATCTACATGGCGGCGGTGAAGGACCGGCTGTACTGCGAGCTGCCGCATAGCCCGCGTCGCCGCGCCAGCCAGACCATGCTGCATCGCATGCTTATGACCTTGACCAAGCTGCTGGCGCCCATCCTGCCCTTCACCGCCCAGGAGGCGTGGGAATTCATCCCCAACCGGCCGGCCGACGAGCCCGCCAGCGTGCACCTGGCGCTCATGCCGGTTTTGGCGACCGATGCGGTGGATCAGGCCTTCGAGGTCCGCCCTGAGCTGCGCGATGCCGCCAACTGGACGGCCGACCTCCTTCAGGATGGCCCGGCGGTGATCTGGCAGCGGCTGCTGGCCATTCGCGATGAGGCCCTGGTGAAGCTGGAGGCCCTGCGGGCCACCGGCGTCAAGAACCCGCTGGATGCCGAGATGGTCTTCCACGTGGCCGCCGATGATGAGGCGCACCGCCGGCTCATCGAGCTGTACCTGTCCGAGCTGGAGGACCTCCTGGGCGTGGGCTTTGCCCGCCTGGAAGCCGACCTCGCCGCCGGCAGCCATGCCGTCGAGTACCAGGCGCTGGACACCCGGGAGAAATACAAGCGCTGCGAGCGGAGCTGGAAGCGCCGGCCCGATGTCGGCAGCGATGCGAAGTACCCGGATCTGTCGGCTCGTGATGCGAAAGTGGTGCGGGCTTTGAAGCAAGGTTCCCGCTGATATGAAAGTCAAAATTCCAAATTCCAAATCCCAAATCCCAAACAAGCACCAAATCCCAAATTCCAATGGGAACAAAAGGCTTGCTCGTGCGGCGGGACCAGCGGAATGGCCGCTTTATTTGGAATTTGGAGCTTGGAATTTGTTTGGAATTTGGGATTTGGGATTTGGAATTTAAGGCTTGGCCTATGGATCAAACCGTTCATCTTCAAGTCGCGCTCGACTTCCTCGAGCTTCCCCGCGCTCTCAAAGTCGCCCAGGCCGCCTTCGCCGGCGGCGCGGACTATATCGAGGCCGGCACGCCGCTCATCAAGAGCGAGGGGCTCGATGCCGTGCGCAAGCTGCGCGAGCTGTTCCCGGCGGCTGTGATCATCGCCGACACCAAGACCATGGATGCCGGCCGCATCGAGGCCGAGGCCGCCGGCAAGGCTGGCGCAAACGTGATGACCGTGTGCGCCGCCGCCGCGGCCGGCACGATCCGCGAGTGCGTCGAGGCCGGCCGGCATTACGGGCTCCAGGTCGCGGTGGACCTGATGGGCGTGGCCGATCCGGTGGCCGCGGCCAAGGCCGCCGAGCAGGTGGGGGCCGCCTGGGTCGATGTGCACTGCCCCATCGACGCCCAGATGGCCGGCGCCGACCCCCTGGAACAACTGCGGGAAATTCGCGCGGCCGTCGCCTGCACCGTAGCCGTGGCGGGAGGGATCAACAGCGAGACCGCGCCCGCCGCCGCCGCGGCCGGGGCCGACGTGATCATCGTCGGCGGGGCCATCACCAAGGCCATCGATCCCAAGGCGGCCGCCGCCGAAATCCGCCGCGCCATCGACACCGGCTCGGCCGTGGCCACCTCGCTTTTCAAGCGCGCCGGCGCCGCCGGCGACGGTGGCAAAAGCCTCCGCGAACTGTTCGAGAGCCAGCAGATTCGCTCCTCCAACATCTCCGACGGCGCCCACCGCCGGCCGTGCCTGGAGGGCCTGCGGCCGCTGATCGCCGGCAAGTTCATCTGCGGGCCGGCCATCACCGTGCGCACGCTGCCGGGCGACTGGTCCAAGCCGGTGCAGGCCATCGACCTGGCCAAGCCGGGCGACGTTATCGTGGTGGATGCGGGCGGCCGGCCGCCGGCCATCTGGGGCGAGCTGGCCACCGAAGGCGCCGTGAATAAACGCATCGCCGGCCTGGTGGTGGATGGCGCGGTCCGCGATACGGCCGAAATCCGCAAGCTGGACTTCGCCGTCTGGACGCGGCACATCACCAGCCACGCCGGCGACCCCAAGGGCCTGGGCGAGATCAACCAGCCCATCCTCATCGCCGGCCAGCGGATCTGCCCGGGCGACTGGATCGTCGCCGATGATGACGGCGTGATGGTCCTGCCGGCCGCCGAGGCCGTCGAGATGGTCAATCGCGGCGCCGACGTGCTGGAGGCGGAAAACCGCATCCGGGCCGAGATCCGCGACCAAGCCAGCACGCTGGCCCAGGTGCTCAACCTGGCCCGCTGGGACGCCAAGGGCCAAGGCGGGCCTTCCGTGGGGTGAGGCGTCTCTTCGCCACACAGCAGAACACAAAGATCACGAAGATCACAAAGAGCACAAAGAAAGAAGGACTAAGGAAGCTGAAGAAAAGACGGCCGGTGCCCTCAAGTCTTCCCCGGTCTTTATTCTGCCCCTTTTATTCTGCCGTTCTTCGTGACCTTCGTGTTCTTTGTGATCTTTGTGTTCCTCTTCCTCACCGCCGGCCGCCGCCCCCAAGCCGCATCTTGCCATATGGTCTTCGACTTATTTGAATAGACCCATGGTGCCCAAAGAGACCAATTCGCTTCGCCTGGCCGGCCGCGACCTCTTAAGCCGCATCAGCGCGGTCATGGAGAAGGTCGACTGGACCGGTTTTGTCGAGCTGGCCGACATGCTGCCGCGGGCCGGCCGCACGTTCGTCGTGGGGGCCGGCCGCAGCGGCCTGGTGGCCCGCAGCTTCGGCATGCGGCTGATGCACGCCGGCCTGCCCGCCTTCGTGCCCGGCGAGACCATCACGCCGGCCGCCGGACCCGGCGATGTGCTGGTGGCCATGAGCTGCACCGGCACCACCGGCTTTACCGCCTACCTGGCCCGGCGCGCCCGGCAGTTTGGCGCCAAGGTGGTCGTGCTCACCGCCGAGCCCGCCAGCCCGCTGGCCGCCGAGGCCGACAAGGTGGTGCTCATCCCCGCCGCCGACCCGGACATCGTCATCCGCGCCGCCGTCTTCGAGCACGCCACCAGCCTGTGCCTCGACGCCCTCTTCAACGTCCTGGCCGAGCGGCTGAAGATCGACATGGCGGCGTTTCAGGCCCGGCATGCGAACCTCGAATGAGAGGCTCGCGGGAAAACGAAGAGAAACACAAAGATCACGAAGAACACGAAGAACACGAAGAACGGCAGGAAAGGAGAGAAAGGGTAAAGGCCGGAAAATGCCGGTAGGGGTGGGTCCTTTTTCTTTCAGCCCTTTACCTTCTTCTTTCTTTGTGCCCTTTGTGATCTTCGTGGTCTTTGTGTTGGCTGTTTTCTTCTTACGTGCCTCCCATATAATCCAGCCCATGAAGATGCCTGCTCCAGTCCGCCTAGCCGTTCTCATCAGCGGCGGCGGCACGACGCTGATGAACTTCCTGGCGAAGATCGCCGCCGGCGATCTGGCCGCCCAGGTGGTGCAGGTGGTTGCCTCCGGGCCGTGCGCGGGCGTCGATCGCGCCAAGGCCGCGGGCCTGGAGGTGGCCATCCTCAACCACCGCGACTACCGCTCCACGGATATGTTCTCCGCCGCCATCACCGAAGTCGTCACCGCCGCCCATCCGGACCTGGTGGCCCTGGCGGGCTTCCTGCGCCTGTGGCGCTTCGGCCCGCAGTTTGACGGCCGCGTGATGAACATCCACCCGGCGCTCCTGCCCAGCTTCGGCGGCCGCGGCATGTACGGCCACCGCGTGCACGAGGCCGTGCTGGCGGCCGGCTGCAAGGTCTCCGGCTGCACCGTCCACTTCTGCGACCGCCAGTACGACACCGGCCCCATCATCGTGCAGCGCTGCGTCGCCATCCTCGAAGGCGACACGCCCGACAGCCTCACCGCCCGCATCTTCGCCCAGGAGTGCCTGGCCTACCCCGAGGCCATCAACCTCTTCGCCGCCGGCCGCCTTCAGCGCGAGGGGCGCGTGGTGCGCATCCTGGGCCATCAAGAAAAGCAGTAACCGTCCCGGGGACAGTCCCGAATGGCACTTCCTTAAGGCGGCATAAGCAAGACGGTCTCCAAATACCGATGAAGGTTTTGTCACAAACAACCACCGGTAAGGAGACCGTGCTATGCTTAACGAGCGTATCGGCAAGGACGCCGCGCCAAGTGCAGACGTTTCTTTTCAACTCCAACAAGTCACCTTGAATTCTGTCCGCAAGGTGCTGCCCAACCAGGCCATCGAACAGGCCTGTCAGGACCTTCGCTACACGTTCCGGCGACGCACACTGACGCCCATCGTCACCATGCTGCACATGATCCTGGCGGCTATCTGGCCGGAGGAATCGTCCCAGGCCAGTTGGCATGTGATCTGGGACGCTGCCGTGGGAGCTTTCCCAACTCTGCGGGGGAAGCGCCCTTCCTCCGGTTCGCTGGCCAAGGCACGGGCTCGGCTGCCTGTGGCTCTGTGGGAACAGGTCTGGGACTTCCTGGCCGCCAGCGTGCAGAAGTTGTCCGAGCCCTTCGCCTGCTGGCGCGGCCACCGGGTGGTGCTGGTCGATGGCACGTGCGTCTCCATGCCGGATACGCCGCCATTACATGGGTACTTTGGCACCAGCACCGGCCGCGGGGGCAAGCGCCACTATCCGTTGGCCCGCATGGTCACGCTGGCCTTGGCCAATACGATGACGGTCCTGGCGTATGCCGTCGGGCGGTACGACCAGAGCGAACAGGCGTTGTTGCGGCCTTTGCTGGCGGGCTTGCGTAAAGGCGATGTGCTGGTAGCCGACAGGCATTTTGCCGGGGCCAACCTGTATGCCCGATACCGCACCGCCGGTCTGGAGTTCCTGACGCGCGTCCATCAACGGCTGAAGCTCTCCCAACTGCGGCCCCTGGAGGGATATGCCCCGAACGACTTTGTGACCGACCTGCCCATGGGCAAGGCGTATCGGCGCAAGGATCCGATGCTGCCCAGCAGCATGCGCGTACGGCTGATTCAGGCCGTGGTGCGAGATCGCGGGCATCAGGAGACCGTGTGGTTCATCACCTCGCTGCTGGATGGGGCCCGTTACCCGGCGGCCGAGATTGTGGAACTGTATGCGCGACGCTGGCGGATCGAGACGCTCTTCCTGCAACTGAAGGTCCGCCTGTCGGCCGATGTGTTGCGCAGCAAGAGTCCCGAAGGAACGCTCAAGGAACTGGCCGCGCGCATGATGGCGGTAAACGTGGTGCGGGCCATCATGCTGGAAGCGGCCGCGGCTCACGGACAAGATCCGATGACGCTCAGCTTCGTTCATGCCCTGCGCGCCATCCTGGCGTTTGCGCCGGCGCTGGCGACATCGCCGTGGTGGAAGCTCCAGGACCTCTATGAGGCGATGCTCAGCGAAATCGCCTCCTGCCGGGTCAGCCGACGCCCTGACCGACAGGAACCCCGCGCGGTCAGACGTGAGATGAAACACTACCCAAGATTACGAACCACCCGCGCCGATTGGAAACGCCATTTTGCGGCTTAAGGAAGTGCCATTCGAGACTGTCACCTATTCCCGAAGCCGCCAAATCGCTGTTGAAGTCGACCGGCGGGGAGGAGTATTGTCTGGCTCATGCCTCGAACCGCGCGAACGATAGTGCCGGGGTCTCCTCACCACATCGCACCGCATGCGAATAACCGGCAGGACGCGCTGTTCGTCGATGAAGACCGAATGGTGAGTGAAGGACCCAAGGCCGACGAGAAGTCGCATGCCATCGCCAAGATCCTCTACGGCCTGCTCTTCGTGGTCACCCTTCCGCTGTTCCTGGTGCTCTTCTCGGTGCGGGTGAGAATCCAGCTTGGTATCGCCCCCTTCCCGATTCCCGGCGGCATCCTGACCGGCGGCGGGGTTATCCTCTTGCTCTGGGGCATGTGGGACCTGTGGAGGCTAGGCAACGGCCTGCCGATGAATGCCTTCCCGCCCGGGAAGCTCGTCGTCGGCGGGATCTACGCGATCGTGCCGCATCCCATCTATTGCGGCTTCGTGCTGGCTTGCCTGGGGGTTTCACTGGTGGTCGGCTCGGCCACGGGGGCCTTTTTGACGACGCCGCTGGTGGCCGCCGCCGCCGGCGCCCTGGTCCTGGGATACGAACGACCGTACCTGCTGCGGACCTTCGGCCGGCTGCCTCGGCCCCTGCTGGGCTGGTCGAAACTGGGTCGGCCGGTGGGTGCCATCCTTCGCCTGGACCATCTGTGGGCGGGGGTCCTCAGGCTGACCGAGCGGCTGGCGAACTCCTGGAGTTCCAGAACGATCGGCTCGGCCCGGGTGATCAACCACGCCATCTTCGCCGGCCTGGCCGGCGGAGTGGGAGCCTTCCTCGTCGTGCTCCTATCCGGCAGGGAGCACATCGCCGCCGTAACCGCGCTGCTGCTGGCGGGCGTCGTCGGTGCGGCCGTCGTGGGGCAGCTTCTGGTGGGCTCCTCGAAGGGCCTGAGCCGACCCTTCGGCTACTTCGGCGGGCTCGCAGGGATCGTCCTGGCGGGTCTCTTGCTTGTGCCCTTCGACCGCTCGATGGTGCTCGTGCTGGCCGCCTTCACCTTCGCCGGGCCGTGGATCCAGGCGATCGGAAGGCTGCGCTGCATCGTTCAGGGCTGTTGCCACGGGGCGCCGTGCGGCGAGGATCCGGGTATCGTGGTCCACAATGACCACTCCCGGGTCGCCCTGGCCGGCCTAAAAGGCAAGGCCATCTATCCGACCCAGCTCTATTCGATCCTGGGCAACGCCGTCATCGCGGCGGTCCTGGCGCTGCTCTGGAGCCGCGGCGCTCGGTTGACCCTGATCGGCGGGCTGTACCTAGTGCTGGCCGGACTGGTCCGCTTCATCGAGGAGGGCTACCGCGGCGAGCCGCTGACGAGGGTCATCGCCAAGCTCCGCATCTACCAGTGGTTCGCCGTGGGAATGGTCATCGCGGGGTCGGCCGTGATGATGGTGGATTCGCCCCCTGCGCCGCGGCCGGGCGCTGTCGCCCTTGCTGCGGCCGGGGGGATGGGCCTGGCGTTCTTCATCCTGTGCGGCTGCGGGATGGGCGTGGACTTCCCCAACTCGCAGCGAAGATTTTCGCGGCTCTCGGGGTGATGCGGCGGCCAGGGGATCGGACTGTATGCATCGCCGGCCGCCGTATCGTTCTCGCCAATGACGTGATAAATGATGACAGAAAAAGGACTTGACCGATTTCGCTTCTCGGGTATACTGCACGCCGGTTGGGGATCGTAAGTTTGAGTTCTCCATTCCTTTTTTAAACATCTCGCTGGCAGCACCGGAGGCTTCCTCCGGATGATCGGGCTGATGGAGCAGTCTGCTCCCCTCTCCTCAGCGTGGCAATGGCGTGCGTTTTACGCGTTGAGGGTGCCCCAGGAGGGCACGAAAGGAGAGGGACGTGAGCAGACTAGCGATCTTCATGATGGTTGTAACTCTTGCGGCGGGTTCAGCTTGGGGCACCATTCTCCAGTGGAACCTTGAGCCTGCCGGCGATGGGGGAACGGTTGCTGTTACTTCCTCGAATTTGACGGAAACCACCCCGGATCAGTACGAGTTGGTCGCCGGCTGCAGCCAGTATGGCTCCCCGGCCCTGCTTGCCGGCAGTTTCACCACCGATGCGACCGACCCAACCGTTTGGCTCGCCCAGACGATCCAGAACGACACCACGTTTGACTGGACCGGCTACCATCTGGCCATCGGCATGACCCAGCCGTTCACGATCACCGGCGTGATCGCTCCGGATAACTGGACGTGGACCATCACCGACCCGGTGCCCGGCACAACTCCCTCTGGTATAGCCGGTTATATCGGCGATGTCGATTACAGCGTGGGCACCGGCAGCCCTATTGCCCAAGGGGCCTCGGGCGATTTTGGACTGATTATTCACTTTAACGGCTCCATCGCTTACTGCACGCAGCAAGTTCCGCTGCCTGAGCCGGCCACGTTGGGCCTGCTGGCCATCGGTCTGGCGGCCCTGCGCCGCCGCCGGTAGCCGCCGGATAAGAAAACTGAAGGATTCTTCAAGCGGGCTCCCCGTCTCGGGGAGTCCGCCTCTTTGTGGTGTGCCGGGCATGGCCCGGTG